>NZ_CP095740.1:0-333750 GCF_023078455.1 Luteibacter aegosomatis | reverse complement strand
CCATGGGCGGCCATCAGCACGTTCTTGCCGCTCTTGATGGCCGGCGCCAGCACCTCGTTCCAGTAGGGCAGCACGCGGGCCACGGTGTCCTTCAGGCACTCGGTGAGCGGCAGTTCGGCGATGCCGTCATAGCGGCCGTCGGCGGCGAACGACATCTCGCCCGGCTTCAGCGCCGGCGGCGGGATATCGTAGCTGCGGCGCCAGATCTTCACCTGGTCGTCGCCGTACTTCGCGGCGGTTTCCGACTTGTTGAGGCCGGTGAGCGCACCGTAGTGCCGCTCGTTGAGGCGCCAGTCGGTGACCACCGGGATCCACATGAGGTCCATTTCGTCCTGCACGTGCCACAGGGTGCGCACCGCGCGTTTCAGGTACGAGGTGTGGGCCAGGTCGAATGTGAAACCGGCCTCCTTGAGCAGGCGGCCGGCTTCGCGGGCCTCGGCCACGCCCTGCTCGCTGAGGTCGACGTCGGCCCAGCCGCTGAAGCGGTTTTCGAGGTTCCAGGCCGACTGGCCGTGGCGGATCATGACGAGCTTGTACATGGCGTCCAACGCTGGGAGGGAAAGGGATGATGGTGAAACGTCGTCCCGGGGAGGTCAACTCGCAGGGTATGCGAGTGGGCCGCTGCGCGGCCTGTGGGCGCGGCGCCTTTGGCGCCGCCGGAACCGTAAGCCATGACTGGCAACTTGCGGTTTCACGGCGGCCGCGACTTCCAGGCCGCACGGCGGCCGACTCACCCTGCCGTTAGTCACGCTAAACCTTGCGGCGCCAGGGCGCATCCTACGGTTCTCGTCCAACAGTGGAGCTACCCCCATGCGTCGTACCCTGATGTCCCTTCTGGTCGCCCTGGCCGTCTCCGGCGCCGCCCTCGCCGCCGACGACATCAGCAAGGTCAACGGCGGCGCTACCGTCGAGGCCGGCGGCAAGGCCGGTAACGTCCATTCGGTCAACGGCTCGGTGCGCATCGGCGACCGTGCGGTCGTGGAGAAGGCCGGCACCGTCAACGGCGCCGTCGAGCTGGGCGAGTCGGCGGCCGCCAGCGACGTCAAGACCGTCAACGGCACGATTACCCTGCACCGCAATGCGCGCGTGTCGGACGAGGTGGAGACCGTCAACGGCCGTATCTCGCTCGACAGCGGCGCCGACGTGAAGGGCAAGCTCTCCAACGTCAACGGTTCCATCGAACTCGACGGCGCCCACGTCGGCGGCGGCATCGAGTCGGTGAACGCCGACATGGACATCAACAACTCGAAGATCGAGGGCGGCATCCTGGTGAAGAAGCCCCGGATGGGCTGGCATGTCAACAACGATCGCAACCCGAAGATCGTGATCGGGCCGCATTCGGTGGTGCAGGGCACGATGACGTTCGAGCGCGAGGTGGATCTCTACGTCAGCGATTCGGCCACCGTCGGCAAGATCGAAGGGGCGACGGCGAAGAAGTTCTCCGGTAGCGCTCCGTAAGCACTCCCTTCCGCAGGCCCCCTCGCGGACCCTGTCCGCGAGGGCGGCTTACAGCCAGTCGCGGGGCTTGAGGTACTCGGAGAGCTTCGCCTCGGCGCTCCCCGGCTCCGGCGCATACGCATACTCGAACCGCACGCGCGGCGGCAGGCTCATCAGGATCGACTCCGTGCGCCCGCCCGATTGCAGCCCGAACAACGTGCCGCGGTCGTAGACCAGGTTGAATTCCACGTAGCGCCCGCGCCGGTAGAGCTGGAACTCGCGTTCGCGCTCGCCGTAGGGCGTGTCCCTGCGCCGCTCGACGATGGGCAGGTAGGCGTCGAGGAACCCGTTGCCCACGTCCCGCGTGAAGTCCATGCAGCGGTCGAAACCGCCCTCGTTGAGGTCGTCGTAGAAGAGCCCGCCGACCCCTCGCGTTTCGCCTCGGTGCTTGAGGAAGAAGTACTCGTCGCACCAGCGCTTGTAGCGGTCGTAGACGTCGTCGCCATAGGGCTCGCACAGGTCGCGCGCCACGGCATGCCAATGGCGCACGTCCTCGTCGAACGGGTAGTACGGCGTGAGGTCGAAGCCTCCGCCGAACCACCAGACCGGTGGCACGCCTTCTTTCGAGGCTTCGAAATAACGCACGTTGGCGTGCGTGGTGGGGACGTACGGGTTACGCGGGTGGAGTACCAGCGACACGCCCGTCGCCACGAAGCTGCCACCGACGAGGTCGGGACGGTGCGCCGTGGCGCTGGGCGGCAACTGCGTGCCCGACACGCGGGAAAAATTCACCCCCGCCTGCTCGAACACCGCGCCATCGCGCAGTACCCGCGTACGGCCGCCCCCCCCGGCGGGACGCGTCCAGGCATCCTCCTCGAAGCGCGCCTGACCGTCGACATCCTCGATGGCTTGGCAGATGCGATCCTGGAGGCCGCGAAGGAAGGATTCGGCGAGATCGGCTTGTTCGGACATGGGAAGCTCTCGGCGGGACTGCGCGAAGCTTAGCAAGTGCCGGCCCGTCGTCCCTGCGGCATGCGACCGCGCATCGCTGATCAGGTCACGCGCGCGACCATGCGCCGGTTGCCGGTCAGGGCGGCCCAGCGCAGGCCGGTATCGATCCACATGATGTAGCCGGCTTCCATCGCGAGGCGCACGACGTAACGGCGGGAGAGCCGAAGGCGGTCTTCCGCCGCCAACGGGCTCGCGTCGAAACCCAGGCGCGTGGCGAGGTACATGCAGCGGGCCAGGTGGTAGCGGCTGGTCACCAGCCAGACGGGCGGCAGCGGACCGCCGTCGTCGTCGCGCAACAACTCGCGCGCATGGCGCAGGTTCTCCAGCGAGTCGACGGACACCTGTTCCAGCGTCAGCGGCACGCCGGACGGCCAGTCGCCTTGCCGCAACCAGTGTTGACCCGCTTCGGCCTCGCTGGTCCCGCCGTCGGCGGAACCGCCCAGCAGAAGCACGCGATCGGCCCGGCCGTCGAGGGCGTCGCGTCGTGCCCGTTCGAGGCGGGCGATGAAATCCGCCTCGGGCCGCCCCTCGACCAGCCGCCGCCCGAAGACGAGCAGCGTGCCGCGATGCCCGGCTTGCGCCGGCGCGTGCCGGGCGAGACGCCACGTGCGCATGAGATGGACGACATAGAGAAGCCCGAGGGTGCCGATCACGGCAAGCAGCGTGACGAGGGCGGCGGCGAGGATGTCGCGGTCGCCGAGGTATCGCCACACGCCCCGGCGCAGGGGTTTGAGCAGGCCCGACATCGTCCGTTCGCAGGTGTGCATGAAAACCCGAGTCTGTCGTTCCGCGCGACGCCATGCAATCGCTGAACCGGAAACCGCCATTCACGCCACGCAAGCCAGCAAAAAGGATAGGCTCGCCGCATGCCTCATCCCATGCCTCCCCTGGCCGTCCGGGCCTACACCGCTACCTCGACGCTCGGTCGCGGCCTCGCCGCCCATGCCGACGCCCTCGCCGCCTCACGCGGCGGCCTCACGCCCAACGATGTCAGCAGCAAGCCGCTGGCCTGCTGGATCGGTCGCGTGAGCGGGCTGGAAGATTCCCCCCTGCCGGGCGAATGGGCCGAGTGGGACTGCCGCAACAATCGCCTGGCCTGGATCGCCTTGCAGCAGGACGGATTCGCCGAGGCCGTGCGTGACGCACGCGCACGCTACGGCGCGTCGCGCGTGGCCGTGCTCCTGGGGACGTCCACCTCGAGCATCGGTGCCACCGAGGAAGGTTATCGCCGACGGGAGCAGGGGCGCATGCCGGCCGACCTGCACCGTCCGGCGCTGCACTCGCCGCATTCGCTCGCCGGCTTCGTCGCGGCGTACTTCGATCTCGAAGGCCCGTGCCTCACCGTCGCCACGGCATGCTCGTCGAGCGCGAAGGTGTTCGCGAACGCCGAGCGGATGATCCGCCTGGGCCTGGTCGACGCCGCGATCGTCGGCGGTACCGATACGCTCTGCGACAGCGTGCTGTTCGGTTTCAATTCGCTGGAACTGGTCTCGCCCGAACCCTGCCGCCCCTTCGACGCCGAGCGCCAGGGCATCTCGCTCGGAGAGGCCGCCGGCTTCGCCCTGCTCGAGCGCGTGCAAGAAGGCGACGACGCGCCCCTGTTCGTCGGCTACGGCGAGGCCAGCGACGCGCACCACATGTCCACCCCGCATCCGGACGGGCTCGGCGCCGAACTCGCGCTGCGCGATGCGCTGGCGCGCGCGGGACTCGCGCCCGAAGACGTGGATTACATCAACCTCCACGGTACCGCGAGCCAGAAGAACGACGAAGTGGAAGCCGCCCTGGTCGCGCGGACGTTTCCCGCGTCGACGCGGGCCAGTTCCACGAAGGGCTTCACCGGGCACACGCTGGGTGCCGCCGGCGTCCTGGAAGCCGCGATCACGCTGCTGGCCATGCGCGATTCGCTGGTGCCCGCCAACCTCGGCGCCGTGTCGCCCGACCCGGGCTGCGGACCGCAATTCGCCTGGCAAGCCGAGCACGCCGACATTCGCATCGCACTGAGCAATTCGTTCGGCTTCGGCGGCAACAACGCCTGCCTGGCGTTCGCCCACGCGGGAGCCGCCCCATGAGCCCGGCACTGACCGTGTGGGTCAAGGGCATCGGCCTGTGGGCGCCGGGCGCCGCCGACTGGCACGCCTTCGTCGACGTGGCGCGCGGCGCCGCGTCCCCCGGTTCGACGGAGCGGCCCGTGGCCGACATGCTGCCGCCGAACGAACGCCGCCGCGCACCCGAGAGCGTCCTGCTGGCCGCCGCCGCAGCGGGCCAGGCCGTGCGCATGAGCGGTCTCGATGCCGCCACCCTGCCCTGTGTGTTCGCCTCGGCGCATGGCGACCAGGCGATCACCGACTACATGTGCGAAACGCTCGCGACGGCGCCCACCGAACTGTCGCCTACGCGGTTCCACAATTCCGTACACAACGCGCCCGCGGGCTACTGGACCATCGCCACGCGGTGCCATGCGTCGTCCAGTGCCATATCCGGCGGCGAAACCTCGTTCGGCGCCGCACTGCTGGAAGCCGCCGCACTGGCCGTCGCCGACGAATGCGACGTGCTGCTGGCGAGCTACGACATCGCCGGCACCGGCCCGCTCGGCGAGATGACCAGCAGCACCGGTCCCTTCGCCTCGGCACTGGTGCTGTCGCCGCGCCCCGAGGGCGCGGCCGCCTGCCTGCGCATCTCGCCGGAACCCGGCAACAGCGGTATGGAAGCCAGCGGCGACGAATGGTTCGACGCCATCGTGGCGAGCAACCCCAGCGCCCACGGGTTGCCGCTGATGACGGCGCTGGCCCGTACCCGATCCACCGCGCTGCGCATAGGCGCGGCGCGCGGGCTCGATCTCCACGTCGACCTGGCCTTCGCCGCATGAATCCGGCCAACGGCTCGTGCTGCGTACTGATTCCCTGCCTCAACGAGGAACGGGCGATAGGCGGGGTGGTGGCCGATGCGCTGGCACTCGGCCTGCCCGTCATCGTGGTGGACGACGGCTCCGACGACCGCACGCCGGAGATCGTGGCCGCCCTGCCGGTCACGCTGTTGCGCCATGCCCACCGCCGCGGCAAGGGTGAAGCGCTGCGCACGGGGTTTCGTGAAGCGCTGCGCATCGGCTACGACAGCGTGGTGACGATGGACGGCGACGGCCAGCACCTGGCATCGGACATCCCGGCCATCCTCGAAGCCAGCCGCCTCTACCCCGGCCGCATCGTGATCGGTGCACGCCTGCTCAACCGCGAGCAGCAGCCCACGGGCCGGCGCCGGGCGAACGCGGTCGCCGACTGGGGCATTTCATGGGCCTGCGCCTGCCCCATCGCCGATACGCAGAGCGGCCAGCGCCTGTATCCGCGCGCCGTGCTCGACCTGGTCGACCTGCCCGCCGAACACTTCGTCTTCGAGGCCGCCCTGCTCATCACGGCCTGCCGCGAACGGGGGATCGACGTGGTCTCCGTGCCCATCGCGTCGCGCTACCAAGGCAATTTCCGCCTGAGTCATTTCAAGCCGGTGCGTGACGTGACCCGCATCACCACGTATACCATTGGCCGCCTGATCCACTACGGCAGCATCCTAGCCAGTTACCGGCGCTCGCGCGCCACGCCAACCATCATCGCGCACTGACCATCCACGCCGGGGGACCGCACGCATGGAAAGCACGACGCACGAGGCCATCATCATGGGCGGAGGGCTCGCCGGCCTGTCGCTCGCCATGCAGCTCAAGCGCGAATACCCCGACATCGACGTCGTGGTGCTCGAACGCCAGAAGCGCCCCCTGCCCGACGCGGCCCACAAGGTGGGCGAATCCACGGTGGAGATCGCCGCGCACTACTTCGCCGACACGCTGGGCCTGCGCGACCACCTCGAGCAGGCGCACATCCGCAAGTTCGGCTTCCGGTTCTTCTTCTCGGACGGCCGCGACGACCTGGCCGACATCACCGAACTGGGCGTCAGCGCGGTGCTGCCCACGCCGAGCTACCAGATCGACCGCGGCATCCTGGAAAACTACATGGGCGAGGAAGCCCGCCGGCGCGGCATCGATTTTCGCGAAGGCGTGACGGTGCGCGGCTTCGATATCGCCACCGACGACGCGTTGCACGCCGTGCGCTACGCCGATGCCGACGGCGAACACGTACTGCGGGCACGCTGGCTCATCGATGCGTCCGGCCGCGCCGGCCTCATCCGGCGCAAGCTCGACCTCACCCTCGACAACGGCCACCACGCCAATGCCGTGTGGTTCCGCATCGACGAACGCCTCGCCATCGACGGCTGGTGCGACGACGCCGAGTGGAAAGGCCGTTGCCACCCGCCCGAGCGCTGGCGTTCCACCAACCACCTCGTGGGGCCGGGGTACTGGGTGTGGCTGATTCCCCTCTCGTCCGGCGCGCATTCGGTGGGCATCGTGGCCGACGCGGCCATGCATCCGCTGGAGACCATGAAGACGTTCGACCTCGCCCTCGACTGGCTGCGCAAGCATCAGCCGGTCGTGGCCCGCGAGGTCGAGAAACACCAGGACAAGCTGCTGGACTTCGCCTTTTTCCGCAACTACTCCTACGGCTGCTCGCGCATGTTCTCGGCGCATCGCTGGGCGCTCACGGGCGAGGCCGGCGCGTTCCTCGATCCGTTCTATTCGCCGGGCAGCGACTTCATCGCCATCGCCAACACCTACATCACGCTGCTGGTCGGGCACGACCGCCGGGGCGTGTCCATCGCCCCGCATGCGCGGCAGTACGAACGGCTGTTCCTCACGTTCTACGAGAGCACGTTGCGCATGTACCGCGGGCAATACAACCTGTTCGGCGACCCGGAAGTGCTGCCGATCAAGGTGATCTGGGACTACGCGTATTACTGGGGCGTGCTCTGCCAGATCGTGTTCCAGAATCGCCTCGGGGACGGCGCGTTCATCGCCCGCATGGGCGACGACATGGTCGCCGCCTCGGAGCTGAATACGCGGATGCAGGCGTTCTTCCAGCGCTGGCACGCGTGCTCCGATCACCGCAATCCACGCCAGATGCTCGACCAGCGCGACCTCACCTGGTTCGCCGACATGAACCGCACGCTGCACGATCAGCTCGACGACGCGTCCCTCGCGGAACGACTGCGCAACAACGTGGCGATGATGCGTTCGCTGGCGGCATGCACCGTCGAACGGGCCGGCGCGGATCACCCGGAGTTGTTCGAGGGCATGGAGGATCTGGTCGGCGAGGACGCGGGGCGGGCGATGTACGAGGAATGGGTGGCCTGAGCTTTCGCGAAAACCATCGCGCCTCACCGCAGGCACCGGCCTGCGACGAGAGGCGTACTCGGGCGACAGGGTCTCAGGCCCTGAGACGAGGGCCGTGCAAACTTTCCCCATCGACCCGGAAGGGGCCGGTCAGGCTCCTCATCAGTCACCCTTTCACGCAACCCCTCCGGGTCGATGATCAGACGCGCGGATGAATGACCGCCGCGCGCCCCGAAGCGATTTCCCGCCCCTCGTGTTCGATACGGAACGTGTACTGCGCGCCCGACTCGTCGGCGATGAGGCACTGCGCGTGCACGTCGAGACGACCGGACAGATCGTCGATGCGTTCCACGGCCAGCTTCACGCCACGCAAGCTCACCAGCATGCCGGGGCGCGGCGCCGTGGCACCGCCTTCCCTCGCCTTCAGCGCGCCATGCACGGCCATCGCCTGCGCGCCGTACTCGGCCAGGTGCACCGCGTGCAACCCACGTGCGCCACGCAGCGGATGCGCGGGCGAAACGTGGCTCGTGCTGAACGCGTGGATGCCCGCGTCGTCGAACGACAGCACCCCATCCAGCAGGCACATGTCGCCCGCGTGGGGCACGAGGTCAAGGAAGTCGGTCTTCGCGAGCATGCGGCGCCATGAGGATCGATAGACAGAAGTGGAAGGCTACGCCCAGAGCCACGGTGAGGCCGATGGCGCGCAGCACGGGGATGCTCGACCAGGCCAGCATGCCGAACACCAGCAACGCCGACAGCACGCATACCACGGTGGCGTGTAGGGTGCGCCGCTGTTCGGCGGGATCGCCGGTGTCGCGCTCGAAGAACAGCGCGTAATGAAGCCCCAGCCCGGCGGCGAGGATCAGCGCCACGAGGTGGAACAGCGACACGGGAATGCCCGCCACGCGCTCCACGGCGAGCACCAGGAACGTGGCCAGGGTCATCGGCGCCAGCACGTGCCAGGCGCGGCGCAGGCTGCGCAGGGCGAGCGTGATGGTGACGAACAGCAGGGCCGTGGCCGCGAGCACCGCATGCAGTATGCGGGTGCGATAGGCGGCCACCAGCGATTCGGAAGCGTCCTTCAGGTCGAGCAGCCTCGCCTGGCCACCGGCGTCGCGCAGCGCGGCGGCGATGGCGGACGGATCGCGCACGCCGCTCAGGGTGGAAAGCCCCACCCAGTGACCGGCTCGCGGCACCAGCATCGCGGCGAGGCGCTGACCGAGGGGCGAGCGCGAGAAGGCTTCCGGCGTGAGCGGCGGCAACGCACGCGCAGCCGCCACGTCGTTCTCGAACGGCGTGAAGAGGTCCTTGCGGAACGGCATGCCGTCGAGGGCCGCCGACAACGCCGTATCGAGGGTGGCGCGATCGGGCAGCTTCGCCTGCCTGGCGCGTTGCGTGGAAAGATCGGGCAGAAAAACCGAAGGCAGTTCGTAGCCGTCGAGGGCCTTGCCGTCCACGAGCTTGCGCAAGGGCGCCTCGAGTTGCTTCGATGCGACGAGCACGCCGTCGGCGGTCGGCGCTTCCACGATCAGCAGGTAACGCACGTCCGGCGCGCCGAGTTCGCCGCGCAGACGCGCGTCGGTCATGAGCAGGTCGCGAGGCAGCGGCGTGAGCGCGGAGAGATCGTTCTGCCAGAACGGCCCGGGCGCGAAGACGAGCATCGCGGCCACGGCGATGGCGATGGGCAACGGGAGCCAACGAGGGCGCGGCAAGGCATCGAGCCATGCGCGAAAGCGGGCCAGTCCTGGGGTATCGGCGACGTCGCGGGCCCGTTCCGGCAGCAGGTGAGGCAACAGGTAGCGCGTGCTGAAGCCTGCGGCGAGCAGGCCCGCGATGGTGAACACGGCCAACTGCTTCAGGCCACCGACCCCGGACGCGTAGAACGCGAGATAGGCGATGCAGGCCGAGGCGATGGCCGTCAGGAGCAGCGGCCACAAGCCACGCGCGCTCGCCACGGCCGATTCGCCGGCGCGTCGATGGCTGAGCACGCGAATGGGATACTCCTGTGCGACACCGAGCAGCGTGAAACCGAAGGCCAGCGTGATGCCATGCACTTCGGGGAACATCGCCAGCAGGGCCACGATACCGGCGAGCGCACCGGTCGCCACCGGCAGGGCT
Source organism: Luteibacter aegosomatis (assembly GCF_023078455.1). GTDB lineage: Bacteria > Pseudomonadota > Gammaproteobacteria > Xanthomonadales > Rhodanobacteraceae > Luteibacter > Luteibacter aegosomatis. The sequence goes on along the minus strand of NZ_CP095740.1, from coordinate 323,975 downwards.
CCGAGCAGCAGGCTGCGCACGCTGCGATAGGCCAGCAGCATGAGCACGACGAAACCGATCGTGGAAATGCGCCCGATCCAGTCGGCCTGGTCGCGGGTCTGCGCATTCACCACCACGGTGAAATAACCCGGTCCGCTCAGGGTCAGTCGTGACTTTCCACTCCCCGGCAGCGCCGCGAACGCCTTGCGCAGGTGGTCGATCGCCTCGCCCTGGGCTCCCGGATCGAAACCCGCCCCGCGCGTCTGCGCCAGCAGCAAGGCCTCGCCCTTGGAGGAAAACCAGACGCCGTCGCGCACGTCGGGCGAGTGCGGCGGCGTCCAGCGTTCGGCGAGCTTCAGCGTTTCCAGTGTCGGGTCGCGCGGCAACAGTCCCTTGAGCAGGGAGGCGGCGGGCGAGCCGAGGTCGTCGAGGCGTTGTTCCAACTGGTCGGCAAGAAAGCCCTCATCGAAGGCGGTGTCGTCCAACGTGGGCGAGAGCAGGTAGCGGTAAGGCAGCAACGTGGCGTCGAGCATGCCGAGATCGAAGTCGCCGTTCACCACCTGGGTGAAGGCCGGGTCCTTGCGCAAGGCGCTGGCGAGGCCTCGGCTCAATGCCGCCCTGTTCGCTTCGTCGCCCCCGTCGATGGCGACGAGCAACAGGCGGGAGCCAGGGCCTTCACCTACTTGCTCCATGAGCAGCTTCTGGTCGGGCGTGGTCGGGGCGGGCATGAAGCTGCGCAGGTCGGTACCGACGTGCAGCCGCGTCGCCGCGAACCAGCCCAACGAGGCCAGCGCCGCCAACCACACGATGAGGAGCGCCAGCCGCCCCCTGCTCACATCGCGCCGCCGCACTGGGCGACCAGTCCCTCACGGGTCGGCTCGGCAGGCATGTGCGCGGCGAGGTCGCCGAGCAGATCGATGGAGACGTCGCCGTCGGGCTCGTTCATGCGCAAGCATCGCGGCGTATCGCCGCTGCCGTAGACCTGGAGGCTGGCGACCTGCTTGGCCAGCCGCGTATCGCGGGGCGTGAGCGTGAGCGCCCATCGATCCGCGTCGCGTCCCAGCGATACGTCGAAGGCGTCGCCCAGTCGCGACGCATCGCCACCGAGCAGGGCCACGAAGCTGTCGAGCAACAGTTTCAGTTGCGGCGCGCGCTTGAGCGAAAAACTGCGCGGCTTGCGGCCTTCGCGCGCTTGCGTGACCTCGCCGTCGGCGATGGTCGCCGTTTCCTTCGCGGGCTTGTCGACGCGCCGTTCCAGGCGGTCGCCGCCGAGCCACGACAGTTCGCCGGACACCACCAGCGGCTTGTCGAGCACGCGCATGAAGCGCGCTTCGGCGAACGCCGTGCGGGCGGGCGCGGGGCGGCGCAACGTGGCGACGAGCGCGTGGGCGTCGTCGGCGTCAGGCGTCGGAGTGGCGAGGCACGTGAGCGGAAACAGCAGGCCCGTCAGCAGCGCCCATTTCTTGCCAGAAGTCATAGAAATTGAACCAGTTGAAGGGATACGTGCGGCAATAGTGCTCTACCCGGGACGCGTAACGCGCCACCACGGCATCGAGCACCTCGGCCCGGCCGGCCCGGGGTATGTCGATGCTCTCGGCGAAAGGCTCGAAGACCAGCTTGTAGCGGTTGCCGCCCAGATACAGGCCCATGCATACCATCACCGGAATCTTCAGGGCCGAAGCGAGGAGCCAGGGCCCCACCGGAAACGGTGCCGGGGTGCCGAGGAACGACACGATGCGCGAGGATTCGCCGGGATGCCCGCGGTCGGCGAGCAGGGCCAGCATGGCACCCTGGGACGCGCCCTCGGCCATCGCCAGGGCTACCGAGGTGCCACCCCGCGAGGCATCGATCACGGCGTCGCCCACGTCGGGCGCCAGGGCTTCGAGCACGGCGGTGAGCGCCGGGGTCTTCTGCTTGTCGAGCACCACGCGCAAGGCCACGTCGGGACGGCGCGCGCTGAGTGCGCGAAGGGCCTCGAAACTGCCCTGGTGCGAGCCGATCAGGAACACGCCCTTGCCGGCGTCGAGATGCCGGTCGAGTTCGGCGAGGCCCTCCACCTCGACGACGAAGTCGCGCTCGCCGCGGGCGAGGAAGAAAAGGCGATCGAGCAACGTGGCGGCGAACAGATGGATGTGGTGGAACACGTCGCGCGAGGTCACGGGACGGTCGAGCACGCGCTCGAGATAGAGCCGCGAGGCAAGCCGCTCGTCGGCGCGGCGCAGGAAGAAATACCCCGCGATGGGATACAGCAGCAGGCGCGCGACCCGACGCCCGAAGCGCAGCGCGATGCAACGGATCAGCCAGATGGCGAACCAGCCGCCGCCCTCACGCTGCCGCCAGTGGCTCATGCCGCCTCCAGCGTGCCGCGGGCCAGCACCTCGCCGTCGCGCCGCACGACGAAGCGGCAGCGGGAGTCGTCGGCCATGTCCAGTTCCAACGAGGCCTCTTCGCCGGGTAGCAGGGGGGCGAGGAACTTGGCATCGGCCACCTGTGCCACGCCTTGTCCACGCCATTCGCGTAGCGCCTCGGCCGCCGCCTCGAGCAGCAGCACCCCGGCGACGATGGGGCGACCGGGAAAATGCCCGGCGAAGCTGGGATGCGCGGCGTCGAAGCGCAGGGCGCGGACGAAGGGCGTGGGGTCGGTCATCGGCGGGCTCAGGGCGCGGGGCTTCGCGACAGGGTTTGCCGGCAAGCAAACCATGCCGCGCGCAATGCGACGTGAACGGCGATCAGGCCGCCGCGCGGTGCTGTTCGATGTGCTCGGACAGCGTCCGAAGGTTCGTGAAGATCGTGCGGTTGTCGGGATTGTCCGACTTCAGCTGGAAGCCGTAACGCTTGGAGACGGCCAGGGCGATCTCCAGCGCGTCGATCGAATCCAGGCCGAGGTCGCCGCCGAACAACGGGGCGTCCGGGTCGATGTCTTCAGGCTTGACCGTTTCGAGGTTGAGGCTGGTGACGATAAGTTGTGCGAGTTCGTTCTGTGCTGCGGTCTGCGTTGCCATCGGTATTTCCAGGTGCTGGATATGCCTGCCTCCCCCCGGATGGCAGCGGCCGCGGAGTGTAACACAGGCGCCTGGACGCCCCGGTCGCCGGGCATTCAGGCACGTGAAGCGCCCACGCGGATGCCCACATGACGCTGACACGGGAAAGCTATCATGTGGCTTCGTACCGTCAGGAACCCACGATGCCGCCAGGTCGTGACATGCGCGAGCCCGCGCCCACCTCCGCCCCGCCCTCGCCCCGGATCGGCTACCGGCCCACGGGCGACGCCCCGGGGAACGGCACCTTGGCCCTGCTCCGGTTTTCGACCTCGCCGTCGCCCGACGATGCCCGCGTGCTCCATGTGCCGTTCGCCAGCCTCGACACGTCGCTCGACGAGGTCTGGCTCGTCGACGGGCCCGTCCGCCACGGCCGCGACGGCGGGCTCCGCTGGTCGCGTGGCGGCGGCTGGCTGTTCGCGGCCATCGACGTTCGCGAGGACGACCATGGCGGTCTCGAACAGGCCGCCGCCCATGCGTACGAGGCCTTGTCGCGCCTGGTCGCGGCTTCCGCCGAATGCCACGTGCAACGCATCTGGAACTACCTGGGCGCGATCAACGACGGCGAGGGCGACGACGAGCGCTACAAGCATTTCTGCACCGGTCGCATCCGTGGCATGGGGGAGATCTTCGCGCAGGGATTCCCGGCGGCCACCGCCATCGGCCACCATGGCACCGGCGGATGGCTTCAGGTTTATCTTCTGGCCACCGACCGGCCCGGTACGCGCGTGGAAAATCCTCGCCAGGTGAGCGCCTGGCGTTATCCGCGACAATACGGTCGCACGCCGCCCAGTTTCGCCCGGGCCACGCTATTGCCCGAGGATGACGTGCTGGCGATCTCCGGTACCGCCGCCGTGGTCGGGCATGCGTCGGCGCACGTCGGCGACATCGTTGCGCAGTTGGAAGAAACGGCGCGCAACCTCGATGCGCTGTTGGACGCGGGCGGCATGCCGTCGGGTTTCGACGCGAGGGCGCCGCTGAAGGCCTACGTGCGCCATCCGGAACATGCCGACGCGGTGCGCGCGTTCGCGGCCGCGCGATGGCCGGAGGCACCCTTGATCGTGGTGCACGGCGATATCTGCCGATCGGAACTGCTGGTGGAGATCGACGGCTGGCGTTATCGCTAGGCCCGTCGCGAACAGGGTCCGCTCCCCCCCCCGGTAGCGGGTCAGCTACCAAAGGGTGGGAGCGGACCCTAGCCGCGAATGCTTCAGGACTTCTTCGTCGGCCGATGCCAGCCTTCCATCGTGGCCTGTCGCGCCCGGGCGAGCGTCAGCGCGCCTGCCGGCGCGTCGCGCGTGATCACCGAACCCGCGCCGATGGTGGAGCCGTCGTGCAGCGTCACCGGCGCCACCAGCGCGCTGTTGGAACCGACGAACACGTCGTCGCCGATGGTGGTGCGGCTCTTGTTCACCCCGTCGTAATTGCAGGTGATCGTGCCCGCGCCGATGTTCACCTTGCGGCCGATCACGGCGTCGCCGAGATAGGACAGATGGTTGGCCTTGGAGCCCTCGGCGATGCGCGCGTTCTTGGTTTCCACGAAGTTGCCGATGTGCACGCCCTCGGCCAGGTCGGTGCCGGGACGCAGGCGCGCGAACGGCCCGATGGTGCACGGGCCATGCGTGACCACGCCGTCGAGGTCGCAATGCGCGAGCACCACGGTGCCCGCGGCGAGCGACGCGTTGCGCACGCGCGTGAACGGGCCGATGCGCACCTCGTCACCCAGCGCGACGTCGCCCTCGAGGATCACGTCGACGTCGAGTTCGACGTCGCGCCCCGTCGTTACCGTCCCCCGCACGTCCAGGCGCGCGGGATCGGCCATGCGCACGCCGGCGAGGGCGAGTTCGCGCGCCATGCGCTGGCGGTGGAAGGCTTCCAGTTCGGCGAGCTGCCAGGGATCGTTGGCACCGGACGCTTCCACGGGATCCCCATCGACGCAGGCGGCGGGCGCACCTTCGTCGGACGCCATGGCGAAGATGTCGGTGAGGTAATACTCCCCCTGTGCGTTCGCGTTGCCGAGGCGGCTCGTCCAGGCCAGCAACTGTTCGGCCTGGCCGCAAACGATGCCCGTGTTGACGAGGTCGATGGCCTTTTCCGCCGCGCCGGCGTCCTTTTCCTCGACGATCTGGCGCACCTTGCCTGCGGCGTCGAGCACGACGCGGCCATAGCCCTTGGGATCGTCCACGCGGGTGGCCAGCATGGCAAGCGCCTCGGTCCCATGGGCAAGCCGGCCGAGTGTTTCGGCGCGGATCAGCGGCACGTCGCCGTAGAGCACCAGGACGCGCCCTTCGAGCTGCCCCCGCGCCCGCATGGCCTCCAGGGCCGTGCGCACGGCGTGGCCGGTGCCCAGGCGCTCGGTCTGCTCGATCCAGCCCAGCGAGTCGTCGTCGGCGAAGGCATCGCGCACCTGCTGGCCGTTGTGGCCGTAGACCACGTGGATGCCCGCCGGGCCCAACCGGCGAGCCGCGGCGATCACGTGGGCCAGCAAGGGACGCCCGGCCAGGGGCATCAGCACCTTGGCGCGGGACGACTTCATGCGCTTGCCCTCGCCGGCGGCGAGGATCAGGACGTGCAACGGTTCAGCGGTCATGGAGATCGAGTCGTGGAAAAACGTGGGGCGAACTGTCGCGCGTTTCGGGGGCCGATGCCAAGTCGACCGACGGACAGGTCACTCGTCCTTCGGCCGTTCGGTCAGGTGTTCGAGGTTGGGCTTGTAGGCTTCCACGAAGGCGTTGCGCAGTACGCCGAGGATGGCTTCGCCCGCGGACATGTTGCGGTCGTCGATGCTTCCGGAGATCGGAACTCGCGTGGCGAACTGGTCCTTTGCCTGGTTCTTGAAGAGCTTCGACACGCCTTCGGCGACCGCCTCGTAGGCGATCTTGAGTGGCCCCTTCTTGTCCTGCTCGACGTCCTGTTTCCAACTAAAGATCTTCAGGCCATGGAACAGCGGCTTGGCGTAGCCGTCGAGACGCCGGTCCTTGGCCTGCAGTTCCATGATGAAGTCGCCTTCGCCGCCGGCGAAATCGAGGCCGGAGTACGCCCTCACCAGGTCGTTGGCCTTCACCAGCTTGATGTTGCGCACGGTGAGTTCGTAGCGGAAATCGCCCAGCCGCTCGAGCGGGTCGAATTCGGCGCGCGCCTGGAGCGGCGCATCGCCCAGCACCTTGGCCGTGACGCGCAGGTGCGCCACGCGCGAGCCTCCTTCCCGCTGCACGTTGGTGAGGTTGGTGGCCTGCCCGTCGACGTCGGTCATCTTCAGGTCCACCTTGGGACTGGAGACGAAGTTGTGGAACGTGACCGTGCCGCCGACGACGTTCAGTTCGTCGATGCGGGTCGGCACGATGGCGCGCAGTTGTTCGCGCCAGTCCACGCCTTTACCGGTCTGCGTATCCCCCTCGCCCCGGCCGTCGACGAAGTTCAGCACGGGGTGGAAGAAATCGACCTTGCCGCGCAGGCGCCCCTTGGCCAGGGCACGCCAGCTCAGAGCGATGTCGGTACGCGGTGCCTCGAACAGGGGCACGGGCACCTTGCCGTCGACCTTGACGATCTTCAGCGCATCCAGCGAATAGGCGCCACGCCACAGATGGATGTCGATGTCGTCGATGTGGCCGGTGTACGACCCCATGCGGGCGAGGCGGCCGTTGAGCTGGTCGAGTACCACGTAGGGCAGGGCCACGCGCGCGGCCACCAGCACGGCGGCGACGATCAGGAGGATCCAGAGGCTGCGGCGATAACGAACGTGCATGCTTCCCAGTGTGAAGGCCACGGGATCATGAATAGATGAAAGCCGATCAGCCCTGGGTGGGAAGGGGCGGGAAATTCGGGTGGGAGCGGACCCTGTCCGCGAACCCTCAGTCGCCATAGGTGAGGTAGAGCGTTCGCGGACAGGGTCCGCTCCCACCATGCCCCGCCGACCGGGCATGAAAAACCCCGCCGTAGCGGGGTTTTTCGGGGGACTCAGTGCTTGAGCGTCTTTCGCATGCGCTCCAGGGCCTGGAGCTGGGCGAGGGCCTCGGCCAGCTTGGCCTGGGCCTCGGCCACGTCGAGTTGCTCGCCGCGGTTGGCCAGGGCGGCCTCGGCTTCTTCCTTCGCCTTCAGGGCGGCCGCCTCGTCGAGATCGGCCGCGCGGGCGGCCGTGTCGGCGAGGATGGTGACCACCTGCGGCTGCACCTCGAGGATGCCGCCGGAGACGTAGAACTGCTGGCGGTCGCCGTTGCTGCCCACCACGTCGACGTGGCCGGGCTTCAGGCGGGTGATCAGCGGAGCGTGACGCGGCGCGATGCCCAGCTCGCCAAGCTCACCGGTGGCGACCACGAGCGTGGCTTCGCCGGAGAAGATCTCGGCTTCGGCGCTGACGATGTCGACGCGGATGGTATGGGTCATGGGCTTGGTTCCGTGAAGTAAGGGAGGGGACGAAAAAGGCGCTTACGCGGCCTTCTTCGCACCCATCTCCTCGCCCTTCTTGATCGCCTCGTCGATGCCGCCGACCATGTAGAAGGCCTGCTCCGGCAGGTAGTCCACGTCGCCGTCGACGATCATCTTGAAGCCGCGGATGGTTTCCTTCAGCGGCACGTACTTGCCCGGCGAGCCGGTGAACACTTCGGCCACGTGGAACGGCTGCGAGAAGAAACGCTCGATCTTGCGCGCGCGCGACACGGCTTCCTTGTCTTCCTGCGACAGCTCGTCCATGCCGAGGATGGCGATGATGTCCTTGAGCTCCTTGTAGCGCTGCAGGGTCTGCTGCACGCGACGGGCCACGTCGTAGTGCTCCTGGCCGATCACGCCCGGGTCGAGCTGGCGGCTGGTGGAGTCCAGCGGATCCACGGCCGGGTAGATGCCCAGCGACGCGATGTTACGGCTCAGGGTCACCGTGGCATCGAGATGCGCGAAGGTGGTGGCCGGCGACGGGTCGGTAAGATCGTCCGCGGGCACGTACACGGCCTGGATCGAGGTGATCGAACCGGTCTTGGTCGAGGTGATGCGCTCCTGGAGCACGCCCATTTCCTCGGCCAGCGTCGGCTGGTAACCCACGGCCGACGGCATGCGGCCGAGCAGCGCGGACACCTCGGTACCGGCCAGCGTGTAGCGGTAGATGTTATCGACGAAGAGCAGAACGTCCTTGCCCTTGCCCGTCTCGTCCTTCTCGTCGCGGAAGTACTCGGCCATGGTGAGGCCGGTGAGCGCCACGCGCAGGCGGTTGCCCGGCGGCTCGTTCATCTGGCCGTACACCATCGCGACCTTGTCGAGCACGTTGGAGTCTTTCATCTCGTGGTAGAAGTCGTTGCCCTCGCGGGTACGCTCGCCCACGCCGGCGAACACGGACAGACCCGAGTGCGCCTTCGCGATGTTGTTGATGAGCTCCATCATGTTCACGGTCTTGCCCACGCCGGCGCCGCCGAACAGGCCGACCTTGCCGCCCTTGGCGAACGGGCAGATCAGGTCGATGACCTTGATGCCGGTCTCGAGCAGCTCGCTGGCGGCCGCCTGGTCGTCGTACGACGGGGCTTCGCGGTGGATGACCCACTGTTCCTGCTCGCCGATCGGGCCGGCTTCGTCGATGGGATTGCCCAGCACGTCCATGATGCGGCCGAGGGTGGCCTTGCCGACCGGCACCTTGATGCCTTCGCCGGTGTTCCTGGCGACGAGGTTGCGGCGCAGGCCATCGGTCGAACCGAGCGCGATGGTGCGCACGACGCCGTCGCCCAGCTGCTGCTGCACCTCGAGGGTGATGTCGGTGCCTTCGACCTTCAGTGCGTCGTAGACCTGCGGCACCTGGTCGCGCGGAAATTCGACGTCGACGACCGCGCCGATGATCTGGACAACTTTACCCTGGCTCATGGATGTGCTCCGGATGAATCTTCTTAAGGTTTTCGGTAGCGGCGCCGCTTCCGCGTCGCCTTCGCTTGTTCGTTTAGACCGCGGCGGCGCCGCCGACGATTTCCGAGATTTCCTGGGTGATCGCGGCCTGACGCGCCTTGTTGTAGCTGAGCGTCAGTTCACCGATGACCTTGGTGGCGTTGTCGGAAGCCGCCTTCATGGCGACCATGCGCGCGGCATGTTCGCTGGCGAGGTTTTCGAGCGCCGCCTGGTACACCACCGACTCGATGTAACGCGTCATCAGGTGCTCGAGCACCGTGCGGGCGTCCGGTTCGTAGATGTAGTCCCAGTCGTGCGTCTGCTCGACCTTCACGCCCTCGGACACGGCACCGTCGGCGTTCTCCAACTCGTTGGCGACCAGCGACAGCGGCAGCAGCGCGTCGATGCGAGGCTTCTGCACGATGGTGTTCACGAAGTCGTTGTAGCTGAGGAACACGCGATCGAGCTTGTTCGCGCCATAGGCGTCGAGCACCACCTTGATCACGCCGATCAGGTCTTCGAGCTTCGGCTTCTCGCCCAGGTGGGTGGCCGTGCCGATGAGGTTCACGCCCTTGATGCGGCGGAAGAACTGCACGGCCTTCTGGCCGATCGCCACCACGTCGATCTCCACGCCCTTGCCCTGCCACTCGCGGATGCTGGCCAGCGCGCGACGGAACAGGTTGGAGTTGAGACCGCCGGCGAGACCACGGTCGGTGGAGACCACGATGAACGCCACGCGCGAGACGTTTTCACGCTCGGTGAGGAACGGATGGGTGAAGTCGGTGCTGGCCTGGGCGACGTGCGCGATGACCTTGCGCATGAGGCGCGCATACGGGCGCGAGGCCTTCATGAGGTCTTGCGCCTTGCGGATCTTCGACGCCGAGACCATTTCGAGCGCACGCGTCACCTTGCGCATGTTCTGCGTGCTCTTGATCTTGGTTTTGATTTCGCGGCCGCTTGCCATGGCTTACTCGTCTGTAAAGGGTGACGCTGCGGGGCGGCGGCGCCGCCCCGCGTGGGTATCGCTTACCAGCTACCGGTCTTCTTGAACTCGTCGGCACCGGCCTTGAAGGTGGCCTCGATGTCCTTGTCCCAATCGCCGGTGGCGTCGATCTTGGTCATCAGGTCGCCGTGGTTCTGGCGGAAGAACGCGTGCAGGCCCTTCTCGAACGGCAGCACCTTGTTCACCGGCAGGTCGTCGAGGTAGCCCTTCTCGGCGGCGAACACCGACAGGCCCAGCTCTGCGAGCGACAGCGGCGAGTACTGCGCCTGCTTCATCAGCTCGGTGACGCGCTGGCCGCGGTCGAGCTGCGCGCGCGTGGCGGCATCGAGGTCGGACGCGAACTGTGCGAACGCGGCCAACTCACGGTACTGCGCGAGGGCCAACTTCACGCCGCCCGACAGCTTCTTGATGATCTTGGTCTGGGCGGCGCCACCGACGCGCGACACCGAGATACCGGCGTTCACCGGCGGACGGATGCCCGCGTTGAAGAGGTCGGTTTCCAGGAAGATCTGGCCGTCGGTGATCGAGATCACGTTGGTCGGCACGAAGGCCGAGACGTCGCCCGCCTGGGTTTCGATGATCGGCAGCGCGGTGAGCGAGCCGGTCTTGCCCTTCACTTCGCCGCTGGTCATCTTCTCGACGTACTCGGCGCTCACGCGCGAGGCGCGCTCGAGCAGGCGCGAGTGCAGGTAGAAGACGTCGCCAGGATACGCTTCGCGGCCCGGCGGACGCTTGAGCAGCAGCGAGATCTGGCGGTAGGCGACGGCCTGCTTGGAGAGGTCGTCGTAGACGATCAGGGCGTCTTCGCCGCGGTCGCGGAAGTATTCGCCCATGGCGCAGCCGGAATACGGCGCGACGTACTGCAGGGCGGCGGCCTCGGAGGCCGAGGCCACGACCACGATGGTGTTCGCCAGCGCGCCGTTCTCTTCGAGCTTGCGCACCACGTTGGCGATCGAGCTGCGCTTCTGGCCGATGGCGACGTAGATGCACTTAATGCCCGAGTGCTTCTGGTTGATGATCGCGTCGATCGCCACGGCGGTCTTGCCGGTCTGGCGGTCGCCGATGATCAGCTCGCGCTGGCCGCGGCCGATCGGGATCATCGAGTCGATGGACTTGTAGCCGGTCTGCATCGGCTGGTCGACCGACTGGCGCCAGATCACGCCCGGAGCCACCTTTTCGATGGGGCTGCTGCCGGCGGCGTCGATCGGGCCCTTGCCGTCGATGGGGTTACCCAGCGCGTCGACGACGCGGCCGAGCAGGCCCGGACCGACCGGCACTTCGAGAATGCGGCCGGTGGTCTTGGCGGTATCGCCTTCGCGCAGGTGCTGGTATTCACCGAGCACCACCGCGCCGACCGAATCGCGCTCGAGGTTCAGCGCGAGGGCGTAGGTGTTGTTCGGCAGCTCGATCATTTCGCCCTGCATCACGTCGGCCAGGCCGTGGATGCGCACGATGCCGTCGGACACGCTGATGATCGTGCCTTCGTTGCGTGCCTCGGCGCCGAGCTTGAACTGCTCGATGCGGGTCTTGATCAGCTCGCTGATCTCGGACGGATTGAGAGTGGTGCTGGACATGGTCGGTTCCTTGGGTTGCGCCGCTAGCGGCACCCGGTGGTATGAGAATCTCGTATCAGTGCGTCAGCGCGCCGGCCAGCCGTTGCAGGCGGCCTCGCGCCGAACCGTCGATGACCTGCTCGCCCGTGTCGATGACGACACCGCCGAGCAACGTCGGATCGACGTGCGTATCCAGTTCGATCTCGCGCTTGAAGCGGCGCTTCAGCGAGGCGCGAAGCTGCTCCGCCTGGGCGGCGTCGAGATCGAGCGCGCTCGTGACCTTGACCTTCAGGGTCGACTCGGACTCCAGCTTGTACTGGTCGTAGAGCGCGGCGATGTCAGGCAGGAGCGCCATGCGGCCGTTCTCGGCCACTTCGTCGAGGAAGCGGGCGAACGGTGCATCGGCGGCCATGCCTTGCGGAAGATGGATCGCCACGAGCTGCGACGGCAGCACGCGCGGATCGTTGCCGAGGCCGGCGACCTGGGGGTCGGCGGCGATCGCGGCGGCGAAGTTGAGCGCCGCCGACCAGTCGGCGAGCGCACCCGACGCGTGCGCCACCTCGAAGGCGGCGCGCGCGTAGGGACGGGCGAGGGTGAGCGCCTGGGCCATGATCAGATCTCGGCGGCGAGCTGGTCGAGCAGCGCCTTGTGGGCCGCCGGATCGATTTCACGCTGCACGATCTTCTCGGCACCCTGCACGGCGAGCTTGCCCACCTGCTCACGCAGCTGTTCACGCGCACGCTGGGCCATGGAGGCGATCTCGTCCTGGGCCTGCGCCTTCAGACGGTTGATTTCCTCGGTGGCTTCCACGCGAGCCTTCTCGATGATGGCGTTGGCCTGGGCCTGTGCGCGATCGATGATCTCGGTGGACTGCTGGCGCGCCTGCTTGATCTCGGTGGCGACCTTGGCGTCGGCATCCTTGAGCTCGGCACGCGCGCGCTCGGCGGCGGCCAGACCCTCGGCCACCTTCTTCTGGCGCTCTTCGATGGCACCGTTGAGCTGGGGCCAGATGAATTTGGTGGTGAACCAGACCAGGATCGCAAAAGAGATCATCTGGCCCAGGAAGGTCATGTTGATTTCCATGATCTCTCCGAAAGACTCCGAACGCTTGTGTACAGACGACCGCCGTGACGCCTGGCGTCACGGCGGCGGAACGAACGGTTTCTTAGCCGCCGACGGCGGCGCGGACCGCGCCGACCAGCGGGTTCGAGAACGCGAAGAGCAGCGCCACGGCGAGGCCGATGATGAACGCCGCGTCGATCAGGCCGGCGAGCAGGAACATGCGGCCCTGCAGCAGCGGGACCAGCTCCGGCTGACGGGCGGCCGACTCGAGGAACTTCGAGCCCATGATGGCGATGCCGAGACAGGCACCCAGCGCGCCGAGGCCGATGATGACGCCGATGGCGATGGCGGTCATGCCCTGCACGTGGGCGAGAAGCGAGGCGAGTTCCATGGTGATCTCCTGGGATAACTAGAGCGAAAGGTTGAAAAGAAAACGAACTGAAAAGGGGTGGAACGTCGGTGCGGTGAGTTAGTGGTGTTCCCGCGCCGTGGCGATGTAGACGATCGTCAGCATCATGAAGATGAACGCCTGGAGGGCGATGATCAGGATGTGGAAGATCGCCCAGGCCGTGTTGAACACGACGCCAGGCACGAAGCTGATCCAGCTCACCATCAGACCGGCAATCAGCATGAACACCAGTTCGCCGCCGTACATGTTGCCGAACAGTCGCATGGCCAGCGACACGGGCTTCGACAGGGTTTCGACGACGTTGAGAAGGAAGTTGGGGATCACCAGCACGAGTTTGGCGATCGGGTTTTCCGCGTGGAAGGGCGCGGTCATCAGCTCCTTGGTGAAGCCGAAGCCACCCTTGGCCTTGATGCCGTGGCCGATGACGATGAGCAGCACGGCCACCGACAGGCCCACCGTGGTGTTGATGTCGGCGGTGGGCACCAGACGGAAGTACGTGTGGTGGGCCACCTCATGGCCGGCGAAGGTCTGCACCAGCCAGCCGGCGAGGTCCACCGGCAGGAGATCCATCGCGTTCATGAAGAACACCCACATGAAGATCGACAGCGCCAGCGGCGTGACCGTGCGACGGTCGCCGTGGAAGGTGTCCTTCACCTGGGTGTCGACGAACTCGACGGCCAGCTCGACCAGCGCCTGCCCCTTGGACGGCACGCCCGAAGTGGCCTTGCGCGCGAACAGCCAGAACCACAGGCAGAAGACCACGCCGAGGCCGAACGAGATGATGATGGAGTCGGCACGGAGGTTCCAGAACCAGAAATGATCGGCGCTGAAATTCACCGTCATGTGGTTCAGGTGGTGCTGGATGTATTCGGTCAGACCGCCCTGCGGTTCGCTCGCCATGCCTCAACCCTTGAATCTGAATGCAAATACGTTGACCGCGTAGCCCGCCACCAGGCCCACCAAGGCGGGTAAGGGTGGCAGCTTCCATTGAACCAGGATGAGAGCCAGTCCACCGATGAGGATGATCCAACGAAGGATCATGCCCACGAGGAACCGCGCGAACGTTGCTCCCGCCCCGCCCAGCGCGCCGAACGCTCGCGCGGCAAGCAGCGCGGTGGCGATGGCGACGATCAGGGCGCCCCCGAAAGCAGCCAGACCCGCCGGCCGCCCCTGAAGCATGAAAGCGAGCCCTACGACCACGGCTACCACCAACTGCGCGATGACGATGCGCTTGGCGAGATGACGACCGGCTGCAAGGCTGTTGAGCAACGCGAGGCTCCCGTGGTTTCGCTCGAGGCGGCACCAGCTTTGGATCAACGGGCCACGGTTTAATCCGGAAAAGTATACCAGCGGCGTAAACGACTGGACAAGCGAGGAAAGGGCAATACCACTCGCCGGCGCGACGGCAGCGTCGCGTCGTTGGGATGCCGCGGCGACGGGGAATCAGGCCCGGGCGGGCCGACCCACCAATTCACCGAGCGACGTGGCCGTTTCCACGGCCACGTCGAATATGTCTTCGGCCGCCGTCGCGGCACGCTCGACGCCTTCACGCTGCAGGTGTTCGCCGCGCGCGAGCACGGCGCGCAAGGTGTCGGCATTGGGTGCGAGCATCGCATCGGCGATGAGGCCGGTGGCCGCGCGGGCGTGGCCTTCCATCGCCTGCAGTTGCAGGTCGGCGACACGCTCCATCCCACGCCAGGCGAGCGCCTGGGCCGCAGCGGCCTGCTCGACGAAACGGGCGAAATCGGCGTAACCGTTTGCTTGGGACATCGAGATCGACCGCCTGGGAACGGGGAGGTGCCGGAGTGTAGACCCCGGTGCTGCAAGGCAGCAACCTTAATTTGTTGCGACGGCAGGTATCGTCTTGCCGAAAATCGGCCTAGGTCGCACCGGCTAGACCCATCAGGGCGCGTATTCCGCCCCCGACGTGCAGGTCTCGTGCACCACCACCTTGCACAGCAGCGGCACGTCGGGTCGCAGCCGCTCGAAGATCCATCGCGCGAGGGTCTCGCTGGTGGGGTTTTCCAGCCCCTCGACATCGTTGAGGTAGTGGTGGTCGAGCCGCTCGTAGAGCGGCTTGAACCGCGCCTTGAGGTCGCCGAAGTCCATCACCCAGCCAAGAACGGGGTCGACGGGCCCCTCCACGTGGAGTTCGACGCGGAAGGAGTGTCCGTGCAGGCGCGCGCATTTGTGCCCCTCGGGCACATTCGGCAAGCGGTGGGCCGCTTCGATGTTGAAGGTCTTGAAGATACGCATCGGCCGATTGTAGCCGACACGGCTTTCTTCACGACCTGGTTCGCAATTTCATGCGTCGCGGTGGACTTTTTTGCGAGAAACGGTTGCAGTGGAAACTTCCGCGGCGGCGAAGGGGGCCGCCCAGGCAAACCAACGCGTCCGCCAGGAGGCCATCGATGTGCCTTGGTCGTGAGTCGCTCGACGGTCCGCCCACGCGCGGACTGGCTGAAGAAGTGTTCGCCACCTTGCCGTGGCCCTGCATCGTCTGTCCCCGCGACGGCTGCCCGGCCGTCATGGCCAACGAGGCCTTCCGCCGCGAATTCGCCGCCGACCTGCGAATGGACCTGCCCGACTGGCTCGCCGCGCACCTGGTGCAGGGCCCGTCCGGCGAGGAACTTCGCCTGGACGGCGCCCGCCGATACCGGGTCACGCGGCAGACGATCGACCTGCCCCCGAACGCCTACCAGGCCATTTTCCTGGCACCCATCGTCGAGGACGAACCCACCGCCGAGGAGCCCGTGGCGAGCAGTTTCGCCATGCTCCGCCCCGACCTGAGCCTCACCCGCCGGGAGTCCCAGGTGCTCGACGGCATCATGAGCGGCAAGCTCAACAAGGTGATCGCCGGGGAATTGAACATCAGCCCCAAGACGGTCGAACTGCATAGGGCCAACCTGATGGCCAAGCTTCGCGTCAACAACGTCGTGGAACTGGCGCGCGCCGTGCTCGACGCATCGGCGTTCGCGCGCACCGAGGAGCCACTTCCCGAAACGGGATGAAAAAAGCCGCACCCCGGGGGATGCGGCTTCTTCGATGACATGGTGGCTAGAGGCGGGCTCGAACCGCCGACCTCAGCATTATGAGTGCCGCGCTCTGACCAGCTGAGCTACCTAGCCGAAAACCTGGTCGTTGCGCCCCGGTGGGGAGCGCAAGGCCGGGCAGTTTAATCGCGGTTGACCTTACGTTCAAGCCTCGCCTTGCCCCTGCTTCCGGCGCTGTGGTTGAATCAGCCCACCCGCGCAAGGTTTTTCGTTTTGCGTGGCAGGGTTTACGGAGGGCGGATGATCGACGCAGATGGCTATCGACCGAACGTGGGTATCGTCCTCCTCAACGGGGACGGGCGCCTGTTCTGGGCGCGCCGCGTCAACCGCGACGGTTGGCAGTTCCCACAGGGGGGCATGCGCAGCGACGAGACCCCGCTCGAGGCCATGTATCGTGAGCTGGAGGAAGAAACCGGCCTCAAGGCGCACCACGTGGAGGTGCTGGCCGAGACCCGCGGCTGGCTGCGCTACCGCCTGCCCAGCCGCTTCGTGCGCCACCACCAGCGCCCCACCTGCATCGGCCAGAAGCAGGTCTGGTTCCTGCTGCGCATGGTCTGTACCGAAGAGGCCCTGAGGCTCGACGCCTGCGAGAAGCCCGAGTTCGACCTCTGGCGCTGGGTCGATTTCTGGTACCCCGCGCACCACGTGGTGAACTTCAAGCGCCAGGTCTATGAACGCGCCCTGCGCCAGTTCGCGCCCACCGTGGAGACGGTCTGCCGGGTCGAGGTGGGCCTCTGCCCGCAGCAGGGCGAAGCCTTGCGCCGGGCCGCCGAGAGCGGCTGACCGCCCCGTTCACATTTGCGCAGTTGACAATCGTTCGCATTCGCGTTCGAATGCGCGCCATGTACATCTGCATGTGCAATGCCGTCACCGACCACGCCATCCGCCGCGCCGCGGCCGAGGGCGTGAACTCGTTCGCCGAGCTCCAGGCCCGCACCGGCTGTTCCGATTGCTGCGGCGCCTGCGAAACGGAGGCCCGACAGTGCCTGCGCGACGCCGTCGCGACGCACGCGGGTCTCACCTTCCTGCCGACCCCGGCCTGACGGCGCCGCGCCGCGCGGACGCAAACCGTCTTCATTCGCGTTACGTCACCGCCTTTTCGGGCGACGTATAGTCGCACCCTGCTTACCAGGGAGATCCCACGATGAAGGGCGACGCGAAGGTCATCGAATACCTCAACAAGGTGCTCTACAACGAGCTGGCCGCCATCAACCAGTACTTCCTCCATTACCGGATGTTCAAGGACTGGGGCTACAACGAGCTCGCCAAGCACGAGTACGAGGAATCCATCGAAGAGATGAAGCACGCCGACAAGCTGATCGAGCGCATCCTCTTCCTCGACGGCCTGCCGAACCTCCAGCACCTGGGCAAGCTGCGCATCGGCGAAAACGTGGTCGAATGCCTGCAGGGCGACCTCGACCTCGAAATGATCGCCATGACGGACCTGCGCGAAGCCATCGCCTACAGCGAAGGCATCCACGACTTCGTGAGCCGCGATCTCTTCAAGTTCATCCTCGGCCAGGAGGAAGAACACGTCGACTGGCTGGAAACCCAGTTCAGCGTCATCAAGGACATCGGCCCCGAGCGCTACATGCTCAGCAAGGTCGGATCGATCAACCACGATTGATCGGAAATACCTCATGTCGCCCCTGCGAAAGCAGGGGCCCAGTGTCTTTCGCATCGACGAAGTGCGGCACAAGACGCTGGATTCCTGCCTTCGCAGGAATGACGAGCTAGAACGTGGCGGCTTTCCTTGACCGTTTCGAAACACAAGGGATATATCATCGATCCTTTCACGTTTCGTGCACGGAATTTCCATGGCACCACGCCAACCGCCTCGGTTCGTCGTGCGGACGCTCGGCGACGCGACGCACGAGCGGCGCCGACGGCTGATCCTGGGCGGCGCCTGGGTGGCGAGCGTCGCCACCGCCGCCGTTCTGGGCGCGTGGCTGGGTGCCCGGAGCCATGCGCCGGCTTCCGCCACCGATCGCGCCGTCCCCCGCCAGCTCGCCGCCGATGACGACGAGCTTCGCCAGCAGATCGCGAATCTCCAGCGCGCCGCCCAGGTGGGCGACGTCGCCACGCGCGAACTCAAGCGCAACCTCGCCGAGCGCGACGAGGAAATCAGCGGGCTCCGCACCGACCTCGCCTTCTATTCGCGCCTGGTCGGCGGCAACGGCCAGCGGGAAGGCCTGCGCATCCAGGCCGCGCGCACCACGCCGGTGAAGGATTCGCCCCAGGCCTGGAACCTCACCGTCACCCTCACCCAGAACGCCCGGCGCGGCGACCTGGTGAAAGGCACGGTGCACCTGGGCGTGGAGGGCATCCAGGGCGACAAGGTCGCCACGCTCGGCGGTGCCGCCCTGGGCCAGGGCGGCGGCGATCACGACCTGCCTTTTTCGTTCAAGTACTTCCAGCAGGTCCAGGGAACGTTCACCCTTCCGGAAGGATTCCAGCCGACGCGCCTTCGGCTGACCGCCTCCACGGCCGACGACGGCAAGGTCGAGGCCACCGTTCCCTGGGCCGATGCCACCCGCAACGAGGAGATCGACGATGTTCAACGGTAATCGGAAGAACCAGGCCCCCGCGGTGAGCGCCGCCGCCACCAGCCTCATCGCGCGCGGCGTCACCCTTCGCGGCGACATCGAGTTCAGCGGCGCGCTTCACCTGGACGGCATGGTCGAAGGCTCCATCCACGCCGCCCCCGGCAGCGACAGCGTTCTCACCATCAGCGAGACCGGAAGGGTCATCGGCCGCATCGAGGCGCCGCATGCCGTCATCAACGGCAGCGTGAAGGGCGACGTCGACGTCGCCGAGCGGCTGGAACTGGCGGCGATGGCCTTCATCGAAGGCGACGTGCGCTACCAGGTGCTGGAAATGGCCGCCGGCGCCCGCGTGAACGGGAAGATGATCCACAGCGCCCCGCTCACCGTGCGCCAACTGGCCGAAAACGCCACCGGCGCCACCCGCGCCCTGACCGAGGCTTGACCTGACACGGATCGGCGCCATCATGGACGGTATGAACAATCCTTTCCCCATGGCTCCCACCGCCCCGGCGCCGGACTACCGTTCGGCCGGCGCGCCACTGGTCTTCACCGAGGCAGCCGCCCGCAAGGTGCACGAGCTGATCGAGGAGGAAGGCAACGCCTCGCTCAAGCTGCGCGTGTACATCAGCGGCGGCGGCTGTTCCGGTTTCCAGTACGGCTTCACCTTCGACGAGGAACAGGCCGAAGACGACCTCGCCGTTTCCCGCGACGGCGTCACCCTGCTGGTCGATCCGCTTTCGCTGCAGTACCTCACCGGCGCCGAAATCGACTACACCGAATCGTTCAGCGGTTCGCAATTCGTCATCCGCAATCCCAACGCGAAGACGACCTGCGGCTGCGGCTCGTCCTTCAGCGCGTGAGCCGTCCCGCGTGAGCGTCGAGGCCGAACGCGACAAGGCGATGGCGACGCGTGCCCGCGAGAACGTGTTCGGTGGCGTCGACATCGACCGCATGGCCGAGCGCCGCGACGACCGCCTTTGGGTGGAAGACACCGAACGGAGCGCCGATGCCCGCTTCCTCGTGCTCGATGAAGAAGGCCGGGCGTTCGTCCAGGCGGGCATCGACCGGCCCTGCTGGATGACGCCGAGCATGCGCGCCGAACGCTTCGGCGACGTGCCGTCGACCCTGCTCGGCCTCGCGGACGGAAACGCCTGGTTCACCCTGGTGCTCGACGAGGCGCATGCCGAGATCTATGCCACGCTGACCCATGCCCGTCGCATGTCGTTGCGCGAAGCGGGCCTGCTTTTCGACGCGTTCGACGCCGGCCTGTTCGCCTACGCCAAGGGCATCACCCACTGGCAACGGCAGACCCGTTTCTGCAGCCTGTGCGGCGCGCCCACCCTGCTCGTATCCAGCGGCCACCGGGCGCAGTGCACCAACCCGCATGGCCCCCACCTGCACTTTCCGCGCACGGATGCCGCGATCATCGTCATCGTCGAAGAGGGCGATGCCTGCCTGCTCGGCCGCCAGCGCGGCTGGCCGAAGGGTCGCTATTCCACGCTCGCCGGATTCATCGAACCGGGCGAATCGCTCGAAGATGCCGTGCGCCGCGAGGTGCGCGAGGAGTCCGGCGTCGAAGTGCTCCATGCCACGTACCACTCGTCGCAGCCGTGGCCGTTGCCCGCGTCGCTGATGGTGGGTTTTACCGCCACCGCGAAAACCCGGGAAATCCGCCTGCGTGACGATGAGCTGGAAGATGCGCGCTGGTTCACGGTCGACGACATCGTGCGCGGCATGGCCGAGGGCACGCTGGGCGTTCCGCCGCCGCTCTCCGTTTCCTACCGGCTCATCGAACACTGGCTCGCGCTTCGCGGCGTCAGCCTCGACGAACTGATCGCCGAGACCGCCGGAAGGGCGTGAACGAATAGCCTGAACAAGTTTCGGCCCATCCCCTACAATCGGGTCAACGACACGCGGATTTCCCTTACGTCATGGCCCTACGCCTTCTTGCCGTTTTCGTCGCCCTGGTCATCTGCTGGAGCGTGCCGCAACTTTCCCGCTGGCGCGATGATCGCTGGTTCCGAGGATGGGTGAATCGCCTGGGCGACCTGTCCGGCCCGGGACGCGTCGCCGTGGCATGGCTCGTGCCGCTCGTCGCCTGCGCGCTCGTCGCCGGCATCCTGCAGGCCCTGCCCTTCTTCGACATCGCGTGGTTCGTCTTCGCGGTGATCGTGCTCGTCTACACGTTGGGGCCGCGCGAGGTCGAGGCCGATATCGACGGCGTCCTTCGCGCCTCCGACACCTTGCGCCGTGACGAGGCCGTCGTACGCCTGCAGCACGACGAGGAGCCCCTGCCCTGGTTCGCGCCCGCGCTGGTCGAAGCCGCGTTCTACGCGGCGCTGCGCCGCCGCTTCGGCGTACTGTTCTGGTTCTTCGTCTTCGGCCCGGTCGGCGCCTTCGGCTATCGGCTGGCCCAGTGGCTGGGCCGCCAGGCATCGTTGGCGCTCGACGGCGACACCCGTACCGCCGCGCGGCGCCTGGCCGACGCGCTCGACTGGATCCCCGCGCACCTGATGGTATTCGCCATGGCGCTGGTGTCCGATTTCGATGCGGTGGTCGGTGCGTGGAAGCACTGGCACCGGCAATCGGGCAGCCCGCGCTCGCGACTGGAGCCCGATTTCCTCGGTGCCGTGGCCCGTGCGGGCGTCGATGCCGACGTGGAGGCCGGCGACGGCTACGTGCAGGACGTGAGCGACCCCCTCGCCGAGCTGGAGGATGCGCGCCGGGTGATTCGTCGCGTGCTGGTGGTGTGGCTGGCCGTGGTGGCGGTGATCGTGCTCGGAGCGTGGTTCGCCTGACCGCCACACCGACGCTTCGTTCGTCGTGCGTGCCTGCTAGGCCTTGTCGCCGCGTAGTTCGCCGACGCGCGCCTGAAGCACCGCCGCATTGGCGGTACCCACCGGCAACGCCTCCCCGCCCACCAGCTCGATCCGCGACCAGAACCGCCGCGGCAAACGCGCGCGCCTCAAGGCGCTGTCGCGCCGGCTGAAGATGCTGCCCCACATGCCGCGCAGGGCCAGCGGCACCACCGGCACCGGACGGCGCGCCAGGATGCGATCGACACCCGGACGGAACGGTGCGATGCCGCCGTCGCGCGTCAACCCGCCTTCGGGGAAGATGCACACCACCTCGCCGGCCGCGAGGGCTTCGTCGATGCGATCGAAGGCCTCCTCCATGAGCGCGGCATCTTCGTTGCGACCCGCGATGGGGATGGCCTTCGCCGTGCGGAACACGAACTTCAGCACCGGGATGTTGAAGATCTTGTGGTACATCACGAAGCGCATCGGACGACGCACGCTGGCCATCAGGATCAGCGGATCCATGAAGCTCACGTGGTTGCACACCACCAGTGCCGCGCCCTCGTCGGGTACGTTCTTCAGGCCATCGACGCGCACGCGGTAGAGCGTGTTCACCAGCACCCAGGTGATGAACCGCATCATGAATTCCGGCACGAGCGTGAAGATGTACACCGCCACGGCGACATTGACGACCGCGGTGATCAGGAAGATCGTCGGCGTATCCAGCCCCATCATCGTCAGGCCGATGCCGAAGCCCGAGGCGGTGCAGATCAGCAACGCGTTGACGATGTTGTTGCCCGCGATCACGCGCGACAGCTTGTCGCGCGGCGCACGGCTCTGCACGAAGGCGAACAGCGGCACCACGTAGAAGCCGGCGAAGGCGCCGATCATGGTGAGGTCGAGCGCCACGCGCCATGCGCCGGGCGCGGAGAGAAACGCCAGCGCGTTCACCGTCGCGTCCGCTTCGATGGACGGCCGGGCGAAGAACAGGTCGGCGGCGAACACGGTCAGGCCGAAGGCTCCCATGGGCACCAGGCCGATCTCCACGCGCCGGTTCGACAACCGCTCGCACAACAACGAGCCCGCGCCCGTGCCCAGCGAGAACAGCGTGAGCGCCAGCGTATTCACCGAGCCGTCGCCGTGCAGCACGTGGCGGGTGTAGTTGGGCAACTGGGCGATCATCACCGTGCCGAAGAACCAGAACCACGAGATACCCAGCACCGCGTTCCATACCGCGCGATCGTCGTGGGTGATCTTCAGCACCCGCCAGGTCTCGCTCAACGGATTCCAGTTGAATCTCAGATCCGGCGCCGTCGCCGGCGCGACGGGAATCGCCCGCGAAGCGACGTAGCCCGTCACCGCGATGACGATCGTCGCCAGCGACGCGGCCACGGTGCCGTAGCCGGCGATCAGCATCAGCGAGTTGCCCAGGATCATGCCGACCAGCATGGCGAGCTGGGTACCCGTCTCCACCAGCGCGTTGCCGCCCACGAGTTCGCCGCGCTCGAGCGCCTGGGGAAGGATGGAGTACTTGATCGGGCCGAACACGGTGGAATGCACGCCCATCAGGAACAGCACCACCAGCAAGAGCGACACGTGGTGGGTGAGGAAACCCACGGCCGCGATCGCCATCGCGGCGATCTCGAAGAGCTTCACGAAGCGAATGATCCGCGTCTTCTCGAATTTCTCGGCGAGCTGGCCCGCGGTGGCCGAGAAAAGGAAATACGGCAGGATGAACAGCGCGGGCGCGAGGTTGGTGTAGAGCGACACCTGCGCATCGGGCAGCGCCATCTGGAACGCCACCAGCATGACCATGGCGTTGCGGAAGGCATTGTCGTTGAAGGCGCCCAGCGCCTGCGTCCAGAAGAACGGCGCGAAGCGGCGTTTACCGAGGAGCGAGAACTGGGACATGCCGTGACCTTCCTGTCGTTTCGGCGGAGTGTAGCCGAAACGACGAACGGTTCAGGTCAGCTGCGGGAGAGTGCGCGATGGGCGATGTCGCGCCGATGGAACGCATCGACGAACCGGATGCGATCGGTGGCCGCATAGGCTTTCGCACGCGCGTCGGCGATGTCGTCGCCCAGCGCGCACACGGTAAGCACGCGTCCGCCGGCCGTGACGGGACGGCCCTCGGCATCGGTGGCCGTGCCCGCGTGGAACACCTTCACGTCCGGCCCGAAATCCGCATCGGCACCGGTGATGACGTCGCCGCCGCGCACCTTGCCCGGATAGCCGCCCGCGGCGATCACCACGCCCAGCGACGGACGTGCATACCACTCGGCCCGCACGCGGCCCACGTCGCCGTCGAGCGCCGCCTCGACGAGATCCACCAGGTCGGAACGCAGGCGGAGCATGATCGGCTGCGTTTCCGGATCGCCGAAACGCACGTTGAATTCGATGACCTTCGGCGCGCCGTGCGCATCGATCATCAGGCCCGCATAGAGGAAACCGGTGAACGGCACGCCGTCCTTCGCCATGCCCGCCAGCGTGGGCTCGATGATCTCGCGCATGACGCGCGCGGAGACCTCGTCGGTCACCACCGGGGCCGGCGAATACGCGCCCATGCCACCGGTGTTCGGACCCTTGTCGCCTTCGTCGCGACGCTTGTGGTCCTGGCTGGTGGCCATCGGCAACGCGTGCGTGCCGTCGGCGATGACGATGAAGCTGGCTTCCTCGCCGTCGAGGAATTCCTCGATGACCACGCGCGAAGAGGCGTCGCCGAACGCCTTGCCGCCGAGCATGTCGGTGAGCGCCGCTTCGGCTTCGGCCAGCGTCATCGCCACCACCACGCCCTTGCCTGCCGCGAGGCCGTCGGCCTTGATGACGATGGGCGCACCCTTCTCGCGCACGTGCGCCAGCGCGGGGGCCAGGTCGGTGAACACGGCGTAATGCGCCGTGGGAATGCCGTGGCGGGCAAGGAAATCCTTGGCGAAGGCCTTGCTGCCTTCCAGTTGCGCGGCCGCCGCGCGGGGACCGAAGCAGCGCAGGCCTTCGGCCGTGAAACGGTCGACCACGCCGGCGACCAGCGGTACCTCGGGGCCGACCACGGTCAGGCCGATGCCCTCATGCCTGGCCAGCGCCAGGAGGCCGTCGATGTCGGTCACGGCCACGGCCGCGTTGCGCAGCTTCGGCTCGATCGCCGTGCCGGCATTGCCCGGTGCCACGATCACCTCGTCCACGCGCGGCGACTGCGCGAGTTTCCAGGCCAGCGCGTGTTCGCGACCGCCGCTGCCGATGACGAGGACTTTCATGCCGAGACTCCAACCATGCCGGGAATCGCGCATTCTACCCGGCACGGCCCCCGCTCGCCCGGAAATGGCCCCGGTCCCGCCCCGGTGCCGGCCCTACGCCTCGCCAGGCTGGGCCTACCTTTCCGACATGGAGTACGACGCATGGTCCGCTTGCCATCCTTTCTCCTCGCACTGCTCGCGCTCTTCGCCACCACGGTCCACGCGAGCGAATGGCGCGAACATCCCGAATGGGGCCAGGCCTTCGCCGAGGCCCACGTCAAGGGCACGATGCTGGTCTACGCCGAAGGCGACGGCACGATGCACGTGTGGAACGCCGAACGTGCTCGCCATCCGTACGTGCCGGCTTCCACCTTCAAGGTATTCAACGCCATGGTCGCCATCGACACGGGCGCCGTGAAGGACGAGTTCGAAACCCTCGCCTGGGACGGCAAGAAACGTTCGATCGCCGAATGGAACCGCGCCAACAGCCTGGCCAGCGGCATGCGCTATTCCACCGTATGGTTCTACCAGGAGATGGCGCGCCGCGCGGGGCAGCAGCGCATGCAGTCGTGGATCGACAAGGTGGGTTACGGCAACCGCGACATCTCGGGCGGCATCGACGCCTTCTGGCTCGGCGGTGGCCTGCGCATTTCGGCCGAACAGCAGGTGGCGTTCCTGCGCCGCCTCGCCGACGGCACGCTGCCGTTCTCGCAACGCGCCCAGGAGATCGCCCGCCGCATCACCGTGTACGAGGCGGGCAGCGATTTCATCCTGCATGCGAAGACCGGCTGGGGCGGACATGCCGCGCAGGACGACCCGGACGAAAACAAGGCGCACGACCTCGGTTGGTACGTCGGCTGGGTGGAACACGGCGGCAAACGCTGGTTCTTCGCGATGAACCTCGACATCGTGACGCCGGAGGACGGGAACCAGCGGGTGGAACTGGCGAGGAAACTGCTGGCGGGGATGGGGGCGTTCGGCAAGCCCTGAGTCGCCGCCTTGCAGGCATCGCGGACAGGGTCCGCTCCCACCCTTCGGTAGAAAGTCCGTTACCGGAGGAAGGGAGCGGGCGCTGTCCGCGAAACGCGCGTCAAAGGGCCGGTCGGATCAGCGCCATCAATTCCGTGCGCGGCAGCTTGCCGGTCTCGTTGCGAGGCAACTGGTCGACGACACGCAAGGGCCGCGGCAGGAACACCGGGTCCATCGCCACGCGCAGCGCCGCCAGCACCTGCTGCTCCGAGAGCCCCGGCGCCACCACGAGCCCGGCGATGCGACGCACGCCGGATGCATCGGCCTCGTCGAGCTGGAAGAGCACGCCGTCACGCACGCCCTCGATCGCCAGCAGGCGACGGTTGAGGTCGCCCAGCGAGGCGCGTTTGCCGGCGATTTCCAGCAGATCGGTATTGCGGCCGCGAAGACGGAAACGGCGCCCCTCGTCGTGCAACGTGACGATGTCGGCGAGCACCACCGGCTCGGACAACTGCGGCGCATCCACGAGCGTGCCGTCGGGCTGCGGATGCAGTGCCACGCCGTCGTACAGCGTCCAGTCTTCTTCGGTGGAGGTGCGACGGCTGGCGAACACGCAGGTTTCCGTCGAGCCGAACACCTCGCACAACGGCGCGCCGAAACGGGCTTCCGCCGCCATCGCCAGATCGACCGGCATCGGCGCCGTCGCGGACACGATGGCCCCGAGCGGCGGCAGCGTCACGCCGGATTCGACGAGGGCGCGCAGGTGCACGGGGGTGATGACGAGCACGCGGGGCTCGGGCAACGAGGCGAGCGCCGTGGCCACGTCGGCGGGGAAGAACGGCCGCCCCGCATGGATGCCCACGTCGGACAGCAGCGGCATCACCACGGACATCTCCAGCCCGTACATGTGCTGCGGCGGTACGGTGGCGACGGTATGGAAGGTATCGCCCAGCACGACCGAGAGCATGTGCCCGTTGCCCGCGTTGCTGGCCACGAACGAACCCCAGGTCTTCACGTTGGGCTTGGGCTTGCCGGTGGAGCCGGAGGTGTAACCGATGGCCACGACGTGGTCGGCCGCGACCATGGGCACGTCGCCGTAAGCCGGGGCCATGCGCGAGAGCGGCGGCATGCGCAGGTAGCCCACGGGCGCCGGGTCGAGCGCCTGCTCGCCGATGGCATAGGCGCCCGGGTGGTGGCCCATCACCTCGTCGACCGCATGCGGCGCGCGCGACGGCGGCAGCAGGTTGAACTGGCCGCGCAACGCCAGTGCGGCGAAGGCGACCAGGAAGGCGTAGCGGTCTTCGCAGAGGTTGACCGCGCCGACGGCGTCCGGCAGCGCCTCCGCCACGAGCCGTACGTGGGCGAGGAATTCGCCCGCGCTGACGGCGGCGCCGTCACGCCAGGCGACCACGCGCGACGGCGAACCCGCGAGCAGCGGCAACGATGGCGCGGCGATGCGCCCCAGGAACCCTTGGACGATGGACAAAGCGTGACTCCCCCTTTCAGGCCCGGATGATAGCGCCGGACAGCGCGTCGCGGATGACCGTGGGCCGGTCGAGGCCACCCAGGGGGGCGTCCATGGCGCCGTCGAGACGGTCGCCGAAATAGCGTTCGAGGGTGGCGACGTCGCGGGCGGGTGGCTCGCCATGGGGATTGGCGCTGGTGGATACCAGGGGCGCGCCGAAAGCCCGGCAGAGCAAGGCGGCGGGTTCGTGCGCCGTGACCCGCAGGGCGATGCCCGCGTGCGCGCCGGCCACCCAGTCGGGCACCTTCGCGCTGCGCGGGAACACCCAGGTGTTGGGGCCGGGCCAGGAGGCTCGCGCCTGCGCCAGCACTTCGTCGGGCACCGAGGCGAGATCGATGTAGGGCTCCACCTGCTCGACATCCGCCGCGATGAGCAACACGCCCTGCGTCGCGGGCCGTTCCTTCAGCGCGAACAGACGCTCGAAGGCGATCCGGTCGTGCGGATCGCATCCCAGTCCGTAGACGGCCTCGGTGGGATAGGCGAGTACGCCGCCGCCGCGCAACAGCGCGACGGCCGCGTCGACGGTAGCCGCATCGAAGCGACGCATGTCAGTCCGCGACGCGCGCCGTCTTGGCGGCGGTCTTCGTGGTCGCGGCCTTCTTCGCAGCCGTTTTCTTCGTCGCGGTCTTCTTCGCCGCGGTCTTCCTGGCCGTGGCTTTCTTCGCCGCCGTCTTCTTGGTGGCCGCCTTCTTCACCGCGGTCTTCTTCGCCGGGGCGTCCTTGGCGGCCGCCGTCTTCTTCGCCGCGACCTTCTTGGCGGCGGTCTTCTTGGCCGCCTTGCCGCCACGCGGCTTCTTCACCGGAGCGGCCGCGAGAAGCTCGATGCACTCGGCTTCGGTAAGCGTCTTGGGATCGCGATCCTTCGGGATGCGCGCGTTCTTTTCGCCGTCGGTGATGTACGGGCCGTAGCGCCCGTTGAGCACCTGCACGCCGTTGCCGAAGTCCTGGATGATGCGGTTGGCGATGGCCTCGAGCTTCTCCTGCACCAGCTGCAACGCGCGGGGCAACTCGATGACGTAGGGATCGTCCTCGGCCTTGAGCGAGGCGTAGGTGCTGCCCTGCTTCACGAAGGGCCCGAAGCGACCGATGCCCACGGTCACCTCGTCGCCGTTCTCGGCCTGGCCGAGGTTGCGCGGCAGCTTGAACAGCTCCATCGCCTCGTCGAGGGTGATGGTGTGCATGCTCTGGCCAGGGCGCAGGCTGGCGTAGGTGGGCTTGTCTTCATCGTCCTTGCTGCCGATCTGCGCGTAAGCGCCGTAACGGCCCAGGCGCACCGAGACGGGCTTGCCGCTCTTGGGATCGTTGCCCAGTTCGCGTGCGCCGGTGGCCTCGCTGCGGTCCACGCTTTCGGTTTTGTCGTCGACCAGGGTCTTGAACGGCTGCCAGAATCGCTCGAGCAAGGGCACCCACTGCTCCTCACCGCGGCTGACCGCATCCAGTTCGTCTTCCAGGCGGGCGGTGAAATCGTAATCGACGTATTGCGCGAAATGCCCTGAAAGGAACTGGCTCACCGCGCGGCCGACGTCGGTCGGACGGAAACGACGGTTCTCCAGCAGCACGTACTCTCGGCTGATGAGCACCTGGATGATGCTGGCGTAGGTCGACGGGCGGCCGATGCCGTATTCCTCGAGCGTCTTCACCAGGCTGGCTTCGGAATAGCGCGGCGGCGGCTCGGTGAAGTGCTGGTCGGCATCGATGGCCGACACCGGCACCACGTCGCCCTGGGTCAGGCGCGGCAGGCGACGCTGTTCGTCATCGTCTTCGTTTTTCTGGTCCTTGCCTTCCTCGTAGACGGCGAGGAAGCCGGGGTCGACCACGGTCGTGCCGGTGGAACGGAACGCCGAGTCGGCGACCGGGAATTCGACCGATACCGTGTTGAGCGTGGCGTGGACCATCTGGCAGGCGACCGTACGCTTCCAGATCAGCTCGTAGAGCTTGCGCTGGTCGTCGTTGAGGAACGACGCGACGCTGCGCGGGGTGCGCATGGCCGAGGTCGGGCGCACCGCCTCATGGGCTTCCTGTGCGTTCTTCGACTTGGACTTGTACACCTGCGGGCCATCGGGCAGCGCCGTGCGGCCGTAGTCGCGACCGATCAGGTCGCGCAGCTCGGCCACGGCGTCGTCGGAGAGCGCCACCGAGTCGGTACGCATATAGGTGATGAGGCCGACGTTGCCCTCGCTGCCCAGCGCCACGCCTTCGTAGAGGCCCTGCGCCACGCGCATGGTGCGGCTGGTGGAGAAACCGAGCTTGCGCGCGGCTTCCTGCTGCAACGTGGACGTGGTGAATGGGGGTGCCGGGCGGCGCTTGCGTTCGCGGCTGCTGACCTCGCCGACGGTGAAGCGGCCGGCGGCCGCTTTCTCCAGCGCCGTGCGCGCGGCCTGGGCATCGGCCTCATTGGTGAGGTCGAACTGCTCGAACTTCTTGCCGTGGAGCTTGACCAGGCGCGCCTCGAAGGCGCCCTCGGGATGGGCGAGGCTGGCCTGGATGGTCCAGTACTCGCGGGCCTTGAAGGCTTCGATCTCCAGCTCGCGTTCGACGATCATACGCAGCGCCGGCGACTGCACGCGGCCGGCCGAGAGGCCCCGCTGCACCTTGCGCCAGAGCACCGGCGACAGGTTGAAGCCCACGAGGTAATCGAGGGCCCGGCGCGCCTGCTGGGCGTCCACGAGATCGTGGGAGAGCTTGCGCGGGTTGGCCACGGCCTCCTTGATGGCCTTGGGCGTGATCTCGCTGAAGACCACGCGCTGGACGTCCTTGCCCTCGAGCAGGCCGCGCTCCCGGAGGATCTCGCTGATGTGCCAGGAAATGGCCTCGCCTTCGCGATCCAAGTCGGTGGCGAGATAGATGCTGCTGGCCTTGCTGGCCGCCTTGGCGATGGCGTCGACGTGCTTCTCGTTGCGGTCGATCACTTCGTAGGCCATGGCGAAGCCGTGATCGGGGTCGACCGCGCCCTCCTTCGGCCGCAGGTCACGCACGTGACCGTACGACGCCAGCACCTGGAAGTCGGTGCCCAGGTACTTGTTGATCGTCTTGGCCTTGGCCGGCGATTCGACGATGAGGAGGTTCTTTGCCATGCGTTGATCGATTCCGAAGTGCGCCTGGCCCGGGCGGGCCCACGCGTATGTATATATTTAGTTGGAAACACACCGCCGTGATGGCTGTCAAGCGCCGCGTCTTCAGACGACGCGCTGGTAGCGGTTGCCGGGCAACGAGGCGACCTCGCCTTCGAGCTCGAGCATCAGGAGCATCGACGAGAGGGCCCCGGGGGAGAGTCCGGTCGTGCCCACCAGGGCATCCAGGGGAGCTGGATCGTAACCCATGGCGTCGAGAAGGCGGCGATATTCCTCATCCTCCCGCCAGTCGACACCCGCCCGGCGGCCCGGCGGGGCCTTGGCCGGGGCCCGCTCCAGGCGGGCACGCAGCTCGGCGCCGAGTTCCATCGCGGCCGGCGCCAGCACCGCGAGAATCTCATCGGGCCGCTGGACCAGCCGGGCGCCGTCACCGATCAGCGCATGGCATCCCTGCGCCAGGGGATTGTGGATGGAGCCCGGCAGGGCGAACACCTCGCGCCCCTGCTCCCCCGCCTGACGGGCGGTGATCAGCGAGCCGGACTTCACGCCCGCCTCGATCACCAGCACGCCCAGGGAAAGCCCGGCGATGATCCGGTTACGCTCGGGAAAGTGATAGACCTGCGCATGGGTTCCTGGCGGGTATTCGCTGACGATGGCGCCCGATTCGGCGATGCGCCGCGCCAGCGCGTGGTGCTTGCGTGGGTAAACCCGGTCGGGGCCCGTGCCGATGACCGCCACGGTGGGCTGGCCGGCGTCGAGCGCGGCGGCATGGGCCGCGCCATCCACGCCGTCGGCGAGGCCGCTGGTGACCAGCAGGCCACCGGTCGCCAACTCCGCGGCGAAGCGGGCGGCATTGGCAAGGCCGGGCGGCTGGGCCTGCCGTGCCCCGACGATGGCGACCTGCGGCCGCAACAGCAACCCCGCGTCGCCCTTCACGAAAAGGGCGGCCGGCGGATCGGGCATCGCCTCGAGCTGGGGCGGAAAATCCTCGTCGGTGCAGCGGAGCAGTCGATGCCCCTCGCCCTCCAGCCAGGCCATGTCGGCGGCGAGCGTGGTGTCGTCAGGACGCTCGAGCCAGGCACGGCCCTCGGCGCCCAGCGCGTCGCCATGGCGGCCCAGCCAGGCCAGCAGCGCACGGGCGCCGCCACGCGCGGACAGGCCCTCGCGCAATTTGCGCGCGCCCAGTCCCGGCGTGCGCAGCAGGATCAGCCAGTCGCGAATGTCGTCGGAGTCGGTCATCCGCCCAGTGTAGAGGGGCGGGTGGCGGGAAGCGGCGGGGGCGAGGCCACGCCATGCGAGAGCCGACGCCTGCGTCGCGAGTGCGGTCCGTGCCCACGCGACGCGGGAACGGACCGACCCGTTTATTCCGGAAGGACGAGGCGGTCGCCGCGGTGGACCGGGCGCGTGGCGTCCATCAGCAGCGCGTAGCTCACGTTCTCGAACGTGCGGAACACCATCAGGTGGCCGGCGAATTCGTCGGGCAGCTGCACCGTCCGCTGCGAACCACGGATATCGGAATTGCCGGAAACGTCGTCGGAGATGCGGTCGCCCTGTGCCATCACGGTGAACGTGGTGCCGTTGTCGACGCCCTGGGCGCTACCCGCCGAGATGGCGACCACCTGGTGGGCGCCGACGGTGTTGCGGGCATCGGTGAAGGCGATCACGCGCGGATCGGCGGGCATCGACTTCGGTGCGTGCGGATAGAAATACGGGTCGTACGGCTTGTCGTCGACGGGCATCAGGCGGTCGCCCTTGCGGATCTCCCGCGTCGAGTCGACCCCCACGAGGGTCGTGACGTCGTTGTTGTGCGCGACCACCTCGGCCGTGCCGATCACCGTCACCTCGGTACCGCGATCGCTGCCCTTGCCCCAGTAATGCGTGTCGTGGCGGCTGTCCTCATGCCACGGCGAGGCGGTCATCGAGACGTCCGAATCCAGCTCGTCGGCCACGAACGAGCCCTGGCCCGGACGGGTCAGTTCGTCGGGGGTGTGGCCGTCGCCGGCATGCTGGCGGAAACGCTGGGTGGGACGAACGATGGCCCAACGCTGGCCGGGCTGCGCCGAATCCAGGTCGCGGGCGTAGATCTTCGCGCCCGGCGTACCACGCAGGCGGCTTTCCTCGAAACCGACGACGTAGGGCGACTGCTCGACCTCATCGGAATTCATCACGCGCATTTCCTTCAGGAAGGTGCGCACCTCGCCCAGGGGAATGGCGGTGATCGGCTCGCCCTCTTCGCGCACGCGCGGTTCGAGGCCGACATGGGTGGCGCCGGTGCCGTCCAGCGACAGGTTGAGCACGTCGCCCGGGTAGATCAGGTGGGGATTGCGCACCTGCGGATTGGCCTGCCAGATCTCCGGCCAGAGCCAGGGCTTGGACAGGAAGCGCGACGAAATCGCCCACAGGGTGTCGCCCTTGCGCACGGTGTAGGTATCGGGGTGACCGGGACGCAGTTGGGACGCGGCCGCGTACACGGCCACGGTGAAGAACATGCCGCCCAGCAGCATGACGAACTTCTTGATCATGATGGGATTTCCCCCTTCCCCTAGTGCTGTGGCGAGTGTAACTGAATCGTTAATACGTACAAGGCGGGCGGCGCTCGCCGGTCCCACGGGGCCAGCGTAGAATAGGGGGCCATCCTACAAGGTCCGTTTGCTTGGATTTCGCCGACTTGCCCGCATTTCGCGGGCACGGCGCCGCTTTCGGCCCACGCAACGCATCAAGGTGACACCGTGTCCACCCTCACCATCCTCGAGTTTCCCGATCCGCGCCTGCGCACCGTCGCCGCGCCCGTCACCGTGTTCGACGCCGAACTCAAGCAGTTCGTGGCCGACATGTACGAAACGATGTACTCGGCCAACGGCGTCGGCCTGGCGGCCACCCAGGTCAACGTGCACAAGCGCGTGCTGGTCGCCGACATGAGCGAAGACCGCAACGAGCCGCTCACGCTGATCAACGCCGAGATCCTCGAGAAAGACGGCCAGCAGGTCTACCAGGAAGGCTGCCTGTCGTTCCCCGGCATCTACGCCGACGTAACCCGCGCCCTGAAGGTGAAGGTCAAGGCCAACGACGTCGACGGCAACGAGATCGTGGTGGAGGCCGAGGGCCCGCTGGCCGTGTGCATCCAGCACGAGATGGACCACTTGGCCGGCAAGGTCTTCGTCGACTACCTCTCGCCGCTCAAGCGCAGCATGCTGCTCAAGCGGATGGAGAAACAGCGCAAGGCCAGCGCCTGAGCATGGCGGGCCGTTCCCTGCGCGTGGTGTTCGCCGGAACGCCCGATTTCGCCGTGCCCTGCCTCGAAGCCTGCCGCGCCTCCGGCGCGGAGGTCGTAGCGGTCTACACCCAACCCGACCGCCCGGCCGGGCGCGGCCGCAAGCTCGCGGCCAGCCCGGTGAAGGAAGCCGCCCTCGCGGCCGGGATCGCCGTCGAACAGCCCGAATCGTTCAAGGCCGAGGCCGATCGCGAACGGCTGGCATCGTACGCGCCCGACCTGATGGTGGTGGTGGCTTACGGCCTCATCCTGCCTCGCAAGGTGCTTGCCATCCCGCGCCTGGGCTGCTGGAACGTCCACGCCTCGCTGCTGCCCCGCTGGCGTGGCGCGGCGCCGATCCAGCGCGCGATCCTCGCCGGCGACGCCGAGAGCGGCGTCGACCTCATGCAGATGGAAGCCGGCCTCGACACGGGCCCGGTGCTGGTCGAACGCCGCACGCCCATCGCCGAGGACGAGACCGGCGGCAGCCTGCACGACCGCCTCTCGATGCTCGGCGCGGATGCCCTGGCCGAAGGCCTGCGCCGCACGCTCGCGGGCGAAACGCTGGTCGCGCGCGCCCAGGCCGACGAGGGCGTGGAATACGCCCACAAGCTCGACAAGGCCGAAGCACGGCTCGACTTCGCGCTGCCCGCCATCGCGCTGGAACGCAAGGTCCGCGCCTTCGATCCCTGGCCGGTGGCCGAGGCCGAGGTGGCGGGCGAGCGCCTTCGCATCTGGTCGGCGCGCGCCGTGCAGCGCGCCGTGGACGCCGCGCCCGGCGAGGTGATCGCCGCGTCGCGCGAGGGCATCGACGTGGCCTGCGCCGAGGGCGCGCTGCGCCTGCTTGCCGTACAGCGCGACGGCGGTCGCCGCATCGGCGCCGCCGATTACCTCAATGCCCGCCCGGAGCTGCGGCGGTCCACCTCGTGAGCAAACCGGCATCGGTGCGCGCGATCGCCGCCCAGGCGCTCGCCGACGTGGCCCTCTCCGGTCACTCCCTCCGCGACGTGGCCGATCGCAGCCTGCCTCGGCTGGCCGACGCGCGCGACCGCGCCCTCCTCACCGCGCTGCTCAACGAAGGGGCTCGCTGGTGGCCACGCTTCGACGCGGCGGTCGACCGCCTGCTCGACAAGCCGATCCGCCGCAACGAGCCCGTCGTGCACGCACTGCTGGTCACCGCGCTGGTCCAACTGGAAATCCTCGAGCTGCCTGCCTACGCGGCCGTCGCCGCCACGGTCGAAGCCGTGCGCGAACTGCGGCGCCCCCGCCTGGCCGGCCTCGTCAACGCCGTCCTCCGTCGCTGGCTGCGCGAGCGCGACACCCACCTCGCCGCACTGGACGCCCAGCCGGCGACACGCCATGCCCATCCCGCCTGGCTGGTGCGTGCGATCGAGCGCGACTGGCCGGCGCAGGCCGAGGGCGTGCTGACGGCCGCCAATCGCGAACCGTCGCTGATGCTGCGCGTGAATCGCCGCCGGGCCGAACGCGAACCGGTGGCCGTGGCCCTGCGCGAGGCCGGCTACGAGGTGGCCGCGCATGAATGGCTCAGCGACGGCCTCGTGCTTCCGCACAGCACCGACGTCACCCGCCTGCCCGGCTTCGCCGAAGGCCGTTTCGCCGTGCAGGACGGTGCCGCCCAGGTGCCGGCCGACCTGCTCGACCTCGCCGACGGCCAGCGCGTCCTCGATGCGTGCGCCGCGCCGGGCGGCAAGGCCTGCCATGCGCTGGAGCGCGCCGACGTGCGCCTGCTCGCCGTCGAGGCCGAACCGCGCCGGGCCCCGCGCATCCGGCAGAACCTGGACCGGCTCGGGCTCGCCGCCGGGGTCACGATCGCCGATTCCGGCGACCCGTCCGCCTGGTGGGACCGCACGCCGTTCGACCGCGTCATGATCGACGCCCCATGCTCGGCCACCGGCGTCATCCGCCGCCGTCCCGACGTGCGCCTGCACCGCCGCGAGGCGGACATCGACGCGCTCGTGACGCAGCAGGAGCGCATTCTTGCCGCCTGCTGGCAAACCCTTGTCCCTGGCGGCCTGCTTCTCTATGTCACCTGCTCCATCCTCCGGCGCGAAAACGACGGCGTGGTCGGTCCGTTCATCGAGGCCCACGGCGACGCCGAAGCCGTGCCGCTGTTGCTTCCCGCGGGTCAGGCCACCCTGGCGGGCTGGCAGGTGCTTCCCGGCGACGGCGATCTCGACGGCATGTACTACGCGCTGCTGCGCAAGAAGGCGTCACCGCGCTGAACGGTACGCCGTTCGTCCGGGTCCGGCCGCCCCCTCGCCTGTTGTACCATCGCCGTCATCCGCCCCCGAAAGGCGGCTCCGTACCGTTGCTGACGCTCGCTCGGCTACGGCGTTCCCGACGGGCGTCGATGGAAAACACGCATGACCGCAGCCGTAACGGCCGCCGATCCTAGGTACACCTGGCGTACCGTTCTGCTCAGCGCGCTCGTGGCGATCATCCCCATCGCCGTCTCCGTGTCCTGGAAGGCCAAGGCCCTGCCGATGCTCGCCCTCGTGGTGGTCGGCATCGTCATGATGTTCCGCCAGGCGGACACCCGCACGCGCTATCGCATCGTGCGCGCGATCGTGATCGTGGGATTGCTACGCTTCGCCTATGCCGTCTTCAGCATCGCATGGCACGGCCTGGGCTGGGGCGAACTCGACCTGCCGGCGCAAACGCTAATCTTCCTCTGCACCGCCGCGGCCTTCACCGCCATGCTCGACTGGCGGCTGATCTGGACGATCTTCGCCCTCACCACCTGCGTGCTCGGCGGCTCGTGCATCGTGCAGCACCATCTGCTGGGCGTCGAGCGCGCCTACGGCACCAATGGCGGCGACTGGAGCGCCATCGAATTCACCATGGTCACCCTGTGCATGGTGCTGTTTTCGATCATCCGGCTGATCCAGCCCGGCGTGTCGCGCGGCGAACGGCTCCTGCATGCGCTGGCGATCGCCATCGGTGCGTACGGCGCCATCCTCACGCAGAGCCGGGGCCCGATGCTGGCCTTCGTTCCCTCGCTCCTGGTGGTGGTCGCGGTGCACGTGCGTCGTACCGGGCGCTGGCACGGTGCCGCGCTCTGCGTGGGCGTGCTGGTGGCCGGCGTGATCACCGCCACGACGGCGCTCAACCACCAGGTGATGCACCGCTTCGGCGAGGTGCACGGCGAGATCTCCACCTTCAGCGAACACAACGTCGCGGGTCCCGTGCGCGAGCGCCTGGCCATGTGGGAAGTGGCGGTGCAGGCCTTCCGCGAGCATCCGCTGGACGGCGTCGGCATCGACCAGTTCGGCAGCTTCACCCGCGAACTCGCCACGCAGGGCGACGCCAGCCCGATCATCGCCCGCTACGATCATCCGCATAACGAATACCTGGAGGCGGCGGCCACGGGCGGCGTGCCGCTGCTGATCATCACCCTGCTGGTATTCGTCCTGCCCGCCGTGCACTTCATCCGCCGCCTCGGCCATCCCGACGAGTGGACGGCCATGCTCGCCACCGCCGGACTCGCGCTGGTGGTGATGTACGCGCTCTCGGCGTTCACCGACAACGTGTTCTATCGCGCGATGCCGCACTCGTTCTACATGTACCTCGTCTTCGGGCTCGCGCTCGCCACGGCGCTGCCCACGCGCGTGGCCCTCGCCGGGAGGCGGGAGGCGACGGGCTGATGGCACGCATCCACCTGCTCGCGTGGGACAACCGGCGCGGGCTCTCGCACGACATCGCCGTCGTCGAAGGGGCGCTACGCGAACTGGGCCACGAGGTGACGATCACCCGCCTGGGCTCGCGCCGTCACGACGGCGCCTGGCGGTTGCGCGGCATGCGGCTGCGCATGCGCTTGGCGTCGTGGCTGAGCCTCGGCCGCCAGCCCGCGCGCTTCGACGTCAACCTGTCGCTCGAACACGTACGCCCCGCCGCCTTCGGCCTGGCCGATGTCGATCTACTGATGCCCAACCCGGAATGGGTCTCGTCGCGCAGCCTGCGCTACCTGCCGCGTTACGACGCGCTGCTGACGAAAACCCACGAAGCCACCCGCATCTTCGAGGCGCGAGGCCTGCGCGCGATCGAGGTCGGCTTCCGCAGTCCCGACCGTTACGATCCCACCGTGCCGCGCCTGCCGCGATCCTTTCTCCACGCCGCCGGCTCGAGCCATCTCAAGGGCACGTCGACGCTGGTCGAGGTGTGGAAGCGCCACCCGGAATGGCCCCTGCTCACCGTGCTTCGCGCGGGCGCGGCCACCGAGGACGACGGCGGTGCCGCCAACCTGCGCATCGTGCGGGAGCGCCTTTCCGACGAGGAAGTGCGTCGCCTGCAGAACGCCAGCACGTTCCACCTGTGCCTGTCGCAGACCGAGGGCTGGGGCCACTACCTCGTCGAGGCGATGAGTTGCGGCGCCGTGGTGATCGCCTGCGACGGCGCGCCGATGAACCAGATGATCGACGCGACCCGCGGGATCCCGGTGGCGGCGCGCGAAGGCGAGCCGTATCACCTGGCGCGCACCTGGCACGTGGACGACACGGCACTGGAACGGGCGGTGGAGCGCGCCATCGCCATGGACGACGCGGAGCGGACGTCGCTCGGCCACAACGCGCGCTCGTGGTACCTCGCCAACCAGATCGCCTTTCCCGCCCGGCTCGGCGCGGCGCTGGACGCGCTAGACGTTCCCCGCTGACCCCGGCCGCACGTCCGGCGGCGGCACGGCGAACTCGGCGAGGTGCTGGTCCAGGCCCAGCTCGCAGCGCACGAGCTTGCGCCGGCGGGTGTCGTCGAGGATGCGGTCGTTGGGGTTGTCGACGATGTTCTTGCGGGTGCGGTGGTAGAGGTGCGTGGCCAGCCCGCTGAAGCGCATCTCGCGGCGGTAGAGGCCGTGGTGATAGGCGCGGTGGACCAGTTCGGTGTCCTCGCGGCCCCAGCCGGTCATGGCCTCGTTGAAGCCGTTGATGGCGATGAGATCGTCGCGCCAGAAACCCCAGTTGCAACTCTTGATGCCGCGCGTCTTCCGCCCGGGCTTCGCGTACCGGCGCGCCAGCCACGGCAGGCGCAAGGTATGGCGGCGACGCTCGATGCCCGGCGTGAAGAACGTGGCGCGCACCGAGCCGTCGGCGAGCATGCGCCGGGTGAGGTTCTCGTCGCTGAGCACGCGCGAGCCCTGCACGTAGCACCCCTTCATGGCGAAGGCCTCGTGGTCGGCCACGAAGTGCGGTTCGGCCACCATGTCGCCGTCGATGAGGATGACGTAGTCGCCGGTGGCGGCCGCGATGGCGCGGTTGCGGGCGCGGCTCATGCGCGCGCCGTCGTCGGGCTGCCACAGGTGCACGAGGCGCACCGGGAAGGTGGCCGCCACCCGCTCGATCACCTCGCGGGTATCGGCGCGCGAGCCGTCGTCGGTGACGATGACCTCGTCGGGCAGGCGGGTCTGCCGGGCCAGTGCCTCGAGCACGCGCTCGAGGGCCGCGGGCCAGTTGTAGGTGATGATGGCGACGG
The DNA here is from genome assembly GCF_023078455.1 of Luteibacter aegosomatis. GTDB lineage: Bacteria > Pseudomonadota > Gammaproteobacteria > Xanthomonadales > Rhodanobacteraceae > Luteibacter > Luteibacter aegosomatis. The sequence goes on along the minus strand of NZ_CP095740.1, from coordinate 285,152 downwards.
TGATGCGCATGGCGGCGAAGCATAGCCGGTTCAGGCTAAACGGCGGCGGTCCGGCTTCCATCGGGTAGACTTTCGCGATGGCGAGCCTCCCCCTGACCCTTGTAGTGATCACCTATAACGAGGCGCATACGATCGCCCGCTGCCTGGACAGCGTGCCCTTCGCCGCCGAGAAGGTGGTGGTGGACAGCGGCAGCACCGACGACACGGTCGCCATCGCCCAGGCGCACGGCGCCCGGGTGGTACACCAGGACTGGCTGGGCTTCGGGCCGCAGCGAAATTTCGCCACCACCCAGGCCAGCCACGACTGGCTGCTCGCCCTGGACGCCGACGAGTTCCTCTCCCCCGAACTGGCCGCCGAGCTGGAGGCCGCCCTGCCCGCCATCCAGGCGGGTAACGACGCGGCCGTGTACCTGCGTCGGCGCACCATCTACATGGGCCGGCCGATGCGCTGGTATCGCCCCTCGGTGGGCGAGAAGATGGCCCGCCTGTGGCACCGCGACCGTGCCCGCTGGACCGACGCCCGCGTGCATGAATCCCTGCGCTTCGACGGCGCCTCGCGGACGCTGCGCGCGCCCTTCGACCACGTGAACAATCCCAGCCTCGTCGAGAAGCAGCTCAAGGTGCTGCGCTATGCCGAGCTGAAGTGCCGCGACTGGTACGACAAGGGCAAGTCGGCGCGCATGTGGCAGACGCCGTTCGTGTTCCTGCTCGCCTTCATCAAGGATTACCTCTTCCGCCTTGCCGTCCTCGACGGCTGGCGCGGTTTCATCATCGCGCAGACGGCGGCGAGCTACGCCGTGTACAAGCGCATGCGCTACTACGAAATGCGGCACAACCCGGCCTCGCGCGAGTCGGCCGCCACCGCCCTGCATCGCCACGGCCTCGACCGCGGCTCGGACACCACGACATGAAGAAGCACTACCTCCTTTACGGCTCCGAGCGTTACGCGCTGGCCATCCTGCGTCCGCTGCAGAAGGCCATCCGCGAACGCGGCCACGAGGCGGCGTGGTTCTTCGACGGCCCCGGTGGCGAAGACCTCGTCGAGGGCGAGACCTGGCTGCGCACCACCGAGGAAGTGCGCAGCTACGACCCGATCGCCGTGGTCACCTCGTCGAACGCGGTGCCGCACTTCTTCCCGGGCGTGAAGGTGGAAACCTTCCACGGTTTCGACGCGGGCAAGCCGCGGCACATCTACATCCGCGGTTTCTTCGACCTCTACTGCACCACCGGCCCGCGCGACACCCAGGCCTTCGGCGAGATCGCCGCGAAGCTCGGCCATTTCGCCGTGAAGGAAACCGGCTGGCCGAAGCTCGACCCCTACATGGGCGAGATCGGCCGCCGTCCGCTGCCCCCGGTGAAGCGCCCGCCGGTGATCCTCTACCACTCCACGTTCTCGCCCTCGTGGAGCGCCGCCGAGATCCTCTACGACAAGGTGAAGGAACTCTCGCGCGACGGCCGCTACCGTTTCGTGGTCACCTTCCACCCGAAGATGAACCCGGAAACCACGGCGAAATTCAAGGCGCTCCAGAACGACTACCTGCGCTTTGCCGAAAACGACAACATCCTGGAACTGTTCGGCGAAGCCGACATGATGTGCTCGGACACCTCGTCGGCGCTCAACGAGTTCCTGCTCACGGGCAAGCCGGTGGTGACGTTCAAGAATCGCCGCCCGGGCCCGCAGCTGATCGACATCGACGATCCGGAACAGTTCGAGCCCGCCATCGAGCGCGCGCTGTCGCGCCCGCCCGAACTCATGCAGGCCATCGACGACTACGCCAACGCCATCCACCCCTACCGCGACGGCCGGTCGAGCGAGCGCGTGCTCGACGCGATCGATGCCTTCATCGCCGAAGGGGCGCGTAATCGGCGCCGCAAGCCGCTCAACCTCTGGCGCAAACTGAAGATCCGGCGACGGATCGGCTACTGGGGCCCGGCCTGAGCCAGGGCCCTAGACGTCGTCGCGACTTCCCCAGGGGTAGGAGTAAGTCAGCCTTTGCCGGGCCCATGCGTTTAGAATCCACGCTCCTTCAACGGTGACGACGCCCTTGTCCATCAGCGCCTATACCCGCTCGGAACACCTTCGCGCCCTGTGGCCTTGGCTGCCGCTGTGGGCGGCGATGGCCTTGCTGGCCATCTTCTCGCACGGCCCGATGCCGATGTTCTCCACGCGCACGCTCGCCGTCGCCTGGGAGATGTGGGCGCACGGCCACTGGCTCGTGCCGCACATCAACGGCGAACCGTACAGCGAAAAGGTGCCGTTGCTGTTCTGGCTGATCCACGCGGGCTGGGCCGTGTTCGGCGTGAGCGACGTGTGGCCGCGCGTGCTCGAGGTGATCTTCGGCGGCACGCAGCTGGTACTGGCCTCGGTGCTCGCCAGCCGTCTGTTCCCGGGTCGTCCGTGGGTGGCCAAGGCCACGCCGTGGCTGCTCACGGCCCTGTCGTATGCGTTCCTGTTCGGCCTGCAGATCATGTACGAGGTGCTCCTCGTGGTCTGGGTGCTGGGCGCCCTGCTCTGCCTGGTCCCGACGGTCACCCGGGCGCAGCCGCGCTGGTGGCTGTTCGCCCTGCTGGTGGGCGCGGGCCTGCTCACCAAGGGACCGGTGATGGCGGTGCACGTGCTGTTTCCGCTGCTCTTCGGTCCGTTGTGGAACGACTGGGCGCGGCAGAACAAGGCTCGCTGGTACGGCTACGGCATCCTCGCCCTGCTCGCGGGATTCGCCATCCTGCTGGCCTGGGCGATACCCGCGGGCGAGTCGGGCGGCGAAGCCTATCGCCAGCGCCTGTTCTTCACGCAGACCGCCGGCCGCGTGGTCGAGAAGCACACGCAGGGGCTGCAGAGCCATGCGCGCCCCGCCTGGTACTACCTCGTGTTCCTGCCGGTGATCGTCTTCCCGCTCAGCGGCTGGCTGCGCGGCATCGTGGCCTTGCCCGTGGCCCTGCTGCGCAAGCCGTGGCGCCCGGGCACCGGCGTGGCGGTGGGCGTGACCGTCGTCGCGCTGGTGCTGTTGCTGGCGTCGGCCGCGGTGCCGTCGCTGCCCTCCATCGTCGGCAAGGCACTGGCGGTGCTGGTCTTCGTGCCGCTCTTCGTCGCGCTGATGCGCCAGCCGCTCGAGACGGGATTGCGTTTCCTCGTGGCCTGGCTGCTGCCCGCGCTGCTCACCTTTTCGCTCATCGGCGGCAAGCAGCTGTATTACCTGCTGCCGGAACTGGCCGGCGTGACGATGCTGGTGGCCGCCTGCGTGGCCGACCTGCGCGAGCGCCACAAGGGCCTGGCGACGCATTACGCGCTAGGCACGTGGCCGCTCTCGCTGGGCGCCTTTCTCCTGGCCATCGCCCTCTTCGCGATGCCCGCCGTGGTGCCCACGCGCTTCGCCGACAACATCTGGCTCACGGGCATGGCGCCCTACGCGCGCTTCTTCGCGGTGATCTTCGTCGTACTCGGCGCGCTGCTGCTCCTGCGGGGACGCGGCGAGATGCGCCGCCTGGCCTTCGCCGGCCTGATCGGGACCGTGGCGCTCAATGCGCTGTTCACCATGGGCCTGTGGTATCGCTACGACCTCGCCCCCGCTTCGGCCTTCCTCGGCCAGGCCGACGCCGCCGGACGGCCCATCGGCAACCTCGGCACGGAATACAACGGCCAGTACCATTTCGCCGGCCGGTTGATGCATCCCATCGCGAGGATCAACGTCCTTCCCGGCATGGCCCCCGCGCCCGACGACGACGACGACGACGTGGTTCACGACGGCGATTCGCTCGACGACTTCGCCACGCACCATCCCGACGGACTGATCGTCTCCTATGCCAGGCATCCGCCGGCCGAGGCCTTCCGCTTCGCACGACTGATCCAGCCCTCGCGCACGGGCTGGCTGATGATCTGGGACGCGCCGACGCTCAACGCCCTGCAATCGGGGCGCGTACCGGCCGAGCCTGCGCAGCCCACGCTGCTCTTTCCGCAGGAATACTGGCGCACGCGGACGGCGATGCGATGAGCAATCCCCTCGTCGAGCGCCTGCGCACGCAGGTCGGCGGTCCCCGCGACGGGGCGCTGCTGCGCTTCTCCATCGGCAACGCGCTGCTGGGCGACGGCGATTACGCCGGTGCCGCGACGGCCTTCCGCGAAGCGCTCGGGTTCGACGAGACCTACTCGGCCGCGTGGAAGCTGCTGGGCAAGTCGCTGCTGGCGAAAGACGACGAGGCCGGCGCGGCGGAGGCCTGGCGCAAGGGTATCGAGGCCGCGTCGCGACGCGGCGACAAGCAGGCCGAAAAGGAAATGACCGTCTTCCTCAACCGCCTCCCTCGAACGGGTTGATCGTCTTGTAGGGATCGGCGCGGTCGTGGGCCGTGTAGCGCTTGTAATGCCACTGGTACTGCGGGAAAGCCCGTTCCACGCACTGCTCCACGCCGCGATTGAGCGCCGTGCAGGCGATCTTCAGATCGGTGCTGTCGATGCCGTCGGGCGCCGGGATGACGTGGATGCGGAAACCCTCCCCATGGGGCAGGCGCTCGGCGAAGCTGAAAAGCACCGTCGCGCCGGTGCGTGCCGCCAGGCGGGGAAGCAGCACGCCGGTGAGCGCGTCCACGCCGAAGAACGGCGCGAACTCGCCTTCCCCCTCGCGCGGCTTCTGGTCGGGCAGGATGCCCACGGTGCCGCCCGCGCCCAGCCGCTTGAACAGCGCGCGCACGCCCGCCCCCTCGGCCCGCACCTGTTCCGGCGCCAGCTTGCCGCGCACCTTGCGCAGCAGGGCCTCGATGGCCTGGATGCGCGGCGGGCGGTAGAGGATGGCCATGGGGGTCTTGCTGCACAGCCAGTAGTTGAGCAGCTCCCAGCATCCCAGGTGCGGCGCGGCGACGATCACGCCCTTGCCCGAGGCCAACGCCGCCTCGAACAGCTCGCCGCCGACCACTTCGCGCACCAGCCCCAGCGCCTTTTCGGCACCCCCGCCCCAGATCGCGGCCACCTCGGTGACCGATTTGCCCGACTCCTCCATCGTCTCGCGCAGCAGGACCGCGCGGGCATCGTCAGGGAGTTCGGGGCGGGTCAGGCGCAGGTTCACCGCCGTGTAACGCGCGCTGCGCGAGCGGTTGTGCAACGAGCGGCGGCCGATCCAGGCGCCGACGGCATGCACGGTACGCAGGGGGAAGAAGCTGACCAGGCGCAGCAGAAGGTAGAGGAGGTAGATGTCGGGACGCATGCCCGAATGGTAACGGCTCCATTAAGCTTGGTCCCTGCCAGCCGCTAACGAATCCATGATTGCACTGATCCAGCGTGTCGAATCCGCGCGTGTCGAGGTCGACGGGACGACCGTGGGCGCCATCGGCGCGGGCCTGCTCGCCCTCGTGGCCGTGGAGCCCGGCGACGGCGAGGCCCAGTGCCGCCGCATGCTCGAGCGCCTGTTGGGCTACCGGGTGTTTTCCGATGCCGAGGGCCGGATGAACCTGGGCCTGGCCGAGACCGGCGGCGGCCTGCTGCTGGTGAGCCAGTTCACCCTCGCCGCCGATACCCGCAAGGGCATGCGGCCCAGCTTCACCACCGCCGCGGCGCCCGACGAGGCCCGCCGGTGGTTCGATCACCTGGCATTACTGGCCCGAAACGCCCATCCGGGGGTGGAAACCGGCCGCTTCGGTGCCCATATGAAGGTTCACCTGATCAACGACGGCCCGGTCACCTTCCGCCTGGAGGTGCCCTAGGCCTCTGCCGGGGCCCGTAGCCCCACTCCCCCCTCACTCGATGCGTTCTCCGGCCTGGAAGGCCCGATCTGGCGCGATTTTTGCGTATCGACGATGAGGCCGATCCACTTGAAAACTGGTCAAAAAATCATCAAATGACTATACTGATCGGTTCCAGTAACCCGCGGCGGTCGGCATGACTAACAAAGCTCACGAGCAACAATCGGAAATCAAGCAACTCATTTCCAAGGGCCTCGAGCAGGGCTACCTGACTTACGCGGAAATCAACGATCACCTCCCCGACGACATCGTCGACCCGGAGCAGATCGAAGACATCATGGCGGTGCTCAAGGGCGTCGGCATCGAGGTCCACGATTCCGCCCCCGACACCGACACCATCAGCGACGGCGCCGCCCCCGGCGCATCGTCCGATGACGAGTCCGCGGCCGAAGAAGCCGTGGCGCTGCTGTCGGCCGTCGATTCCGAGGTGGGCCGCACCACCGACCCCGTGCGCATGTACATGCGCGAGATGGGCACGGTCGAGCTGCTGACCCGCGAGGGCGAAATCGCCATCGCCAAGCGCATCGAAGAGGGCCTCAACCAGGTCCAGACGGCGCTCGCCTCGTTCCCGCTCACCATCCAGCTGCTGCTGGAAGAGTACGACCAGCATCTGGAAGGCAAGCGCCGCCTGAGCGAGATCCTGGCCGGCTTCGCCGACCTCGAGGCCGCCGAAGACCAGGCCCAGGCCGCCGCCGCCGAGCTTCCGGAGGTCGATGCCGACGCCGAAGACGAAGACGAATCCGACGACGCCACGACCACCGACGAGGACGAAGGCCCGAGCGGTCCGGATCCGGAAGAAGTGAAGCGCCGCATGGAAGAACTGCGTTCGCTGCACGCCAAGTTCCAGAAGTCCGCGCCCAAGGCCGAGATCGCCGACAAGAAGGTCGCGAAGATCCGCGAGCAGATGTCCGAGGCGTTCCTGAACCTCAAGCTGCCCTCGGCCCTCATCGACAGCTTCGTGCGCAAGCTGCGCGAGGTGGTGAACGACATCCGTCACCACGAGCGCATCCTCATGGACATCTTCGTCAAGCAGGTGAAGATGCCGCGCGCCGAGTTCCTCAAGAGCTTCCCGTCCAACGAGGGCAACCTCGAGTGGGCCGCCGAGCTGTCGCGCAAGCGCCAGAAGTGGTCGCCGAACATCAAGAACTTCCGCGAGGCCATCGACGCCGAGCAGGAAAAGCTGGCCCAGATCGAGCGCACGCTGTACCTGCCGCTGACCGACATCAAGGAAATCAACCGCGCCATGTCGGTGGGCGAGGCCAAGGCACGCCGCGCCAAGAAGGAAATGGTCGAGGCCAACCTGCGCTTGGTCATCTCCATCGCCAAGAAGTACACCAACCGCGGCCTGCAGTTCCTCGACCTCATCCAGGAAGGCAACATCGGCCTGATGAAGGCGGTGGATAAGTTCGAATACCGCCGCGGCTACAAGTTCTCCACGTACGCCACGTGGTGGATCCGCCAGGCCATCACCCGCTCGATCGCCGACCAGGCGCGCACCATCCGTATCCCGGTGCACATGATCGAGACGATCAACAAGTTGAACCGCATTTCCCGCCAGATGCTCCAGCAGTTCGGCCGCGAGCCAACGCCGGAAGAGCTGGCCAAGGAAATGGAAATGCCCGAGGACAAGATCCGCAAGGTGCTGAAGATCGCGAAGGAACCGATCTCCATGGAAACCCCGATCGGCGACGACGAGGATTCCCACCTTGGCGATTTCATCGAGGACACCAACGCCAGCTCGCCCATCGAGTCGGCCACGGAAACCGGCCTCATGGAAACCGTCCGCGACGTGCTCGCCGGCCTCACCCCGCGGGAAGCCAAGGTGCTGCGCATGCGCTTCGGCATCGACATGAACACGGATCACACGCTGGAAGAAGTCGGCAAGCAGTTCGACGTCACCCGCGAGCGCATCCGCCAGATCGAAGCCAAGGCCCTGCGCAAGCTGCGCCACCCGAGCCGCTCGGAAACCCTGCGCTCGTTCCTCGATATCGACTGATCGAAAATTCCCGCCTCAAGTCATCAAAGCGCCCGCATAAGCGGGCGTTTTTTTTACGACTTGAGCTTCTCAGCATCTTCTGCCGAAGAACTCTTTAATTAAAATACACCACTGAAAGTTTTCTTCATTACTAACTAGCCGACAACAAAAATTTCATTTAGCCGAATTGGTCAGTCAAAGGAACTGCTTGATGCCAAAACATCAATCGATATCCCAAAGTGCCTGATAGAACCCTTTCTGCCAATGATTCGGAAATGGAGAAGATTCTATACCGGGAGTGAGAATGACCTCCCTCACCTGATCAATTCCCATACCGAAACTTTTTATGGCCCTAATTTGAGCTAACACAGTAGTCAACAATTGAGCCGCTTTTAGCCCGTATTTTCGATCAAGCTCAAACGAATTGAAATGATGCTCAGCACGAGCGACATCTGTAGGAGTCCAAGTTCCTGGCGGTTGTACGAAGTATCTAAACCTACCGGGCTCACCTTGCTCAACCCCTTCATAAGCAGCGAATATCCACTGTTCATCAAAAAAAGCACTCTTGTCCATATACGGTTGCAGGAAAACATCTTCATCGACAAGTGCAGCGCTTTGACCTTTTTCCCCCAAATTGCAATCGCGGCAGCTTGGCACAAGATTTAAAGGTAGAACGCTATATTTAGGGTGTTTATTCTTGGGAAGGAAATGATCAAGCGTCTTTGGAATACCAATGCCCCCACAGAAAGGACACATCTCAAGTGCGCCGTTGAGTATCGCGTTATATACGGCTCTTCCCGGCTTCTTTTTCGGGACAAAATATTGCTCATAAAGCTTTATCAAATCAGAGCGCCGGAGGCCACCTACTACCAACTCGTCCCCCGCTTCATCATCTACCGCAACGAGCGTATGAAGACCGCCATTGGCAGCAGCGCTGCTATAAACATCTTCCATGCCAAGAAGATCGTTCTTAGCCAAAGCTAAAGCATCTAGTAGAACAGCATTCCCTGTAATGCCTTCTTCGCATGCGTCTATAGCCTGTAAAAAAGACCGCACGGGTAAGTTTAGTTTCATCACTGGAGGTGCCCCCTCTCCACTGCAATCAGTAATTTGAGCACAGTGCGGCCTTCTATTCCAAGTTGATAATTGTAAGATTCAAGTATTTCACTGTATGTGAGTCCCGATTCCACCGACCGCGTAAGCATCTTATGAAATCCTGAACGAGAGACCTCAAGACGAAAAACTTCGCTGGTTAAAACGCCGATACTTTCTCCAAAAGTTTCAATATTCGGGCGTTCCGCCGAAATATCTTTTCCGGTTCTGTAAAGCTTCCAAACGCAAGACTTGGGTACTTCTTGCAGAACAACTGGCGAGTGGGTAGCGATCAATGCCACACCATTGCGGTCATGTAGAAGCTCAGCGAGGGCGCGTACAAATGCTGCAAGCAACGGAGGATGCAAGTGACTTTCTGGCTCGTCTAGGAGAATTAATGTCTTCTCCTCCACAATAGCAACTAAGCGAGTAATCGTAAGAAATACGATGGCATGCCCTGAACTCATTTTATTCAAGAAGGGCCGACACTTTTCCAGATAAATATCTTTAAATTCCTTCGAATCGGCTTGGCCTGAGTCATTCATTTTGCGAAGTTCTAAATAGTCGTCAAGCAGTCGATCTAAACGCATTGACAAAAAATTATCGTCCGAACCAAGCTCTTCAATTGCTCGCCGCCATCGCCTAGTGGAATCATCCTTAAAAAAACATTTGATCAAGGCGTTAACGGCATCCTCTTGAAGGTCGCTCAAGGAACGTAGCCTTCCTGGATTCTTCGAATCTTTTAGACCTATATAAAAGTAACATGCCCCTTTTGCTGGGTCAGGCTGGTCCTGTGGTGGCACGAATGGATCAAAAGCACTAAAAGCTACCGATACAAGACTACTAAAATAATCGCTTGAAATAGGGCCGTACGAGTGCGGTGGAAATGGGCTATTTACCTTCGAACGAAATGATGCTCTATGCGAATTTTTTGTAATCGCCTCAACCATATCGTTAAACAGCGTCGTTTTGCCCACCCCATTTCTACCGATTACGGCATGTATATTTGTACTCGGGGTAGCCTCAGCGACAACTTTAAACTCTAGCGATATACCGCCAAAATCGGCCGACTCTTCCCGCTTAAATATAAAGTCAAAGTTTGTTAATGGGGCCCCTCCTTCCAGTACTCTGGCGAATTGGCCGCGCACCGTTGACAGACTTAAATCTCTTAGTAAAGAGACGCTAAAGGACTTTTCGCCCTCCACCTCTTCAATTAGAGCAGGGTGATAGACAATATCTCTAAGCCCGCTCAAAATGGATTGGCGAACCGAGCTTGGCAGCGCAGACATTTTCCGATAGAAATCGATACTCTGGCCAAGAGAGTAGTACCTACTATCCAGCGTCGAGAAAGTTTTTTCTAACGTAGTGTAGGTCGCTGTCTCAATGCCCTGCCCCTTAAAACCGATCTTTACGTCACCTAATTCGTGCAACCGACCAACATCGTCAATGAAGTACAATTGGAACAACGTTTGAAACGAGTAGTCGTTCCAAAAGTCAATGCGAAGATATACTGACGAATGGCCTGATTGCGGGGGCCACCCGCCCCTCTGTATGACGTGAAATTCCATACCCTTCCCTTAGATCCTTCCTAAAAGCAAATAGATAAAAGCTGTATCTCAGAATATAAGCCTCACGTGAGCTATCGCCCCCACTACGCTCCACTTGAATCATTTCAATGCTTTAACATGATATTGAACCCGGACCTACGTTACATGAGCTTGCCGTAGTGCGCGATCCCGTCAAATCACCAACTGCAGTCAAGCCTCAAACGGCGGGCCTCATGATTGAGCCGCCAAGTAGATTCGGCCGGATTTCCGCCGTCTTGATCGCCCTGATAGTGCTGATCTCTATGCTTGCCGTGGCCGCACCCCGCGCCATCTGGCGCTCGGAGCATCGTGCAGCGGAAGCCACAGCCGCAACTCCACCGCCCCCCTCCCTGCCCACCGTCGAACTGTGGCTCAGCACCGCCGATCGCAAGCTGAAACTGGCCCAGCAGCCCGACATCGCGGCGACGCCGCGCGGGTCGCGCCCCGTCGACATCGCCATCGACCTGCGCAAGAGCTACCAGACCATGGTCGGATTCGGGGCGGCGATGACCGATTCGTCGGCCTGGCTGCTCAGGAACAAGCTGAACGCCGCGCAGCGCAAGGCGCTGTTGAACGAACTGTACGGCCCGCCGCCCCACCTCAACTTCAACATGATGCGCCTGACCGTAGGCTCGTCGGACTTCTCGTTGAACGTCTACACGCTGGACGACGTCTTCTTCGGCCAGTCGGACCCGGATCTCGAGCATTTCAACATCGCCTCCAACCGGGAAGACCTGATACCGGCCGTGAAGGAAGCGCTCGCGATCAATCCGGGCCTGCAGATCATGGCCTCACCGTGGACGGCCCCGGCCTGGATGAAGGCCAACGCCAACGTGCTCGGCGGCGAGCTGGACGAGCGATACGAGAGCGTCTACGCGGACTACCTCATCAAATACCTCGATGCGTACCGCAGCCAGGGCATTCCGATCTTCGCGCTGAGCCTGCAGAACGAGCCCGCCTTCCAGCCGTTGTCCTATCCCGGCATGCGCATACCCGCGGCGACGCGCGCGCGCATCGTCGCCCAGTACCTCGGCCCGAAGCTGGCCAAGCGCTATCCGCGCACGCAGATCCTGGAGTGGGACCATAACTGGAGCCATCCCGAGCAACCCCTGGAAGTGCTCTCCCACCCCGACGCCGCCCGCTACATCGACGGCGTGGCCTGGCATTGCTACGAAGGCAATCCCTATAACCAGGGCAAGGTGCATCGGGCCTACCCCGACAAGGACGTCTACATGACCGAATGCTCGGGCGGCGACTGGCCATCCGCCGCCGGTGGCGAGCTGCTGTGGTTCACCCGCAACCTCCTGATCACCAGCATCCGCCAATGGGCCCGCGGCGTGATCTACTGGAACCTCGCGCTGGACGAAAACCACGGGCCGCACTTCGGCGGCTGCGGCCTGTGCAAGGGCGTGGTACAGATCGACTCCCGCACCGGCCAGGTCAGCCGCAACGACGAGTACTACGCGCTGGCGCACTTCAGCCGCTTCGTACTGCCCGAAGCCAGTCGCGTGCAATCCACCGACACCGACGCCGACAAGGGCATTCCCAACGTGGCGTTCTGGAACGCCACCGACGGCTCCATCGTGCTGGTGGTGGCCAACAGCCACAAGAGCGCCCGCTCGATTTCCGTCGGCGAAGGCCTGACCCGCTTCAACTACACGATGCCGCCGCAGAGCGTGGCCACTTTCATGTGGAATCCGGACAAGGCGGCGGGACTAGTGAGGCGGGCGTACTGGTGGGTCAAGCGATCCGTATAGAGCAGCGGCGACGAACCATCGCCGAAAGACAGGATCTGGGACCGCAGGGTGGTAGCTTGGATCGACGACGGGTCAGCTCTCGCGAGCCGGGTTCTTTTTCGGCTTGCGGGCGCGTTTTTTCGCGGCAACGGTGGAGCGCGGGGTGTCCTTTACCGCCGGTGCGTTGGCGGCGTGCACCTGTTCGAGCCACGACAGGTCGTCGACATAGGACAGGAAATGCCGCAGATACCCCGGCGACAGTTCACGCATCAGCGTGATCGCGCGATGCACGAGGGCGGCGGAATTGAGTGGGCCCGCGCCGGTGGGCACGGGCTCGTGCGCGATGCGGAGCTGGCTCTCGGAACGCACGCTCGTCCAGATGCGGCGGAAGTCCTCGATGGCGGGCAACTCGGGATACGTCGACGGCTTCGACGCCATGTCGTCGACGAGCATGCCCAAGGCACTCCGCGGCTTATCGGGATTCATGCGTCTGCGCCGGTGCCGTCGAGGGCTTCGGAACGGGAGCGATCTCCACGCGCCGGTTCTTCGCGCGACCCGCTTCGTCGTCGTTGGGGCTGACCGGCTGCTCCGCACCGAACGCCGCCGCGAATACCGACGAGGGCGGCACGCCTTCGGCGATCAGCGCACGCGTCACGGTGAGCGAGCGCTCGGCGGACAGTTCGAGGTTGTCGGCGAAACGACGGTTGCCGTCGTGCACCGGACGGTCGTCGGTGAAGCCGCTGACCATCAGGATCTCGTCGCGCGAGGTGAGATAACTCCTGAGCGGAGCGGCGAGGCTCTTCAGCAACTCGCGCCCCTCGGGCTGCAGCTCATCGGAGTTGAGCGCGAAGAGCACGCTGCCGCTGATCCCGATGCGGCCGTTCACCAGGGTGACGCGCCCCGAGGCCAGCGGCGCCGCCAATGCCTGTTCCAGCGTAACGCGACGCTGCTCTTCCGCCTGGCGCTGCTTCACGGCCTCGTCGAGCTTGCTCGACAACTGCAACTGCATGCCGATCACGCCGACCAGGATCAGCACGAACGCGCCCAGCAGCACCGACATCAGGTCGCCGAAGGCGGCCCAGATCGGCGCGACCGACTCGTTGTCGGCGTCGATGTCGTGGCTCATGCCTTGGCCTTCCCGGCGGCGCGGGTCTTGGCGAGGTGCTGCATCTCTTCGATGATCTGCTTCTGCGACAGCACGCTGAGGTCGACCACTTCACGCGCCTGCGCGACGTAGTACGCCAACTGCTCGTCGCTGCGCACGAGCGAGGTGCCCAGCGCCTCGGCGATCTCGCGCAGGCGCTCCATCAACGCCTCGTTCGACTGCCCGAACTGCTGCACCGCCCCACCGAAGGCCTCGCCCAGGCTCGCCACGCCGGCGGCGCTGGCGGTGAGTTGTTCGGCCACCACGCCGAGCTTGCCGGTCTCGGCTTCCACGTGATCGGTGAAGCGCGTACCGACGCGCTCGAGCAGGTCGGCCGAGGTGCCGATGAGCGCATCGACGGCCGTGCGCTGTTCGGTGGACGCATGGTTCACCGCGTCGAGCAGGGTTTCCAGCGTCTCGAGAAGACGGGTGCGCTCCTCGAGCATCGCCGTGTCGCGCACCATGCTGTCGGAGAGTTTCTGACGCAGCTCGGCGATCACCTCCGCCGCGGCCTTCGGTGCTTCCGACGCCGCGTCGACGAGGCGCGACATCTCGGCGATGGTCGCGCTCGCATGGCTCTGCGTGTGCGCGGCGATGTCCTGCGCGGTGCGTTCGAGCGTGTCGACGATGGCCTGCTGGCGACTCGTGGCATGTTCGCCCGCGCGCTCCCACTGCTGCGTGAGTGCGGCGGTGGTAGCGGCGAGGGTGTCCGTCCAGGCCTTCAGGCGTTCTTCGTCACGCGTGGCGAGCGCCTGCTGCAACGCCGCCTGCGACTGGTTCAGTCCGGCGATCACGTCGGCTGCCGCCTTCGGCGCTTCCGAGGCCGTATCGACCAGACGCGATATCTCGGCAATGGTGGCGCTGGCATGCGCCTGCGTCTGCGTCGCGATCTCCTGGGCGGTGCGCTCGAGCGTGTCGCCGATGGCCTGCTGGCGGCTCGCGGCGTGGTCGCCCGCGCGCTCCCATTGCTGGGTGAGCGAGGCCGTCGTCGCGGCGAGGGTATCCGCCCAGGCTTTCAGGCGATCTTCGTCGCGCGTGGCGAGCGCCTGCTGCAACTCCAACTGCGACCGGCGCATGGCGTCGGCGAGCGAAGCCGCCTGCGCTTCCCACGTCGCCGTGACGGATGCGAGCGCCTTTTCCTGTCGCTCGGCCAGGTCGTCGTTCGCGGCCGACTGACGGGTCAGCGCATCGTTCCATGCACTGGCGGCATGGTTCGCGGACGTATCCAGGCGCGTGGCGAGGTGATCGACGAGGCTCGCCGAACGCTCGTCGAAACGGTTGGCAAAAGCTTCCAGCGAGCGGCCCACGTCTTGCGTGAGCCGCTCGTTGGTCTTGCGCTGTTCGGCCAGCGCATCGTTCCAGGCGGCGGTCACGGCGGTGCCGGTTTGCTTCCAGCCGTGCGCCAGCTCGTCGAACTGGCGCCCGACCACCTGCGACACTTTCTCGTGCAACGACGCGGTTTCCCGCGCCAGCGCGGTCATGGTGGATTCCGCCACGGGTTGCAGCACGTCGCTGGCGATGCGCGCGCTCTCGGCGATGCCTTTCTTCATCGACTGCTCCACGGAGGACGCCAGGCGCGTGTAGATCACCTCCGTGGTGGCGTGGAAGCTTTCCTGGTTGGCGATCAGGCGCTCGCCCGAGGTGCGGCTCTGCTGCTCCAGCGCCGCCATCATCGACTCCATGCGCTCGATCAGCATGGGCATCAGGTTGGCCTGGTCTTTCAGCAGGCGGAAGGATTCCTCGCGCTGGTGTGCTTGCGAGTGCACGCGCAACCGGGTCGCGATGTTCACGTCCAGCTCCTGCACCACATCCAGGCGATCCCGTCGACAGAGCGCGGAGAGCAGGCCCAGCATCGCGGAGCTGGCAACGCCGGCGATCGACGTGCCGAAGGCGAAACCCAGCCCCTTCACCGGCGCGGCGAGCGATCCGCGAATGGCCTGCAGGTCGGTCGCGCTTTCCAGCGCGATGCCCGTGCCGCGCAGCGTCGCCATCATGCCGAGCAGCGTACCCAGCATGCCCAGCAGCACGAGCAGGCCGACGAGGTAAGGCGTCAGCGTCGGCGCGGGCAGCGCCACGCGCTCGCCTTCCACGCGCAGGCGCACGGCGTTGCGCAGGCTGGGATGCAGGCGCTGCAGCCAGCTGGCGAGGCCCGGGGTGCCCTCGTCCAGTTCCCGGACGGCGCGGTCGAGCGTGTGGGTGGCGCGCCGGTAGCGATACAGCTCCCATGCACCGGCCAGGTAACAGACGCCGATGAGCGCCGCCACGGCCGCACCCAGGGGGTTGGAGCCGACATAGCCGGCACCGACCCAGCCCACGGCCGCGAGGCCGAGAAGGAAAACGACGAGAAGAAGAAGGTTTCTGACCATGACTTACCCAGTGATGCCGCGAAGGGCGGCGAGCAGCCCCTCGATCGGTTGAAAACGCATGTCCAGTTCGGCGAGCAGCACGTCCTGCATGTCGCGACGGAAGAGATCGAGCCAGGTGCCGTCGCCCGGCGCGGCGGCGCCACGAAGGCGCTCGAAACGTTCGCCGAGCAAGGTCGGCACGCCCGCCAGCAGGCGGTGTTCGCGGGGGCTCAGCACCGATTCCATGAAGGCGTCCACCTCCGCCAGCCGCGCGGCCTCCGGCGATACCGCCGCCAGCACGTCGCGCAGGCGCCCCCGCAGGTTGCCGGTCACGGCCTGCATGGCCCGCTGGTGGCGAAGGTAACGCGCTCGGAAGGCCGCGAAGTCCGGCGCCGCGCCCATGTCGCGCTCCCGCTCCGTCACGATGGCTTCCACGAGCGCGGCACGCGCCGTCCCACCTTCGCCGTCGTCGAAGGCGGACACCGCCTCGGATGCCTCGGGCAGCTTGCCCTCCAGCGCCGACGACAGGCCGATGGCCTGCGTCCAGTCGAGCCACAGGCCCAACCGGTCGGCCACCGACCCACCCGCCGGAACGGGCTCGGCGTCGCTCAGTCGCGCAAGGAGTCGGACGAAGGTCGAACCGCGAACCGATGCCCGTAAGGAGGCCTGCACCATGCTATCTGTCTGAAAAACGACCAGTTTACCTCAACGGGCACCCTGCCGGGACCGATGCATGGGAAAGATCGCAATGGCTTGAGACTGGCCCCTTTCGGTACACTGCCCGCCCCGCAAGGGCCTATAGCTCAACGGTTAGAGCAGGGGACTCATAATCCCTTGGTTCCAGGTTCGAATCCTGGTGGGCCCACCATGGGTTCGGCGGCTTGCACGTTATTGTTGATGCCGCCGGGCATTAGTGGTAGCTCTGACGCTGATAGCTCGGATGCACCACAACTAACTTGGTGAATTATGATCACCCGCTATCCATAGGATAGTCTTCAGAGCTCCTAGCCCCTTATGGCCTGGAGCCGAAGCGAATCTAGAATAGGAGACTCGACGACTCCGACGGACCTAGCGAGTCAAAAAGCGAGTTTCGCTGGCTTCGAAGAGTCCCTTCCCGTCGCATGGAGGCCAAGATTTAGCTTCGTTCTATAAGATCGATGAGACGTAAGTAGCGCGTGTCCGTCATCAAACTGGGCTGCGCTTCAGCAACAAGGGCCAAAATCTTGGGCAACTCGTATGGCGAACGAGTGAGCACGTTGGGCGTCGTTCTATTTAGCAAATCCAGCGTCACTTCAGGGAATAGCGTCGTGATTGGCATGTCGTCAATCTCTCGTGTGAAACGGTAGAACAAGTGGTCATTTATCTCCAACGGAACCAGAAATTTCTTCACTGCTTCATAGACAGCTGGGAATGAATCGCTGGTGTCATCAAGCAGGCCTATCCATGCACGCATTGATGCAGAGGTCCTGTACCGGCGTTCTCTCGGCCAGTCTTCATTGATTAGCCGCGCAACGAATGACTCCGCAAGTTCAGCCAAGAAACGTCTCAACTAAGAATTTTTCCTAGACTGAGGGCTATAGTCCACACTCGCTTTCTCATCTCTTCTCATGTGCATTGTTACCGATTTTCCGAGGGTGTAGGTCGGGGAAGCTGCGTAAGCCGGTCTGGCGCGAAGCCTCTGTGTCCACTGTTATCCAGCAGAATGTTCCGCGACAAATGACTCAACGAGCATTGGTTGAACTCACTGCCCCAAGCACATGAGGTTATCGTGAGCTGGCTTCGGGATTACAAGGAGATTCGACCACAGAGCAGTTGTGGCTGCATACCCCGTCGCAGCTCGACGGCTACCATCGCGCACAACAGGGCGACAACGCGCTAACCTTCAACTCCGGACCTTACCAATCATTGGTACGGCTGACGGGACAGGGGCGTTACGATGAATCGATCAAGCAGGCCAATCACATGGCGTGGCATCCTTACCTCGCTGCTGATTTTCTCTGCAAGCACGGTGGCCAACGGACAGTCCGCCACCGCGAGGGTAACCTATTACTACACCGATCCTCAGGGTACCGTGCTGGCCACGGCCGATGAGCAGGGAAATATTCTCAGCCGATCTGACTACCAGCCTTACGGCGACCAAGTGCTAGGAACCCCGGCCGACGGCCCCGGCTATACAGGGCACGTCGACGACTCTGACGCTAACTTAGTCTATATGCAGGCGCGCTATTACGATCCGACGATCGGGCGCTTTCTTAGCGTGGACCCTGCGCAGTCCGAGCCAGGTAAGGTATCAGAATTCAATCGATATGCTTACGCTATCAATAATCCGGTGAACAACGTTGACACCGATGGACGTCAGAGCGTTCCACTTGGGTCTTATAGCCAATACTGGCCTGGAAGCGAGGCGGAAAAGCAGAGGAACTATATAAATGGCATGGCTGGCACCCTAATCAGCATTGCCACCATGTCCAACGTCTTCGACGTTGCACCGGCAGGAAGCGGAAGCGGTGCTGTCGCATCTACAGGTTTTCCGTTTGAGTTCACCGGTGCGGCCGCATTGGTAAAGGGAGCAGGGGCTGCGATTGGCCTTGGAACATCGCTAGCAGGCAACTTGTCTCATGACGTGGCGGCAGGAAACTTCTTCCGTAACACGACTTACACGCCTAGAGTCTTGGCCCAAATGAGTCGTGGTCCGGGCGAGTTCCATGCATTCCCGGAGTCCGTGACGGCTTTTGCGAAGGAAGGAACACTGACCAAGTTCACAGGAGGGGACGGAAACCCTTATCAAAAGCTAGAGATTCCAGGGTCATATAGCTCAAGAAGCAACGCATACGATGGCGTGTTTCAATTCATAAAAAATGATCAAGATGAAATCACACACCGCCTTTTTGTTCCGGACAACCCGTGATGAATTATCCTGACGCTTACTCGCAGCTGCTTTCGGAACGAGGCATCCCCATGATGGAGGCCTTCGGTACCGATGACGTCGCCTTAGCCGCCGACGACGCGATTTCCGCAGCCCAGACGCTACTACGGGGAGAATTTGCGATCCTCGGAGGAGACGTGTTCTATAAGACGCCGCAGGGGTTCGAACTTGCTTACGCCAATTGGGACTGCCGTCCGAAGGTTGGCGAGAAGACTGACGCCTTTGTTACCCGATCCATACATGAAACCTGCGACTACATTCGCCGGTTCTCGTCCCCGCCGGATAAGACCGCCTTTTTCGCGCTGGTAATTTCACAGGTTTTCTAGCTTTAGCCCCCATTGCACGGGCCGAGATGGTCTCGCAATCGCCCCACCCATATGAACCGAAGGGACTTACACGCAACACGTTTCTCTGGGCTCCCGCCTGCCTTACTCCGAATCGCCGATACCGAAGTGTTCACCGAAACACTCGGCGAGCATGTCCGTAGTGCCTGCCACGATCCTCACCGCTCTTCAAAAAAAAGACCCACAACGCTGCGGGTCTCTGCAGAAGGATGTTCTCGGACGCAAAGGGCGCCGGGATCGGTGGCAGGTTGGCTCACCCCTCGTCCTGCCACCTGCGCAGCTCAGTCTGGTCGTGATACGGCATGCGATCCGGCGTGGTGATGAACTCCATCGTCGTGCCCCACGGCATCTGGCAATAGCAAACCTTGTTGCCCGGGCCCTTTTCCGTCGCATAGGGGATGGCACGCGGCACCGTGAGAGGCTTGCCGCCTGCCTTCTCGAAGCGCGCGACGGACGCATCGATATCGTCGGTGTAGAGCGCGAAGTGCGTGATGCCGAAATCACTTGCCCGAATGGGCTGAGCCTGCTGCGGTCCGTGCATCTCGAACAGTTCGATGTCGGGACCGGTTCCGATCTTTACCATCGCCTGGGCGCGAACGACGGTGCCGGGGTAGGCGCCTACGGCGCGTTCGAACTCGGGGCCCTGTCGCGGCGGATCCTGCGGACCGAAGGACTGATACAGGAGCTGGCCGCCGAAGGCCTCGATGAGGAAGGCTTTTGCCGCCTCGATGTCGGGAACGGTGATGCCGATGTGGTTGACGCCACGGATTTCAGGTGCGGACATGATGGTCTCCGTTTCGGTTTGAACGTTGGAATAGAAGAGGCCTGCGAACGCATCGCCTCGAATCACTTGGCTCCGATGAACTCGATCAGCGCCGCGGCGACCTCCTCGGGCCGCTCGTCCGCGACGTAGTGACCGCACCGTGCGATCGAGCCGCCCGATACGTCATTCGCGAACTCGCGCAGCATCGGCACCATCCGCGGCCCGAACCGTTGTTCTCCGCCCAGGGCGAGGACGGGTATCTCGATGGGGCGCTTCTTGTACTCCAGCGCGGCCGCGTGATCGGCGGCGAGCGTCCGATACCACTCCATGCCGCCACGTGTCCGTCCGGGAAGCGCCATGGCTTTCGCGAAGATATCGATGTCCGCCGTGTCGAAGCTGCCGTGGTCGTAGAACCGCTCGGCCATGAACGCCGAGATATAGTCGTACTCGCGGCCGTGGATCATTCGCTCCGGCACGTCGCGGCTCATATGGAACGAGAAGTGCCAGAGCTTTGCGATCGTCTCCTCCCATCCGCTCCAGCCCGGCAGGGGAACGTCGAGCACCGCCAGATGAGTGACCGCGTCGCGAAACAAGGCCGCCTGGGGCAACGCGACCATGCCGCCGATGTCATGCCCGCACACCGCGTAGCGATCATGGCCCAGCGAGCGCATGACTTCATGGGCGTCGCTCGCCATCGTCGCCTTGTCGTAGCCGTCGAGTGGGCAATCGGAGAAGCCGGCTCCGCGCAGGTCCATGGCGACCACGCTGAAATGCGCGGCGAGCCGCGGCATCACGTGATGCCATTCCCACCAGGTTTCGGGCCAGCCGTGGAGCAGGAGTATGGGAGGGCCCTCGCCGCCGGTGACGGCGTTGATCTTGATGCCGTTCACCGGAATCAGTTGTTGGCTAAAACCCTGTAACGTTGGATACATGGTCGTACTCCATCAAAACGTGGCATCCGAAGCGCCCGGGGGCTCGCGCTCAGGGCCTGTCGAAATCGGTATCGATCGATACGTCGCGCCATGCATCGATGTCCTTGCGGAAGGCGGCAAGCTTGCGCTCGGCGATTCCGTGGGCGACTGGACCGAGCGGAAGATGCAGCGGCGGCTCCTCGGCATCGACGGCCTGCAGGATCACGGCCACGGCCTTTTCGGGATCGCCGGCCTGACGGCCGTCGTTCGTCTCGCGGTAATGGCGCCTCGAACTCGCGGCGTACGCGGGCATCTCGTTCGCCGCCATGGTGATCGAACGGCCCAGGAACTCGGTTCGGAACGGTCCCGGCTCAGCCAGGATCACCCGCACACCGAACGGGCTGAGTTCACCCGCCAGCGCTTCGGATAGGCCTTCGACGGCGAACTTGGTGGCGTTGTAATACCCACCCCCGCCGCTGCCGGCGATGCCGGCTCCGGAAGACATGTTGACGATCGTGCCGCCATGGCGCCGCAGCGTCGGCAGGACGGCTCTCGTCGTCTCGATCAGGCCGAAGACGTTCACCTCGAACAGCGGACGGTATTCGTCGGGCGTGCCCTCTTCGATCGCGCCGAACAACCCATAGCCGGCATTGTTGACGAGGACGTCGATACCACCGAACGTCTCCAGGGCCTTCGCCACGGCGGCGTGCGCCGATGCCGCATCGGTCACGTCGAGCGGTAACGCGATCATGCGCCCCTCGAAGGGAAGCGCCATGTCGCGAAGGTCGTCGACCTTCCGGGCGGTGGCGACCACCCGGTCGCCACGCCCTGCCGCCGCAAGCGCGAGTCGCCGACCGAATCCGCTCGAACAGCCGGTAATGAGCCAAGTCTTCACGCGTCGTGCTCCACGTTCCGAGGATGCAGCGATGGCGCTTCATCGCCGCGATGCGGGACTTCCGCCATGACCGACCAGTCCTTCTCTCCAAGACCCGCCGAGACGACGCCGGCCAACCGTTCCCGAACGACATCGAGCATCGGCAACGCACGACCCGCCTCCTCGCTCAGCGCACTTGCGAGGCGCATGTCCTTGAGCGCGAGTCTGGCCTTGAACCCGGGCTCGAACCTGCGCTCGGCAATCTGGGCGCTATAGCTTTCGTAAGCACGGCCGGCGAACAGCGTGCCGAGGATGAGCTCGAAGAAATCGGCGCGGTCGAGACCCACGCTTTCGGTCAGCGCGATGCCCTCGACCATGGCTTCGATCGCCATGGCGATCATCATGTTGGCCGCGAGTTTGGCGGCATTGGCCTGAGCCGGTTCGACACCGAGCTTCCACACCTTTTTGCTGAGCGGCGCGAACACGGGCTCGATGGCGGCCACCGTCTCGGGCTTGCCGGCGGCCAGGATGTTGAGCTGTCCGCTTGCTGCGACGTTCGGCCGTCCGAGCACCGGTGCGGAAACGTAACCAAGCCCTGCCTCCTCGTGCAGGCTCGCCAGCTCCCTTGCAAACGCGACCGAGATCGTGGAAGTGACGACGTGGATGAGTCCTCGGCGAGCACCCCGAATCAGGCCGGCGTCGACCACCACCTCCCGGATCGCCACATCGTCCGACAGCATGGTGAAGACCACTTCCGCCTGAAATGCCTCCTGCGGACTGCCGAGCAGCCGGACTCCCGGTATCGTGTCGGGGGAGACCTCACTGCGATTCCAGGCAAGCACCTCGTGTCCGGCCTTGACCAGGTTGAGGGCCATGGCGGTACCCATGCTGCCAAGACCTATGAATCCAATCTGCATATCCGTCTCCGTCGCATGTGTGAACGAGCGGGCAAGCGGAAGCGAAACCCAATGGCTTCCGGCTCGTCGATCGGTCGATGGGCGCGGCTTCGCGGGAAGGAAGCCTGGTATCGATGTCGACACCAACGCGGTCGGCACATCGTGCCGATGGATTCAAATTATCAAGAACACAAATGATCGGGAACTGACAAACAGGAAAGCTCGGCGTGCAAATTCGTTCGGCCGCGGACGTTCCTTACGGGCTGATGGCGGTCGACGATGGAACGACAGGCAAGAGCACGGCGCTCGCCCCTTGTGCCCCGTGTTCGATCGACACCGTCGCCGGCCGATAGTCGTCGGGCCCGGCAAAGAAGATGTTGGGAACGTAGGTCTGCGGATTCCGGTCATACAGCGGGAAGAGCGACGACTGCACCTGCACCATGATCCGATGCCCCGGCAGGAACGTGTAATTCACCGTCGGCAGGCGGAAGGTGTATTCCTGCACGACACCCTCGGGGATGGCGCTCGGATGTTCGAAGCTCTTCCGATATCGCCCCCGGAAGATCGCGAGGCTTATCGGGAGCTGATAGCCCGAGAGTGCGGGTTCGTCCGCATTGCTTGGGGGATACACGTCGATGACCTTGACGACGACATCGGTGTCGCTACCGGTCGTACTCAAAAACATATCGGCGACCGGCGCCCCCTCCACACGCACGGGCGCGTCGAGCACCGGTGTCTGGTAGCTCAGCACGTCTGGCCGGGTAGAAACGAAGCGCTGATCCTGCACCAGCCACGTCGCCCAGCTTGCGTGGTCGCCCATCCTGACCGGAAGCGGCTCGAACGGTACCGGCTTGCCGGGATCGGAGACGTAGCTGTCGTGACCCGTGGCCGGACGATTTCGCGCGAGGCCGCCCTTCGGCTGGAGATACATGGGCGTGAGTTCGTCGGGGCCCGCGCCGGGCCAATCGGCGAACCGTTCCCATCGATCCTCCGCCGGGTTGTAGATGATCACGTGGGGCGTGGGCTGCGAGGGCTTCCGGTCGCGCAGATACGTGTCGAAGAACGGCAGCAACACCTCGCGCCGAAAATAGTCAGCGGTGTCGCCACTCCACTTCAAGGGACCCAGCGCATCGGCACGACCGTTGACCTGGCTGTGATACCAAGGCCCCATGGCAAGGTGATTGGTCGCCGCCATGCCCTCCGCCTTCAGTGCTTCCCAGGCGTGGACGGCCCCGTAGATGTCCTCTTGATCCCATAAGCCTTGCAGCCACAACGTCGGAACGTTGGAGGGATGCGCGGCGATGATCTTGTCGAGTGCCTGTCCCTGCCAGAGCGCATCGTAGGAAGGGTGGGTCGACAGGCGTTGCCACCACGGAAGCCGGTCGATGCCGTGGGCCGCGGCATAGGCTCCCGCCGAGCCGGCATCGAGCATCTCCTGATAGTCGTCGCGACCCGTGCGAAGAATGGGGCCGCCCTTGCCCTTCGCGCCGGTCTGCTCGGCGAAGTAGTCGAACATCTTCTGACGGAACGCGCCGTGCTGGAACCAGTCGTCGCCCATCCAGCCGTCGATCATGGGACTTTCGGGCGCGGCCACCTTCAACGCCGGATGCGGATGCAGCAGCGCCATGACCACCGCCCATCCGTCGTAGGACGATCCGATCATGCCGACGCGGCCATTGCTTTCCGGGACGTGCTTCACGAGCCAGTCGACGGTGTCGTAGGCGTCCGTCGTGTCGTCGGTCCTGGTCGGGTTGAGCGGACCGATCGGCGGCCGGGTCATCACGTACGTGCCTTCGGAACCGTACTTGCCGCGGATATCCTGGGCGACGAGGATGTAGCCATGATCCGCCCATACGCGGTCGCCCGGGAAAAGCCGGTCGCGGAGTCTGGCGCCATCGGTCGACAGGAACGAGTTGGCGTCGTAGGGCGTCCGCTCGAGCACCATCGGTGCCCCGTTCGATCCTCGCGGAACCACGATCACCGTGTGCAGCTTCACGCCATCGCGCATCGGAATCATCACCTCACGCTTGACGAAGTCCTGGTCGACGGCGGGTTGTCGCCAATCCTTGGGAATGTCACTGCCGACCTGGACGGCGCTGACCTGTGCTACCTGCGCTTCCGTGGCGTGGAAGAAGAGAAGTAGCGCCAGGGCGGCAAGTATCCGGGATGGCATTCGCGTGTCCTGAAGGTGAGGGTCAGAGGGGTGCCACTCGAACGCGTGCGGGAGACAGGTCGGTGAACATGACCACGTCCGCCATGACGGACGCGGCTTCTTCCGACGTGAAGGCCGCCTGGATGGCGGCCTCGTCACGAAAGACGCATTCGCATATCGCCAAGGTTCCGGCGTGGCCGACCGACGGGAAGAAGGCCGACGCGCCCAGCAAACCATATTTCTCCCATGCACGCATCACGAGGGAAAGATGGGTTTCTTCATAATAGGCGCGATCGAAGCGATCACTCGGGACGCCGACGTAGGTCACGTAGACCGACACGCGCATATCGTTATCCGACATCAAGGGATCTCCATGCCATCGCCTTGGTACTCAGCCCCATGGCAAACGGCGGATCAGGTTCAGGGTTGCGGCCGTGGTACCGGCCATCGAACTCACTGCCGCCATGATGAGCCGTTCGTGGACGCCTGAGGACTGTCATGGCTGCAGGTTCGGCTTACACTTATGCACGCGACGATGGCGCATCCCTCGCTTGCCCTTCTTGAAAGCCGCCTCAAGGCACCCTGTCCAGCTTGCCGACCGAGTCCGGCTGTTGCATATTCCCCCCACTTCCCGACTAAGGCACGTGCATGGAATGGAGCGACGTCCGCATCTTCCTTGCCGTGCTCAGGAGCGGATCCTACGGTGAAGCGGCACGTCGCCTGGGGGTAAGCCATCCGACCGTGGGTCGGCGCATCAAGGTGCTCGAGGACGGGGCGGGCCAGGCCCTGTTTCGACGAACGTCCGACGGGCTCGTCCTGACCGATGCCGGCGACGGTATCGTGGCGGCTGCCGAAGCAATGGAGCAGTCCGCGCTTTCGGTGGAGCGTCGGCTCTCGGGAAACCACGAACGCCTGGAGGGCGTTCTTCGCATCGGATGCGCCGAGTGGTTCGCGGGCTACGTGCTCGCACCCGTGTTCATGGAACTGGCCAACCAGCACCCCGCCGTCGTACCTGAGGTGATCGCGGGATATCGCCTGTCGGACCTCGCCCGTCGCGATGTGGACGTCGCGTTCCGTCTCGTGCCGTTTACCGAGCCGGACATCGTCCAGCGTCGCCTGATGCGAATGCACTACGGGCTCTATGGATCGTCCACCACGATAGAACGGATGACCGACGACCCCGCATCCGTCGGACTCATCTTCATGAACGAAGCGCAGTCGCATTTCCCCGATGTCGCGTGGATGCGGGAGCGATTCCCCAAGGCGCATCGCACGTTTTCCAGCACCAGCCGATCGGTGCAGGCGCAGATGTGCCTGCAAGGCGCGGGGCTGGCGGTGCTGCCCCGTCCCTTGGGCGACGCGACGGCGGGCTTGGTGCGCATCGATGCCGACGGATCGCCCCCAGGCAGGGATATATGGGTGGGATACCACCAGGACCTCAAGCGGATGGACAGGCTGCGCGCATTGATCGAACTGGCTGACGCCATGCTCGCGACCGAGTGAGACGTTCCGGATACCCGGTGATGTCTCTTTCCATAGCCTGTTCGCGGTTGCCGACGGAGCGAGGCATTCCCATGAGGGAAACCTTTCATACCGATACTGTGGTCGGTGTATATCGGTTACCTCTTACCCTTCGGAGAGGGTCGCTGTAGCAAGCTTCGTAACCGATATACTGCGAACCAAGGCCCGCTTCCGGGCTGCTGTGTCGGGGACCCGCGTGGAAACGCTCGCAAGGCTCGTGCATGCCGGCACCTTGCTCATCGTCAATGCCGTGCTTGCATCGCTGTCGTGCGCGATCTTTCTTGCGCTGCGCTGGTCGTTACGCCATTCCGGGCGTACGACGGGGCTAGTCCTGTGGGCGGCGAGCCAGGCGTTTTTCGCCGGTGGCTTCTGCGTCCTGACCCTTCCCGCTTTCCACGTCGATTTCTCCGGCCTTACCCTGCTGGGCAATCTGCTCATCGACCTTGGCACGGTAGCCTCGTTCACTGCGGTCTGGACCTATTTTTCGCGGCCACGCCGCTTCTGGCGCGTCATCGTCATCGCCACGGCCATCGCCATGGTGGAGACCGTTCTGGTGATGCTCGGCGGTGAGGACCTGCGGGTCATGGTCACCGTCGGGGGAAGCCTAAAAGCGATCCTCACGTTTGCTACCGCCTTCATGCTCTGGCAATGCCCGGACGCCGACCAAAGGGTGCCCGCAAGGGTGGCGGCGGGGTTCCATGTGTTCTGGGGTTCGGCGCTTCTGATCCGGGTGGCGTGGTGGCTGGTTCACCCCGCGGCGGAGAGCATGCACGACGTGACCTCCAGCTTCGGCCTGCTCGCACGGCTGGTCTTGACCTGGGCGATTACGCCTTGCTTGTTGTGGATGATGAGCCGTCGCTTCGACGCTGAGTTGCGGCGCCTGGCCCACGAAGATGCACTCACGGGTGTCGCGAACCGGCGGGCGATGTGGGCGGCGGCCGAGCGATCCCTCGCGCATGCCGCGTCGACGCGATCACGCTGCGGCGTATTGATCGTGGACGTGGATCATTTCAAGGGCATCAACGACCGGTTTGGCCATCCCGGCGGCGATCAGGTACTGGTCGCCCTTGCCGGTGTCCTGCGAGTCGCCGTGACTCCACCCGATCTGGTGGCCCGCATCGGCGGCGAAGAGTTCATGGTGCTGATGAGGGATACCGACCCCGCCGCGGTCGCGCGGATGGCCGAAGGGCTTTGCCGTGCCGTGGAAATCAATCCATTCGCGGTGGACGGCATAACGCTCCACTGCACCGTCAGCATCGGACACCATGTCGCGGAACCCGGTGAAACATGGAACGATGCCGTCGCCCGCGCGGACCGGGCGCTCTATATCGCCAAGCTTCGCGGTCGCAATCGAGCGGAGGTGGCCGATGAACTGAATGGTCGCTCAGCAGCGGGATTGAAAGAACGACCAGAAGCAGATCGCTCACCTCCGCTCACCCAGGACAATCGGTGATACACCTTCCCACGCTTCGGAACTGGATTTCTTCGACATGGCAAAGGCAAAAATCGGTGCATTGAATGTTCGTACATGACAGCCAGGTCCTGGCCTATTCGGCGGACTCGCGATCCGGCGAAGTGCTGCTACACCTCCGCGAGGGCCCAGAGGGTTCACCGCTATTCGACTTGAGATTCCACGGCGTTGTCGCCCACCAGTTTCCTTACCCGCTCATGCCGTCCTGGGTCTATGACTTGGCGACGGTAAGTGCCGATGAACTCCTCGAGCGCGAGTGGACCGCTATCGCCGAAGGATTCCGGCTGGTGGGGTGGCCGGGACATTGGGCCGACTCGCTAGCGAGTGCCCAGGCCTATTGCCGACGGCGGGGCGTGACCGGCTATGACCTCGAAACCAGTTATGGAATGACGGGTTGGGTGCTGGCTAAGTCCGTCGAGCGCACGAGTGTCTAAAGGGGAGTGGGCGGACGGTTGCGAATCACCG
Source organism: Luteibacter aegosomatis (assembly GCF_023078455.1). Taxonomy (GTDB): domain Bacteria; phylum Pseudomonadota; class Gammaproteobacteria; order Xanthomonadales; family Rhodanobacteraceae; genus Luteibacter; species Luteibacter aegosomatis. The sequence goes on along the minus strand of NZ_CP095740.1, from coordinate 257,224 downwards.
CTCCATGAGATTCGTTAAATGTCATAAAAACGCCTCAAGCGCGGAAAGAACCGGCCGATGAAGGCTGTCCCAGCCTGCCGCGACGCCCCCCCCTAATGAACGCCTTCCGCTCCACCCAGTCCCGCGGTATCGCTCTGCTCGCTGGCTATTTCATCCTGCTCGTCGCGCTGACCCTCGTGATGATCCATACGTTCATCACCCCGGAGCTGCGCCGGTCCGAAGCGGCCCTGGTCAGCCGTAACGTGAACGAGATCGGCGTGGTGATCACCACCAAGCTGCACCAGGTGGAGGCGCAGCAGCGCAGCATCACCCAGGCCGTGCCGCTCATGGATAGCGCCGCGATCGACCGCCTGCAGCCCGGCCTGGTCGACCAGTACGGCGATCCGGACGTATTCGGCGGCGGCATCTGGCCCCTGCCCTTCAAGCGCGACCCGGCCAAGGAGCGCGACAGCACGTTCTACGCGCGCGACGCTTCCAACCACCTGCAGGTGAACACGCACTGGAACGAGCCCACGGCCCTCAAGTACTGGGAACAGAGCTGGTACAAGAATGGGCTGGATGCGCCGAAAGGACATTGCCTTTGGGCCAATGCCTACAAGGACGACGCCAGCGCCCAGCCGCGCACCAACTGCGCCATGGCCATCTACAAGGGTAACGATGTCTTCGGCGTCGCCACCATCGACGTCACCTTGGGCTTCTTCAATCACCTCGTCGCCGACATGGAAAAGCGGGTCAACGGCCAGATACTGATCGTCGAAGCCAACGGCACGATCGTCAGCAACAGCACCTACATCAAGGACGATATCGTCCTGAAGAAGCTCGCCGATGTCGCCGGCTCGTCGCCCATGGCGGCGGAAGTCGCCCGCGTCATGCCGAACCTGAAACACGCGCCCTTCGAAACCGATTACGACGACCAGGGTGCGCGCACGTTGTTCATGCAGCCGATCGCCGGCACGCCGTGGTTCATCGCGACGAGCCTGCCTACGGCGCTGATCACGCAGCAAAGCTCGCAGATCCTGCTGCGGCTGGCCGAGGTGCAGTTGCCGATGGCGTTGCTGTTGGTGGCCGCGCTCATCGTGGGTATCCGCCTGCTGATGAAGCAGCTGGGCGTGCTGCGTACCAACATCGATACGCTCAAGTCCGGCGATGCCGACCTGACCCGGCGCCTGCCGGAAGGCAGCGGCAGCGAGTACAACGCCGTGGTCGCCAGCTTCAACGCGTTCGTTGAACGCTTGCAGGGCATGATGCGGCAGATCCACGGCAGCACCACCGCCATCGCATCGGCCGCCACCCAGATCGCCAGCGGCAACATGGATCTTTCCCAGCGTACCGAAGAACAGGCCAGCTCCCTGGAGGAAACTGCGGCGTCGATGGAAGAGCTGACCGCCACCGTGCGTCAGAACGCCGATAACGCGAAGCAGGCCAATACCCTGGCCCGCGATGCGGCTGGCGCAGCGCAGCGCGGTGGTGAGGTGGTCGACCAGGTGGTCGAGACCATGGATGCGATCAGTGCCTCGTCGGCGCGCATCAACGAGATCGTGGGCGTGATCGATGGCATCGCCTTCCAGACCAACCTGCTCGCCTTGAACGCATCGGTGGAAGCCGCACGTGCCGGCGAGCAAGGCCGCGGGTTCGCCGTCGTGGCGGGCGAGGTGCGTAACCTCGCGCAGAGTTCGGCGAAAGCTGCGCGCGACATCAAGCAGCTTATCGCGGGCGCGTCCGACGATGTGGCGCGTGGTGCGGAGCTGGTGACGCACGCCGGCACGACGATCCGGGACCTCACCACGCACGTACGCCACGTGGCGGCGTACATGGACGAGATCATGGCCGCCAGCCAGGAACAGAGCCAGGGCATCGACCAGGTCAGTCGCACGGTCACCCAACTGGACGACATGACCCAGCAGAACGCGGCCCTGGTCGAAGAGGCCGCCGCGGCGGCGAAGGCCATGGAAGACCAGACCGTGACGCTCAAGGCCGTGGTCGGGTCGTTCCGGCTGTAAAGGCTAACGCCATGGAGACGAGGTACCTGCGCGCCGATGTCGGGTACGGGCCTGTCGTTCGGTGTCCCGGCGCGTCCGACACACGGGCGTCGTCGTGGCCGCCGCGCTAGTCCTGTGGACTGGTGCAGGCGGCATAACGCTGACCTTCCACCTGCGTGACCTCGCCGCGGCCCTCGACCGTGACGCTGCCGGTGTAGTGCTTGGCGCTGTCGAAGTCCACGCGCGCCGACGCCGCCGGAGCCCCCTTGCAGGTGAGCTTCCACGCCAGCGAGGTACTGCGGCGTTGCTGGTCCGTGGCGGCGCACTCGCCCTCCGCCGGTGTCCAGGCGGCGAACGTGGTCCAGGGATCGGCGCCTTCATCCACGCAATGCCATTGCACCTCCGGCGCGCCGGCCTTGCCGTTGCTCACGTGGCGGACGAGAATCTTCCACAAACCGGGCATGGCGCCAAAGTCGCCGGGATCGGCGTGGACCGGTGCGATCGTGGCCAGGGCGAAGGCACACGCGGCGGCGGCGACCCGCCGAGTCAGGCGCATGGCGGCGACCCGCCGCCTGGCCAGGTGAAACGTCATCATCATTCGACTCCTTGCCTCACCAAGACCCCGCCCGCTTCCGCGGGCAGGGTCCGGATCTCGCGAGCTGCCGGCGATCAGTCGGCGATCGCGGTGACGTCGCTGACGTCCTTCCGGGTGAAGTTGAACATGTCCATGAGGTTGCCGATGGCCGGTGCGTTCACCGGCACATAGGGGTTCTTCCTGAACGTCACCGGGTTGGGCAGGTTGTCGCGACTGCGCGCCGAGATCTGATCCTTCAGCTTCCAGTTGGCCTCGACGAATTTGTCGAACGAGACATGGTCGTAATAGGTATGCACCACCTTGCCGCCCTGGGAGTATTTCGACACCACCAGCAGCGGAATGCGCGTGCCGTCGCCGAAGAAGTCGATCGGCTGGATGTAGCCGGAGTCGTAGTAGCCGCCGCCTTCGTCGAAGGTCACCATGATCGCGGTGTCGTCCCACACCTTCGGGTTGGCCTTGGCCATCTCGACGATCTTGCGCACGTAGCCTTCGAACAGGTCGAGCTTCGACGAGGCCGGGTGACCGTCCAGGATGCCGTCCGGCTTGGCGATGGAAACCGCCGGCAGCGTACCGTTCCTGATGTCGTCGTACAGGTCGTTGAGGTCCTGGTTCTTGGCACGCAGTTCCGGGTTGGTCATCACCTGGGTGGAGTACAGGAACGGATCGCAGATGTTGCAGAAGGTGCCGCCCTCCCCGTCTTCCTTGCCGCCATCGAACCCTTCGCCGTAGTACTTCCAGGACACGTGGTGCTTCTCCAGCAGCAGCGCCAGGTTCTCCTGCATGGTCGGCGGAATGGTGAACTGGTCGTCGCCCAACGGAGCCGGCGTGCCGTCACCTAGGTAGCCCGGGTTGTAGTTGTTCACCAGGTAGTAGGCCTTGGCCTTGCAGTCCGTGCCCTTGAACGTTTCGTACGGCAGCGAGCGCAGGTAGTTCCTGATCTGCTTCACGCCCGGCTGGCTTTCGTCGGAGCAATTGACGTACGAACCGCCACTGTAGCCGTCCTGCACCCACCAGTTGTTGGTACCGAACTGCGCATCCGGGTTTTCGATCTGGTTTTCCGGCGGGGTGGCCGGGTGACCGCTGGCGTCGGCGTAGTAGATCAGGGTGCCGAAGCCCAGCATGATGTGGTTGGCACCCGTGCCGCCCATGACCGACTGGTGGAAGTTGTCGCTCAAGGCATAGGTCTGCGCCAGCTCCTTGAAGTAAGGCGCATCGCCCTGGGCCATGTTGAGGAACTGCATGGCCGTGGCGCCTTCACCGGTGGTCTGATCGGTGAAGTTCGCGGGCAGCGCCTTGCCGTTGCTTCCTGCGCCGATGGTGGTCTCGACCCAGGGGAACAGGTCGTTACGACAACCGCTGGGGTTGTCCGGCGTGGCGGCCCTGGTATCGCAATCGAGCTGTTGCCACATCTGGAAGAAGCGGTGCACGGGGCTGTTGGCGTAGGCGTCGTAGCTGATCGACGCATGCATGTCGACCGGCGCATTGGCGAGCTTGGCCGGGAAACGGGTATCCACGACGCGGTTGGGCAATCCCGTGCCGCCGGAGGCCAGCATGTCGTAGGTATCGTCGGGCAGGGCCGGCTCGACGGCCTGCGCCTGCGCCGCGGACGCAAAGGGCGCCGTGGTGGGCGCGCCACCGGTGTTCATTTGCGGAAGCGCCTTGTACCGGCCCGCCTTCTTCGGCGACATGTCGAACTTGCCGGTGCTCGAAGCCATGAACTGCGCGGCACGATCCACGTTCGGGCCCGGCGTACCGTCGGCGTTGACGATGCCCTTGGACAGAAGGTTGTCCACCGACTGTCCCTTCGGTGCGGTGTAGGTGCCGTACACGTGGTCGAACGTGCGGTTTTCGCCGATCAGCAGGATCACGTGCTTGATCGGCGTGGCGGTGTCGTCGCTGTTGTCCTGACCAGGGTGCGGCTTGTGCAGCACGACGATGCCGCCGGGAAGGCCGACCGGATTCTTGAAGGGAGCCACGGGCACGTTCTGGCGGAACGTCGCATCGTGATCGGGTGGGGCGGTGTCCTGTGCGCTGACGATGCCGGCAAGGCCGACGGAAAGCGCACCCATCAACAACGGCGAAAGCCGTGTGCGGCGCAACCAAGTAAACATCGTGAATCTCTCCCTAAGGAAGTCGTCCCCCTGATGCCTGTCGACCAGGTTCTGGATGGCCCGTCGACTTCCGCGAGCATCGGCCCCGCATGTGACGAATCGTTGTCGCGCGGGAGACAATGCACGAGAGCGTGATGACGGCCACGCGTCAACGCAAGATATTGCGGACAATCGTGAGTTCCGCGGCGTGGCATCGAACGCGCTCAGACGAGTTCGTAAGGACGCATCATTTCGTTGTCCTCGTGTTCGAGGTAATGGCAATGCCACACGTATTTGCCCGGCTCGCCGTCGAAGCGGGCGATGATGCGCGTAACCATCCCGGGATCGCAGCGCACGGTGTCTTTCCAGCCGGCCTCGTGCGCGGCCGGTGGTATCGACGGCCCGGTGAACTTCAGCTCCTTGCGGGCGTTCCACGCGAAGAGGTCGAAAGGGCGGCGTTCCAGTAACTGGAAGCGCACGAGATGAAGGTGGATGGGATGCGCGTCACCGGTCACGTTGACGAAGGTCCAGGTTTCGACCGTACCCTTCTTCGGCTTTTCGCTGATGGGATCGCTCCACATCTTCCCGTCGAGCAGCATCGTCATCGGATTGCCGCCCGAGTCGTCCTGTTCGCCCAGCGCAAGCACGCGATCCTGCACCGCCGTGGAGGGATCGATTCGCTCGACCGGGCGCAACGCGGCGGGTACCACCGAGGTATCGCGGCGACCCTTGGCGCGAACGCGAAACTCGACGATGCCGTCGGCCTGATGGCGCAACTGCACCGATCGGCCCGCATACGCACTGAAATCGACGATCACCTCAGCACGTTCGGCGGGATAGAGTTCGATGGCCAGGCGGGCGGTGGGCGCCGCCAGCAGCCCCTGATCGCTGCCGATCTGCTGAAACGGCTTGCCGTGCGACAGCGACAGGTTGAAGAAGCGGGTGTTGGCCGCATTGATCAGCCGGAAGCGGTAGCGGCGCGGTTCCACCTCGAGATACGGATACAGCTTGCCGTTGCAGAGCACCGCGTCGCCGCGGCACTCGGGCACCCAGGGCGCATCCGGATCGTCCGACACCGGGTAGTAGAGCTTCCCGCTCGTGGCGAGCAGGCGATCGTAGAGCATCAACGGAATGTCGAATTCGCCCGAGGGCAGTCCCAGGGCCTGCTCGTCGTCGTCATGCACATGGAAACTGCCGAACAGGCCCGCGTAGATATTCAGGCGCGTGATGCCCATGGCGTGATCGTGGTACCACAAGGTGGCGGCGTCCTGGTCGCCCGGATAAAGGGCGGTCACCGATTTACCCGGCACGTACCAGTCTTCGGGCCAGCCGTCGTTCGGTGCGGAAACGCGCGCGCCGTGCACGTGGGTGATGGTGCGTACGTCGGGTTTGGATTTCTCCGCGCCGTGAATGCCATGATCGATCGGCAGGAAATGCCGGATCGGAAGCTCGTTGGCCCATTCCACCAGCACCGGCTCGCCACGTCGGGTCACGATCGTGGGGCCTGGCGTCGACCCCGCGTAACCCCATTGCGGCGTCGGCGGCAGATCCCGATGCACCCTGGCGCTGAACGCTCGCATCGGCATCCGGTAGAACGGCAGCTCCCGGTCACCGAAACCGGCATGGGTACGCTTGCCCGTTGGCGAGGCGACCGGCGGCACCGGCAACGCATCGACGAACTTCGCCATGGTCACCGGGTTCACCAGCGGCACGTTCGGCGCCGCCAGGGCCGGCATGGCCATCCGTTGCTTCATCGGCATATCCATTGCCCGAGACACGCGCCACGGGTCGACGAAAACGCACGCGCCGGCGAATCCGCCGGCGACGCCCAGGAAACGGCGTCGGGAATGGTCCATGGGAACGATCGCTGATGACCTGTCGAGCAGCCCACCGTAGGTCGCCCGAATGACAATGACGTTTCAGTTCAGGTCGTCGGTCATGCGTAACTTTTTGCGGGGAACTCGGCCTTGAATCGGTCTAGACGATCAGCTGTCGCCCGCGAAGCGCGACGACGATTCGGGCGGCAAGATCCGCAGGGGTTTCTTCCGCTCCGTCCAGGCGAAGATCAGGAGCTTCGGGCGCCTCATAGGGATCGCTGACGCCAGTGAAGTGCTTGAGCACTCCGGAACGCGCCTGCGCATACAGGCCCTTGGTGTCGCGCGCTTCGCAGACCTCGAGGCTCGTGCTGACGTGTACCTCGATGAAATCGCCATGGGCCTCGACCAGCGCACGGGCCGCTTCCCGGTCGGCGGCATACGGCGCAATCGGCGCGCAGATGGCGAAACCACCGTGGCGCACGATTTCCGAGGCGACGTACGCGATCCTCAGGATGTTGGCGGAGCGGTCCGCGCGTGAAAAGCCCAGGCCTGCCGAGAGCGTCTTCCGTACCTCGTCGCCGTCGAGCAGGGTGACCTGTCGCCCCGCATTTTCGAGAATGGCGGCCCTAAGCGCTTGCGCGATCGTCGACTTGCCCGCCCCGGACAGTCCGGTGAAGAAGATGGCGCATCCCCGATTCTCCGGACGCGGGAAGCGCCGGCGGAGGATGGCTTCCACTTCCGGATAGGTAAACCATTCCGGGATGGGACTGCCTTCGCGCAGGTGCCTGCGCAGTTCGGTTCCCGACACGTCGTTCATGGCTTCGCCGGGCTGCAACTCGTCGGTGGGGATGTAAGCGTGCCGGGCGGGTGAATAGACCATGGGCGCGAAGGGAAGCACCGTGATGCCCAACTCGTCGGCGTAAGCCTGGACCAAGGCCTGCGCGGCCAGCGGCTCATAGAACGGCCGCCCCGATGCGTCCTTTCCCGGCCCCGCGTGATCACGCCCGACGATGAAGTGGTTCGCCCCGAAGTTCTTCCGGATGATCGCGTGCCAAAGCGCTTCGCGCCGGCCCGCCATGCGCATGGCCAGCGGGAGGACCGACAGCTTGACCGCCTCCGCGGGATAGTGCGCCAACAAGGCCCGATAACAGCGGACGCGTGTGTACGTGTCGATGTCGCCGTCCTTGGTGCGACCCACGACAGGATGCAACAGGAGCTTCCCATCCACCGCTTCCATGGCTCGCCGCGTCAGTTCCACGTGCGCGCGGTGCAACGGATTGCGTGTCTGGAAGGCGACGATGCGATCCCAGCCACGTTCGGCGAGATAGGCGCGCATCTCCCGGGGAGTGGTTCGCAGGTCCGTGAAGTCGTAATGGGCCATACGTTGCAGGCCGCGAACGCGACCGCCGAGGTAGACGTGACCCCGCCGCAGCACGTCCGCGACACCCGGATGCCGGCGATCCAGCGTGCCGTACACCCTGGACGCTTCGCGCTCTTTATCCGGACGAAAGATATCGCTCAGGGTAAGCAACGCGTACGCGGTGCCCTGGACGTCTCGCAGCACGACATCCTGCCCGACCGACAGCGACGCCGCGACGTCCTCGGCGACATCGAGCGTGATCGGCATCGGCCAAAGCGTGCCGTCGGACAGGCGGAGGGTTTCGACGACGGCGTCGTAATCCCCCTGCCCCATGAATCCTTCGAGCGGCGAAAACGCCCCATCGAGCAACAACTCCAGATCGCAGAGCTGTCGATGATCCAGCACCACGCTGGGCAGCGCCCCGCATGCGCGCCTCGCTTCGAGCGCCTCCCCTTCCGGCAGGTACAGCTCCTTGAGCACACCCCCATGCGGCGCGATCGGCATACTCAGACGATGGTCACCTGGTTGACGTTGTTCTTCGGGTCTGCCCAGAACGCCTCGTTGGCGAAACGCCCGAAGACCTCGCGCGGCAGAACCGGCGCTCGCTCGACGGCCTCGACCTTGGCACGGACGACATGCAGCCCGGGCATGCCCACGCGCGCGTCGAATTCGTCGGCGCTGTACTGGATGTTGTCGAAGTCGTGGTCGAACCAGGGCTCGCCCAGGAATTTATAGACCGCACGCATGGCGGCTTCCGGATCACGCACCAGGCTCTCGTAGGTAAGCAGCAGCAGGTGGTCTTTCGCGTATTCGCCGTAGAACGCCTCCTTCGTCGCCTGGTACGCGAAGCCGACCATGCCGCGCGGATCCGTCAATGCCTCCACGCGCGAATACACCGTCGTATTCGTGTCGAAGCGAAACACCTTGCTGACGCTCACCGGTTGCTTCTGCACCAACCGCTCCATGCTGTCGAGCACCCAGGCCAACTGGCGTACGCAGGCGATCACCTTCACGCCGGGGAAAAGCGCATTGAGCAGGCCCATGCGGCTGCACCACAGGCGACTCATGTCGAACACCGCCTCGGGGCGCGTGTCGACCGAGTAGAAGTTCTCCACCAGTCCGCGCAACACGGCCACGCGCTGTTCGTCGGTGACGTCGAAGGCGAAGTCGTTCTTGCTGCTGGCCTCGGCCACCACCACGCCCATGATGTCGGCCAGGGGACTGGTCATGCCGGCGCGGAAGCGCGGGTTCTGGTTGAGGATGGCGGCGAGCAGCGTGGTGCCCGCGCGCGGCAGGCCGGAGATGAAATGGAACCGGCGCTCGGACATGCGGTGCTTCCTCTATCGGGGTGCGGGCGCCGTGGATGCACGCAGGCGCATTTGGTAGTCGACTTCGACCATGCGGGGCTCGCCCTTGCCGAGCAGGCCCAGCAGGAGTTCTTCCGTGGCACGCTTGCCCATGTCGCGCACCGGCTGGTGCACCGTGGTAAGCAGCGGCCACACGCGGGTGGCGATGGAGGTGTCGTCGAAGCCGCAGATGGATACCTCGCCGGGCACCTGTACGCCTGCCTCGGCGGCCGCCCAGATGGCGCCGACGGCCATGTCGTCGTCGGCCGCGAAGATGGCCGTGGGCCGCTGCTTCAGGCGCAGTAGCTGACGGGCCGCCTTCACGCCGGATTCGAAGGAAAACTGGCCCTGCACCATGTAGTCGGCACGCTCCTCGATCCCGGCCCGCTTGAGCCCGTCACGGTATCCCGCGAGGCGCCATACGCCCGCGCCGTGCTTCGGGTCGCCGATGATGTGCGCGATGCGGCGGTGCCCCAGGGCTACCAGGTGATCCACCATCGCGGCGGCAGCCTCCCGCTCCTGCAGGATGACGCCGGCGATGCCCTTGGACTTGTGTGGCGCGATGGACGCGAACGGTAGCCCGGTGGCGCGCAGGTGCCTCAACAACGCCGGATGGTCGGTGATGGGCGGCGTGAGGATCAGGCCGTCCGGGCGGTGCCGCCACAGGATGCCTTCGACGCGCTCCATGAAGTCCCGCGCCTTGGAGTCCAGGGGCTGCACCATCATGCTGTACTGGTGCGCTTCGCAGGCCTCCTGTACGCCCGCCTGCACCTCCATGACGTAGCTGGGCGACAGGTTGTCGTAGAGCAGCCCGATCATGAAGGAACGATTGGACGCCAGGCTGCGCGCCGACGCGAGCGGTCGGTAATTGAGCTCGGCGACGGCGGCCATCACGCGGTCGCGCACTTCCTCGCGCACGCCCGGCTCCTGGTTGAGCACGCGGGAAACGGTCTTCTTCGACGTATCGGACGCACGAGCCACATCGTTGATGGTCACGCGCGACATGAAGGCCTCTTCAATGCTTCGTTCCCTGGGTGACTTCCGCGGCCACCTGCGCCACGGGCGTGTTCCAACCGGATACCTCGACCACCGCACCGGCCGCGCCCTGCGCCGGGTAACGCGCCGTGAGCACGACGGATTCGCCGGGCCAGAGCGTGACGTCATTGTCAGTCCACCTCACGGGCAGCGCAAGGTCGCCCTCGGCGCCGCGACGGATCGCCAGGTGTTCCTGCACGGCGGCCGACGGCGACGACGCGGGCACCGACAGCGTCACGGTGGTGACCTCCTCGTCGCCCTCGCGCACGGTCGAGGCACGCACCTCGCGGGTGGCCTTCGGCATCGACGCCAGGGCGGTGAAATCGCCGTACTCCGTTACCGGGGTGAGATACCAGTTCGACTTCGCCCAATCGAGGGTGTCTGCCCGCGTGGACAGCCAATAGACGTTGCGGCTCACGGCCTTGCCGTCGGCATCGGCCAGTTCCAGTTCCACGAAATAGGTGGTGGACAGTCCCGCGACCGACGGCAGGTCGAGGACCGATTGCGCATGGTTGCCCGGCAGCTCGATGCCCTGCACCTGCTTCCCGTAACGCACGCTGCCGTCGAGGTTGCGGACCTTGACCGAAGCCTGCAGACCATGGCGCCTGTCCAGCGTGTGGTTCACCACCACGATGGAACGCGAATCGTAAGCGTACTGGATGTGCACGGGCTCATTGGCTTTCTTGGCGCCGTAGTACGCGCCGGCGGGATTCATGTAGTAGTCGTAGAGATGCCAGTGCAGCGACGGCCACGCGTTGTTGAGCATCCAGTAGATGACGCCGGTGGCCGGATTGGCGGCGCTCATGCGCGCGTTGAAGGCTTCGAATTGCGCACGCACGTTGTCGTAGTTGTCGAGTTGGGCCTTTGCCACGTAGTCGGCGAGACCGCTGAAGGCGCCGTAGCGCTTCGCCAGTGCCGTGTCGAACGGCGTGAGCACGGCGAACGTCGACCAATCGGCCGAGGCGTGGTACTGCCGGGCCTCCGGGTACTTCCACAAGGCTTCCTGCTCCTGCACCGACAGCATGCGCCGCACGTCTTCCAGGCGGGGGATGTCCGCCCCCGCACTCACTTCCGAATCGAAGCCGAACGCCGCGCCAAGCTTGTCCCCATACCAGTACGACGGCGGTATCCAGTCGTAGGGACCGGCCATCTTCATTCCGGAAGGGCCGGCCTCCTCGGTGGTGTCGTCCACGGCCGCGGAGATGACGGGCAAGCTCCAGCCTTCGGCGCGAAGCGTATCCGTGTACATCTTCGACAGCGCCGGCGGCGGCGGATGGTCGCTGCCGATGTAGAAGCCGATCACCGAGGGATGGTTGCGCAACAGGCGGGCTTCGGTGGCCATCGAGGCCTGTGCCACGCGCAGGTCGGCATCGGTCCATGGCTCGCCGCCCGTCTTCGCGGCGGCTTCCCACTTGTCGCAACATTCCCAGCCGGCCAGCACGAGGATGCCGTGGCGGTCGGCCAGATCGTAGAACCGGTCGTTTTCCAGCTTGCCTTCGCTGCGGATGGTGTTGATGCCGAGGTTCACCACGTAGTCGAATTCCGCTTCCATGCGCGCGGGGTCGTCGCGCAGGAACATGTCGGGTGCCCAGCCGCCGCCGCGTATCAACAAGGGCTGCCCATTGACGATGAACTGGCGATAGCCCTGCGTGGTGAGCCTGGACTCGACGCGGCGCACGCCGAACGTCGTCGCCACGCGATCCGACGCGGCGCCGTCAACCGTCGCGGTCACGGCCATCCGGTAAAGCGGATGCTCGCCCATGCCGATGGGCCACCATACCTTGGGGTCGTCCAATGTCGATCCGGGGGCGAGCGCCACGCGCTTCACCTCGCCCGGGCCGAGATGCACGGTCCGCTCCACGGGCTTGTCGGCGACGGTACCCGAGACGGTGGCGTCGTGGGCCATCGTATCCAGGTTCGTCGCCGTGACGCTCACGGCCAGCGTCGCCCGCTTCAGGTCCGCCGACAACGTCGTGGCCACGTACGGTGCACTCAGCGCCACGGGCCCCGTCTGGACGATGTCCACGCCGCGCCAGGGGCCCATGTTGTTGTCCGGTGGCGTGGGGTTCCAGTCGACCCAGCCGATGGACAGGTTCGTGCGCGGATCGCCCGGATACACCTTGAAGGCCACGGCATTGGCATCCGCGTGCACCCACCGGGTCACGTCGATGTCGTGCTCGGGGTAGGCCCCGGAGAGATCCGCGCGATCGGCGACCTTCTGCCCGTTCACCCAGGCATCCGCCGCCGAGATGATGCCGTGTGTGCGCAGCAGGGTATGCCGGGTTCCGGGCGCCTTCGGCAGCTCGAAGCCCGCGCGATACCACCACGGCGTCACGAACAGGTTGCCGCTGGCCTCGGGCACCTGTACGGCGCGCAGGTTGTCGCCATGGAATACATCAAATTTGAAGACGTCGTTTTCCAGCAAGCCGGCCATGACCGTGGCGCGGCCGGTGACCGGATACCATTCCTTGGCGGCGAAGCCGCTGGCGGAGACCGCCGCGCCGTCCTGCGGCGCTCGTGCGACGTCCTGGATCTGCCAACGGCCGATGGGGCTGACGGTACCGGCCTGCGCCGCGACGCGCGTATCGGCATAGGTGGTACGTGCCGTCGCCACCGAACCGACGGCCAGGCCCGTCACGATGGCGGCGGCGATCACCGTTCGTATTGCGTTCTGCATGGCGTCAGCGCTCCCCGGCTGCCGTGCGCTGGATCTCGATCGGTGCGAAGGGCCACGCGGCGTTCACCCGCGCCCACACCATGAAGACCACCAGGCCGGCGACGATCCACGCACCCGACAGCATCAACGATAACGTCGAGGCGGATACGTAGACATAAACCCAACCCACCAGCGCGATGAGGCAGGGCACCGGATACAGCCATTGCCGGTAGGGGCGGTGAAGCCCAGGCTCGCGCCGGCGCAGCAGGATCAACGCGACCACCTGGGCGATGGACTGCACCAGGATGATCGCCGTCAGCAGCATGTTGATGACCTCGGTCAGGTCGAAGAAGGTACCGATGGCCGTGACCGCGCCCATGGTCAGCAAGGCCACGTGGGGAAAACCCTCCTTCGCATGGAGCCGCCCGAACGTCGAAAGGAATACCTTGTCGCGCGCGGCCTCGAACGGCACGCGCGAGCCGCCGAGCAGACCGGTGAACACCGACGCCAGCGCGGTGACGATGATGAGCACCGTCATCACCGCGGCGGCCGCATGGCCCCAGCTTCGCTCCACCACCAGCGAGGCGACGGATTTGGACGCGGCGATCTCCTTCCACGGCGCCACGCCCAGCACGCTGATGTTGAGCAGGAGATAGACCACCATCATCGCCGTGATCGAGATGATGATGGTGCGCGGCATGGTACGCCCGGGATCGCGCAACTCATCGCCGATGTAGGCCGTGGTGTTGTAGCCCAGGTAGTCGTACACGCCGATGATGAGACCCGCTCCCAGCCCGGCGAAGAAACGCGGACCGAACGCATCCGGCGGAAAGCCGAAGGCCAGCTTCGCATCGAAGTGCGAGAACCCGGCCGCCGCCACGCCGACGATCGAGACGAGCATGATCACCCACAGGGCGATGGTGATGATGCGCACCGATTCGATGCGGCGGTAGAGCATCCACGTCACCAGCCCCGTCGCCGCCACGCCGACGAGGTGCGACGTCCACCAGCCCATGTTAGGAAAGAAGAACTGAAGGTACTCCACCATGCCGATGATGCCGGTGGACATCAGCAAGGGGATGGCCAGCAGCATCGTCCAGATGAAGAGGAACGGCATGAGCTTGCCGCTGCGCGCCTGGAAGGCCCTGCGCAGGTACACGTAGGTACCGCCGGAGCCGGGCATGGCCGCGCCCAGCTCCGCCCATACCAGCCCGTCGGCCATCGCCAGCAGGGCGCCCACGATCCACCCGACGATGGCCTGGGGTCCGCCCATCGCCGCCACCATCAGCGGGATGGTGATGAACGGACCGATGCCGCACATCTGCGTCATGTTGATGGCGGTGCCCGAGAAGACGCCGATCGATCGATGGAACTGTCGTTCGTTCATGGGTTCCCTTACCACTGGCCGCGGATGCCGAGCATGAACATGCGCTCGGAGAACGTCGAGTGCCCGGGCTGGTTCGACCACGTGAGGTAGTAGCGCTGGTACTCGTTGGTCAGGTTGGTGCCGTTGAGGAACACTTCCAGCTGCTTGGCGAACTTGTACGAGACCGACGCGTCGATGTACTTCTGCGGCGCCTCGTACATCTCCAGCCCCGTGATGCCGCCGACGCTATCGGCCACGGCGCGCCGCGAACGGTAGTTGTACGCCACGCGGGCCTGGAAACGGTCGTCCTGGTACCAAAGGATGAAGTTGCCCGACTTGGTGGAGTTGTCCTGGAACGGGATCTTCTTGCCGGCGAGGTCCCGCTCGCCCGAGTTGCTGGGCGCGTAGGTGGCATTCACTTCCATGCCCGTCTTCGACAGGATGCCCGGCAGGAAGGTGAAGCCCTGGCGGTAGTCGAACTCCGCGCCCTTGATGCTGTTGCCCGTGCCCTGCACGGGCTGGGTGATGACGATGCAATGGTTGCGTACCACGCCGTCCTCGTCGGGCAGCGTGCAGTTGGTGACGCTGCCGTTCTTGATGAAGCTGTCCACGTTGATGCGGAAGAGCGCGAGGCTCACCATGCTCGTGGGGTTGATGTAGTACTCCGCCGAGGCGCCGAAGTTGGTGGAGCGCCAGGGATTGAGGTTCGGGTTGCCGGTGGACGTGCCGTTGGCCACGCGGAACACGGGGCCATCCGGTGTTTCGGACAGCGAGTAGTTCAGCTGCAGGCCGCCCGCCCAGGTGCTGAGGTTCAGCGGCATCATGTTCTTCGAATAGGCCAGGCGGAACTTCAGGCTGTCGGTCACGTCCAGGGCGAAATTCGCCGAGGGCAGCACGTCGCGATACGACCGTTTGGTGACGTCCGTGCCTACGTCTTCGGGTTCGTCGCCGTAGGCGCCCGGGTCGCCGCTCAGGTGCTGCGTCACGTCGAGCTTGCTGTGGATGATGCGCACGCCCACGTTGCCGCTGTAGGTCATGTCGCCGATCGTGCCGTTGAAGTCGCCCTGGAGGTAGCCGGTCAGCTCCTTCAGGCGCACGCCCCACGTGGTGCCCGGCTCACCGACCCGCACGGTCTCGGGATAGAGCGACTTCCAGAACGCCTCCGGATTCTTCATGGCATCGGGATCGAGCGCCCAGAAGTCGATGCCGGAGCCGAGCAGGTTGTTGTAGGCCTTGAAGTTGCTGGATAGCGGCGTGGCGGTGTTCGGCATGGAGATGGCCGACAAGGGCCCGGCACGGAAGTAGCCCTGCTCGTTTCCGGCCGTACAGGATCCGCTGTTCAGCACCACGTCGGCACCGACGTATCGCACCAGGCAGCCGTTCGGGTCGCTCGCGCCCATGCCGGCATAGACCGGCGTCTCGAACGTGTAGCCCTTGTTGTCCGCGTCACGGATGCTGTTGCGCAGGCCGAACTCGAGCTTGAAACCGTCGTTGAAGTCGAACTTGCCGTCGAACCGCAAGGCATTGAGAGCGACCTTGCGGTCGTAGTTGCCCGACGATTCGAGCGTCTTCATCGTCCACGCGGCGGGATTGGCGAACGCGGCGGCCAGCTCGGCGGGCGTGTCGATCTTCAGGTAGCGGCCGCGGAAGTCGGCCACGATGGGAATCGTGTTCTGCGGGATGCCGGTGGCGTTGAATACCCGGTTGCCGCCCAGCTCCGCGGGATAGACCATCGTCCCGGGCGGCACCGCGTCGTCCGACACGCCGTCCGCCAGCACGTTGGGCCACAGGGCGCCGTCCGAATCGGAAATATTGACGTCGGTTTCCTGCAGCGACTGCGACGCCGTGTCGTGGATGCCGCGCAGCGTCGCGGTGAACGGACCGCCGTTGTCGTAATCCAGTTGCAGGTTAAGGTTCTTCGCCTGGGAGAACTTGCGGATCATCGACGAATACGACTCCACGTCGCCCGGCCACTTCTGGTACACCTGCGTGGTGTAGATGTTCGACCCTTCCCATCCGGGCTCGGGCGTACCGTACGACCCCAGCGCCGGACGGCCGGTATCCTGCGACTGCAACGGCACGTACGTCGCGCCCTGCCAGTTGGTGGAGTTGAACTGCACGCCCACGTTCCGGTCGAATTCGTGCTGCGACGAATAGAAATAATCGCTCGTAAGGCTGAAGCCGTTGCCGATGTCGAACTGGAACGACGCATTGCCCGACTTGCGCTTGCGCTGGGTGATGATCTGGTTGATGCCGAAGTTCTGGCTGCCCAGGAACACCCCGTTGGACTTGCCGTCGCCGTTCACGTCCACGCTGCCGTCGGCGTTCTGCACGATCTGCGACGGAATCGGCGCGCCGTTCCAGGGCGTCAGGAAACCGTTGTATCCGCCGGCGCTCGCGGCGTTCTCGCCGTTGAGCACGGCGCCGTACTGGTCCAAACCCTCGGTGGAGTTCATGCGCCGGGTATCGGAGTAGTCGCCCGACAGCAGGAAACCCCAGCGGCCGTTGTCGTTGTAGGAGAACAGGCCATTGGCCTCCGGCCCCGTATGCTTCGTGGTCGATCCCCGCTCGCCATTGGCCGAGTAGCTGTAGGTGAAGCCGGAAGGAAGATCCCAGGGACGGTAGGTATGCAGGTCGATCGCGCCACTGATGCCTGCATCGGTTTCGTTGGCGGTAGCCGATTTGACCACGTCCGCGCCGTGGAACAGCGTGGACGGCAGCATGCTGAAGTCAGGCTGCTGGGAATCGATCTGGTCCGCGGTGATGAACACTTCGCCATTGAGCATGGTGCCCACCTGGGGCAGGCCGCGCACGTCGACCGAGGTGCCCACGCCCGCGTCGCGGTTGATCTGCACGCCAGTGATGCGCTGGAGCGAGTCGGTGATGGTCGTGTCGGGCAGCGCGCCGATGTTTTCGGCCGTGATGCTGTCCTGGATCTTGTCGGCATCGCGCTTCACGTCGATCGCCTTCATCTGCGACGCGCGCACGCCGGTGACCGTGACGCCCGAAAGCTCGACGGGACCCTTCGCCGTATCCTCCTGACCGTCGCCCTTCTTCACCGAGCTCGGCGGCGGCGGGGAAGGCGTGGAGGCGGCCTGGGCGGGTTGCCCGTCCTGCTGCACGTCGTAGAAGGTGGATGCGCCTGCCGCCGTGGACGCGACGGCCAACAGCGTGACCGTGATGGCGAACGACAAGGGATGCTTGCGAAGTGCTGTGGACATGTGCCGTGACCTCGTGACTGTTACCCGTCGGAAACGCGTCATGACCGGACGTGCCCGAACTTGCACGCCGTCGTGGTGCCGATGTTTTTATGTTTTCCCCAACCCACGGCGCGCCCCCGCGCGCCGCCTTACTTCGAGAACGCTATCTTTCCCAGCGCCCACTGCCCCTCGCGTGGATCGCCCGTCGCAAAGACACACAAACCGTGCACGTCCGCCGCCATGGGCGCGGCGAGGTCCGCATCCACGCGCACCTGAGTGCCCGATGCCGTCGCATGGCCGAGCGGCAACGTGGCCAGCCGCGGGCCGTCGCAACCGTTCGCATGGACTTCGATGACGCTGTCCACGCCGCGGGCACCACGCACGACAGCGCCCCGGGCTTCATCGCCGTAGCGCCATGGCAGTTTTTCAGCCGTCACGTCGACATGCGTGGCGCCCTGCACGTCCGCCTTCGGCCAGACCCAGCACGCGTTGCCGATCTCGACCGCGTACACCGGACTAGGGCCATGCGTGGGCCGAGCCCCTTGCAAGCGCGAGGGCGGCTCGCCCGAACAGGTATCCAGCGCGGCGCTATCACGACGGGTCAAGGTGCCGCCGTCCAGCCGCATCGACCTGGCCGCGGCGAGTACCTTACCGTCCGGCGCGAAGGTCGCCACCCGTACGGTCGTGCCCGCGGGCAACGTGAGCGGCCGCGCATACGTCGCGGACGTGGCGACGGGTTCGGTGCCATCGGTGGTATAGCGCATGCCATCGCTATCGGTCTGGTTGGCGAGAACGACGCGAAAGCCTCCGCCCGACGCACGCGATACCGCGAACGTCGGCGCGAACGCGCTATCCGCGACGTCGATGCCCAAGGCGCGATAACGCGCCATCTCGGCGGGGAGTCGTACCAGGAAGCCGTTCCAGTCATGGGAGGCGGCCGGCGACCAGCCCAGCTCCGCCAGCGCGGCGACGCGCGGGAACGTGGCGTGCTGGATGTGCGCGAACGTCAGCATCTGCTCGGCCCAGAGGCCGCCCTGCACGCCGATGATATGCGTGGCGTCCTCCGCGCTCGTACCCGGGGGCACCAGTTGCGTGTCGTAGGACTGGCGCAGCGTCACCTCGGGCGGCGGTCCGGCCCATTCGTCCGGATGCCCGGATTGCAGGTGGTCGAAGTACAGCGATTCCTGCGGCGTCATCACCACGTCGTGACCCTGTCGCAGCGCGGCCAGGGCCACGCGCTCGTCGTGATCGCCGTGCCAGGACATCACCACCTGCTCGCGAGGCAAGGCGACGCCGGCGGCCACTTCGTCGTCCCAGCCCACGGGCGTTCGCCCATGTGCGACGAGGTAGGTGGCGACCTGTTGCATGAACCAGCCTTGCAGCTCGTCCATGCTGGCGAGCTTCAGCGCCTTCATCTGCGCGTTGGCCTCGGGCGAAGCGTTCCATTGCTGCTTGTCCGCCTCGTCGCCGCCGATGGAAACGTAGCGCGACGGAAACAGGCGCATCACCTCGTCCATCACGTCGTCGACGAAGCGCAGGGTTTTCGCGTTCGGGGCAAGCAACCAGGGACTCACGCCCCAATCCGTCCACACCGGCGGACGCTTGCCCGTCACGCCCAGCCAGGGATAGGCGGCGATGGCGGCCTGCGAATGTCCGGGAAGATCGATCTCCGGCACGATCTCGACGTAACGCTCGGCCGCGTAACGCACGATGCCGCGTATCTCGTCGGCCGTGTAGACCTTGCAATAGGGCGTCGACCGCGCACCCGACACCTCGGCGTCATTCCCCACGGCCTCGCGGCAGCCGCCGACCGTGGACAGTTCGGGATACTTCGGCACCGGCAGGCGCCAGCCCTGGTCGTCGGTGAGGTGCCACACGAGCACGTTGAGCTTGTCGAGCGACATCCCGTCGATCAGCCGCTCGATCTCGTCGACGCCTTGATAGTGCCGGCTGGAGTCGAGCAACAGGGCGCGCCACGCGAAGCGGGGATGGTCTTCGATCCTGCCGTAGGGCACGTGTGCGACGGCGCCACGCGTCCAGCCCGGCTGGGTCAGCAGTTGCCATACCGTGACGCTTCCGTAGAACGCTCCGCGGGCGGTACGCGCCGTAACGACGATGCCGTGCTTACCGATGTCGATCGCATAGCCTTCGTCGCCTGTGACGGCGGCGCTCGGCCGAACGTCGAAGGTGATTGCCACCGGCGCCCCATCCCGCGTCGACTTGCGCAGCGTCAACCCGCGCACGCTCGCGACGCGCCGCATGAAGTTTTCGACGACGGCCACCATGGCGGCGTCGTTCCCGCGCACGTCGATACCCGCACCATCGCCGATGTCGACCGTGCCGCTACCGGCCGGCGTCACGACGGCGGGCAGCGGCACCAGCGACCAGGTCGGCGCGGCGGATACGTGCATGGATGTCGCACCGACGAGGACGGCCACGCATGCCGCGGCGAAGCGGCGGCGGTGGCGTGTCCTCGGCGCGCCCGTCCTCATGCGGCGGCGCCTTCCGTCGCCAGGGCACCATACGACTCACGATGGCGCACGTACCAGCGAGCCGCACCCTGCACGCCGTGAGAACCGTGCTCGGTGACCCACACCGGCACCTGTGCCAGCAAGGCCCGCACGCTACGCCCGTGCAGGAAGCGCTCTTCGAACGCGCTGCGCTTGAGCAGGTCGAACATCGAGGAAAGGAAGCCGCCGGCCAGGAAAACCCCGCCCGTCGGGATGTACGTCATCGCAAGGTTGCCGATGAAACCGCCCAACGCGGCGCAGAACAGTTCCACCGCCTCCACCGCGTGCCGGTCGGCTTGGGCGGCGGCCGCCGCCGTGACGGCTTTCGGTGTCGCCAGCGTAGGCACTTCGCCGTCGAGTGCGCACAGCGCCGTGTAGACGGTCAGCAGACCCGGCCCCGATACGATGGTTTCGACCGGTACGTAACCGCCATCGGGCGCAAGCCATGCCAGCACTTCGCGCTCGCGCAGCGAATGGGGCGCGAAGTCCATCTGGCCGGCTTCCGTCGTGAGGACCGTCGCATGGGGCACGCCGGGCACGGACACGGCCGCGCCCAGTCCCGTACCCGGGCCGACTACCAGTGACGCCCCCGGGCCACGCCCGCGCGGACCGCACAGGTGCCGGCCGCTCGCGGCCAACGGACCGTCGATGGCGTAGCCCATGGCCTCGAAATCGTTCAGCAGCGCGACCTCGGCCAGGCCGAGCCTGGCGCGCAACGCGTCGGGCCGGACGGTCCAGGCGAGGTTGTCGTTGACCACCTCGTCGCCCACCACCTGGCCGGCGCAGGCCAGCACGCAGTGGGACACCGGCGTGCGCACCTCGGCATCGACGAATGCCTGGATGAGGTCGGCGAGCGAGGGGAAGGCGGCACAGGAGAACACGCGATAGGCGAGCGTCTCGAGGACGCCCGACCCGTCGTCGGCGGCGCGCATGAGCGCGACGTGGCCGTTCGTGCCGCCGATATCGCCCGCAAGAAATTGCATCCCCGATTTCCCCACCCCGTCGAACCCCATGGGCGAATCCCGCCATCCAGGTGCCCCCGCACCGGATTCGACATCAGGGTGTAACGGGACTGACACCGGTGTCAAGACGTGCCGCAGCAGCATGTCGCCAGGGGGGCCGCTATGATCGTTCGGCAGGACGTTCCGACATCGGTGGTTTGAGCGAAGAGGGGATCCCGGACGCCATGGACCGAACCACATCCTTGTTGGCGATCGTCGTCATCGTCGCCTTCCTTGTCGCCCGGTTCCTTAAAACGTCGCGACGACCGCCGACTACCATGTTCACGTGCGGGCGCTGCCGCAAAGTGTCTCCGCACAACCGACGCACGATCGACGCGTGGCGCGCCGGCAAGACACGTTTCTTCTGCGGCGCGTGTCATCGCGCATGGCTCGCGACCCAACCGCGCCGCCTTCCCGATAGGAGCATGCCTGGAGAGCGAGCGGACGGATGCCTGGGCGTGGTTCTGTTTTTCCTGGTGCTACCCGCCGGCGCAGCCATCGCCTGGGTGATGCGGTGAGGCGTATGTCCCCGGGATCGCGGCGCAACGTCGCGCATTTTTCGGTGCTAGTCGGCGGTTCCCTCGATGATTACTGGCATCTGAACGCAATCTGCGTTAAGAAATCGATCTTCCTTGACGGATCCGGATGCCTTCCGGACCGCTTTCCATCCCACCGATTTCCCAACGGAGATTGCAGCGCCCATGACGGATGAATCGAACGTCGAGAACGAGCAGCAAGGCCAACGCCCAGGGGACACCACCGCAAACGCACACGCCGACGTGAACGTGTCACGCCGAAGCTTTCTTACCGGCACGGCACTCGCCGCCACCGGATTGATGATCGTTCCCCGTCATGTGCTGGGTGGCCCTCTTCACACCGCGCCCAGCGACCGCCTGAACATCGCCGGCATCGGCGTCGGCGGCATGGGCAAGAACAACATCCGCGCACTCGCCGGTGAGAACATCGTCGCCTTGTGCGACGTGGACTGGAACTACACGGACAAGTCGTTCCGCGACATGTTCGGCGAGGTGGGCGACATGCAGGCCCGCCTCGCCAAGGCCGAAACGCCGGCGAAACGCCTGAAGCTACAAGACGAGATCGAGCACACGAAGCTGCTCTCGCAGAAGTACGGCTCCATCAAGCGCTACACCGATTTCCGCCGGATGTTCGACCAGCAGAAGGACATCGACGCGGTGGTGATCGCCACGCCGGACCACCTGCATGCGACGCTCGCCAGCACGGCGATGAGCCTGGGCAAGCACGTGTACGTGCAGAAACCGCTGACGTGGTCGATCCACGAAGCCCGCGAGCTGGCCCGCAAGGCGAAGGACAACCCGAAGCTCGTCACGCAGATGGGCAACCAGGGGCATTCGTCCGACGACGCCCGCCTGATCAACGAATACATCGCCGCCGATGCGATCGGCACCGTGCGCGAGGTGCACGCCTGGACGAACCGTCCGCTGGCCTACTGGCCGCAAGGCATTCCACGCCCGCTACCCAGGCCGCAGCCGGACGCCTCGAAGTGGGACATGGACGCGGTGACCGACCGGCTCGCCAACGCGATGGCCGGCAACTACCCGCTGCCGCAGGGACTCGCATGGGACCTCTTCCTCGGCCCCGGCCCCGTCGTCGATTACCACCCCGTGTATCACCCGTTCAACTGGCGCGGCTGGGTGGACTGGGGCGTGGGTGCCATCGGCGACATGGGCGCGCACCTGATCGACTCCCCGTTCTGGTCGCTGGACCTGGGTTTCCCGACCGCCGTGGAAACCGTCTCGACGCCGTTCGACAACGCGTCGTATCCCATGGCGACGATGACGTATTACGACTTCCCGGCCCGCGGCGACAGGCCGCCGGTGCGGCTTACCTGGTACGACGGTGCCTTGCTGCCGCCGGGCCTGGAAGCGCTCGGTGCCGGTCAGATGAGGGACGGTGGCGTGCTCTACGTCGGCGACAAGGGCAAGCTGGTGCACGAGACCTACGGCGACAACCCGCGCCTCCTGCCGCAGTCGCTGCACGACTCGGTGGGTACGCCCCCACGGAAGTACGCACGCATCAAGACCTCGCACGAGATGAACTGGGTGGACGCCTGCAAGGGCAAGACGCAGGCGTCGTCGCCGTTCTCGTATGCCGCGCAGCTGACCGAAGTCATGCTCCTGGGGGTCGTCTCGCTGCGCGCGGGCGGGCGCATCGAGTACGACGCGCAGAACATGCGCATCACCAACCGGCCGGAAGCCAACCAGTTCCTCAGTCGCGAGTATCGCCAGGGCTGGACGCTGTAGCCGCCGACGTTCCACATGGCAGAGAAAACGACATGGCCAAGTACCTGATCTCCTTCCCCAGTGCCGCGATGGTCGTGCCCGACGGCGAGCTGGGAGCCGTGGGACGGGATGCACACGCCGTGATCGAAGAGGCGAAAGCCGCCGGCGTCTACGTATTCGCCGGCGGCATCGATGAAAGCGTGCCGCCCGTTCTCGTCGCCGGGGACGGCGCGGTAGCCGGCGGAGGCTATCCTTGGGCGCCCCCGCTGGATGGAGGCTTTGCGGTGCTCGAGCTGGCTTCGCGCGAAGACGCCGTAGCCTGGGCTGCGCGCATCGCAAAGGCTTGCCGATGCGCACAGGAGCTACGGATGTTCATGTTCGACCCGCAGATGTAGGGCGATATGGGCCCTAAAGTCGCGGTAACCCATCGTGTGGACTGGAACGCCCGTCCTTCGATTTCGATGCTTTCGAGGGCGTCGACCATGGCTTGTCGTACAGAGGTGCGTCGGCAGCTGCGGATCGAGGCCTCAGGGATTCAGTAGCCATCCCTGCTGCGGAATGATCGGCGGTAGCGGCAGCCATCCACCCACGGCGGGAAAGCCGTATTCGTAGGTCGTGGAGTCCTGCATGGCAAAGGAGTGCATTGGCTTGGCCTGGCAGACTACGTCCCACGCCGGCATCACTCCCGCATTCAGGTAGCCGAACTCGACATCGGTCGTACAGGGATTGTCGTCGAACATCACGCCGTGGGTCGTGGCGTTGTTGACCAGCACCATGCGTGCCGAGAAACCGCTGGCCAGTCGATCCTTCAACGCTTCCGAATACGGCGTGGACGGATCGAACTCGTTCTGCACCATCAACGCGTGCACCGTGGTACGCGACTCGAGCGAACGGTCGAGTACGGGGCGCCACGGCCAGTTCTGGCAATTGTCCACCAGGGTGGACGCGCCGATGGCCCAGTTCGTGCGCACGTCCGCGATCTTCTGCGCGACGCTGCGGCGATCGGTCGAACCGGAGTCGTTGCACTGGAGAGCGAACTGCATGGGATTGAAGCCAGGTAACGTGCGGAGGTCGGCGGAGGTCATCGCCGCGATTTGCTCGGCGGCGGCGATATGTGCCGGGTCTCCGTCCAGCGCTTGCGACATCGCGCTCAACGACGGCGATACCAGCAGATCCCAGAATACCCACATGCCGGTGCCGTCGAGCGAGCCCAGCGCCTGGTCCGGCGTGACGCTGCCCATGCGGTGCTGCGACGTGGCCCGGTAGATACGCTGGAACGTCGTCATCACCTGACGCGGCGTCGTACCCATGTGGAACTGATCGTCATGGCGGGCGATGAACGGAATGAACGCCTGCTGCACATTGAGTTGGTCCATCGCCATCCGCTTCAACGCCTGCCGTTGCCAGTCGAGGTGCACCCAGTTCATGTTGCTGTCGAGCACCACGCGATCGAATCGGTCGGGGAACATACGCGTCGCGTATGCCATGAGGCTGCTGCCGCTGGAGACGCCGAGCAGGTCCGCGCGCCCGAAGCCGAGAACCGCCCTCACGAGGTTCAGGTCGCGAACGTGGTTGGGCGTGTGGATGCCCTTGAGGAAGGTCGCGTTCCGTTGCAGGCAGGCTTCGATCGACCGGTTCCACCAGTCCTGTTGCGCCCGCACGCTGGCGGCCGTGGGATTGCGGCTGTCCCCATCCATGAAATTCTCCGCACCGGTGCGCGTCGCGTAATCGCAACTTACCTGGGTACCGGTGCCGTCGGTGATGCCGCGCAAGTCGACGCCCACCACCAGATGGTCGACCTGCACCTGCGGCTGGAACTGCTCCAGCATCTCCGCCTGGGAGGCGCTGGAATTATCCGGTCCACCGGCGTTCACCAGCAGCAGGCGGGTGTAGTGCGGCGGATGAAGCGGCTTGGAGATGCCGATGGTGATATCGCCGTGGCTGGGGTCGGCCCAGTCGACGGGCACGGTGATCAGGGCGCACTCGATGGTACTGCCATCGGTGAACAGCGACGGGGGACACCCGCCCCAGGTCACCGACTGGCGATAGTACCGGGCATAGGTCGGATCGCCGCTGTGATCGTCGACCTCGTGGGCGCCGACCAGCCCCGGGCAGGCCATGCAGCCGATCGACACCGCTAGCAGTCGTGCGGACAACGTGAGCAACTTCATCTGGATACGTCCCCCGATCGGTGAGGGCCTACCGGACGCGAGGATCCGGCCATGCCGTGGCATGATGATCTTCAGGGCAAAGGGGAGCGGTAAATGACCGGTCGCGGGCTTTTTCGATGTGACCACTTCGAGCGGCGAAACGACGAGCCGATGTACGTCCAGATCGCCGGATCGATCCGGAAGGACATCGATTCAGGTCGCTTCCAGAATGGCGCCCGCCTGCCCGGAAGCCGCTCGATGGCCGTTGCCCTCGGGGTATCCCGCACGGTCGTGCTGATGGCTTACGACCAGTTGAAGAGCGAGGGCTACCTGGAATCGCGCTCGGGCAGCGGCGCGTACGTGAATACGCGAGTCGCCCATGAGTCCGTCCTTCGAACCTTCGTGGAAGAACCGCGCGAAGCGCCCGGCGCGCCGCGGCTCTCCCGGCTTGCCCGCAGGGCCGTGCTGCCCGCCTCACCCGATGCGCAGACGACCGTGCCAGGCGACGTGATCGATCTCGCGCAACCTCGTATCAAATCCGATCCGCGCAGCCTGAAGGCGTGGAAGCAGCACCTGACGGCCCTACTTCGCCGCCGCGATACCCCGGACTTTCCGGAGTTGCAAGGTGCCGTCGCATTACGCCGGGCCGTGGCGGGTTACCTTGCCATCGAACGGTCGATCGAGGTCGATCCGGACGATATCCTCATCGTCAGCGGAGCCCAGCAGGCACGTGACCTCATCGCACGGGTGCTGCTCGACGAAGGCGATGCCGTGGGCGTGGAAGAGCCCTGCCACTGGAGCGTGCGCCATACCTACGAAGCAGCAGGTGCCCGCGTCGTGCCCTGCGGGGTGGGCGCGCAGGGCATGGACATCGACCGCCATGGGACCGCACTGGACGGCGCCCGCCTGATCAACGTTTCCCCTTCTTTTCAATTCCCTACCGGCGTGGTCATGTCCGAGGAGCGACGCAAGGCGCTCCTGCGGTGGGCCTATGCCCACGATGCCTGCGTGGTGGAGGACGACTTCGATTGCGAGCATCGCTTCGGCGTGCGCAGCCCGCTCTCGTTGTGGTCGCTGGACGGCCATGGCCGCGTGGTCCACGTGAGCAGCTTCTCGCGTTCCATGTTTCCCGCCCTGCCGCTGGGCTACATGCTGGTGCCCCGTTCCTTGCGCGAGCGGTTTCTCGCGGTGAAGTGGCTGGCCGATCGCGGCAGCATCTCGATGCAGCAGCACGTACTGGCCGCGTGCATCGCCAGCGGACAGTATCTGCGCGACCTGCGCCGTATCGCGCACCGCCTGGCGCCCCGGCACAATGCCTTGCACGACACGCTACGAACACGCCTGGGTACCGCCATGACGGTGACGGGTTCGGTGGCGGGAGGTTCGCTCTTCGTGCACTTTTCCCGGCTGCCGCGCGACGCCACGGAAAGGTTGGTGGAGGAGACGTTCGCGCGTGACGTTCGCATCCGTACCGCCGAGCGATTCCATCGAGCGCCTCCCGATCACGTCACGCTGGTGCTCAGCTATGCCGGGGTAACCGAAGCGAACCTCAGGCGAGCCGGTGAAAGGATCGCCGAGGCTTATCTCGCGACGGAAGCGATATACGCCGCCTCGCGACCTAACGAGCCCGCGTGAAGTAGTTCGTCCGCATGACCGGAACATCTTTATCGCCAGGATAGACGGACGTTTCGACGAGGCCACGGCCGTCGGGCGTCACGGCGTAGATTCGCGTCGAAACGAGAATGCCCTCCTTCTGCAAGGCCATGACCACGATGCCGGGCGTGGGCCGCTTGACGGATACGTGATCCGCTTCCGGGCTGTTCTCGACGATCGCCGGACTTCCGTCGAGCGCCACCGTCGCGACCGAATGGACCTCCGAACCCGGCGCATACACGATGTCGACATGCACCGACAGCTTGCCTCCACCCGCGTCCGCGAACGCGAACCGGACGCTCTTCGGGCGCTGATCCGGCGGCATGGGCATGCGGGAGGTATCCAGCGTCCAGTCGCCGAGCAACGGCTGTGTCGGCGCTGCCGCTAGAATGGGCGGCGAAGCCAGCACGACGAACGCCAGGGCAAGGGCTTTCGGCAGGCATGTCATGTCCGTTCCTTCCGTGAAGGGAATCCGCAGGATACATCGCTCGAACCCATGGAGCCGCCATTGAACGCCGAAGACCTCCAGCGCCTGGTGACGGTCACCATGCCCTACGGGAAATACCAGGGCCGGCTCATCGCCGACCTGCCGGGCGCGTACCTTGCCTGGTACGCCCGCAAGGGCTTCCCGCCCGGCCCGTTGGGCACGCTGCTGGCACTGGCCCTGGAGCTCGACCACAACGGCCTGAAGGGTCTTCTCGATCCGCTGCGCAAGGGACGGCATCCCAACCGTTTCACATAGCCCTTCGTAGGCTGCGCCGCGATGGCCGCGCTTGGCGCGAATTCCACCCTCCTCAGCCCAGGGCCCCCATGGCGATCGAACTCGGAATGCTGCTGACCCTGATGCTCGTCATCGGGTTCTTCTGCCAATGGCTGGCCTGGCGGGTGCGCCTGCCGGCCATCCTGTTTCTGCTCCTGGCCGGCATCGTGGCCGGACCGGTCACCGGGTTGCTGCGGCCCGACAAGGTGATGGGCGACCTGCTCTTTCCGGTCGTGTCGCTGGCGGTGGCCGTGATCCTTTTCGAGGGCAGTCTCACGCTGCGCATGCACGAACTGAAGGGCATCGGGCATGCCGTGCGGGGGCTGGTTACCTATGGCGCCCTGTTGGCGCTGGTGCTGCTGGCCGGCGCGGCCCATTACATCGGCGGGCTTGGATGGGATCTGTCGTTCCTGTTCGGGGCGCTCACCTGCGTTACCGGCCCCACGGTGATCGCGCCGATGCTACGCACCGTCCGGCCCAACGCGCGCATCGCGAACGTGTTGCGCTGGGAGGGCATCGTCATCGATCCGATCGGCGCCTTGTTCGCGGTGCTGGTCTACGAGGCGATCGCCTCGCACCGCGAGGGGCACTCGGTGCAGGTGTTCCTCGGCACGGTGGCCTGCGGCGCGGTGGTGGGCGCCCTGGCCGCATTCGTCCACGGCAATCTCCTGCGGCGGCACTGGATACCGGAGTACCTGCAGAACTTCGGCACGCTGGCCGCCGTGTTGATGACCTTCAGCGTGTCGAACGCGGTGGCCCACGAATCGGGCCTGCTCGCCGTGACCATCATGGGCATCGCACTGGGCAACATGCGCGACGTGCACATCGACGACATCATGGATTTCAAGGAGCATCTCACGACCCTCCTCGTGTCGTCTCTCTTCATCCTGCTCGCCGCGCGCCTCGACTGGCCGCTCCCCGATGGCTCGCTCTACGCGGGGCTGGCCATCTTCGCCGTGGCGCAATGCGTTATCAGACCCCTCTCCGTCTTCGTGTCCAGCCTCGGCAGCGGACTGACCTGGCGGGAACGCGCGCTCGTGGGGTGGGTCGCGCCACGCGGCATCGTGGCCGCCTCGGTCTCCGCGCTGTTCGCGATCCGTCTCGAGCACACCGGCATGGCCGGGGCGGACAAGCTCGTGCCGCTGGTCTTTCTCATGATCATCGGCACCGTGGTCTTCCAGAGCGCCACCGCGCGACCCCTCGCGCGCTGGCTTCGCGTCGCCGAGCCCGAACCGCGCGGCGTCTTGCTCTACGGCGCCAACGCCGTCGCGCTGGAAGTGGCGCGCGCACTGAACGCCATCGAAGGGTTGCGCGTGATCGTCGCCGACGACGACTGGCACGGCATCCGCACCGCGCGCATGGAAGGCGTGCCCACGTTCTTCGGCAATCCCGCTTCGCAGGCGGCCGATCGCCACCTCGACCTGGCCGGTATCGGCCACCTGCTGGCCATGTCCACGCACCGCGAACTGAATTCGCTGGTCAGCGTCCACTACCGGGAAGAGTTCGGACGCGACAAGGTGTTCCGCCTGCGCAACCTGTCCCCCGAGGAAAGCCACCAGCGCGCGTCGCTGGCGGGCAGCCTCCTGGCGCCCGCCTTGTTCTCCGACGACATGACCCACGCACGGTTCGACGACCTGCTTCGCGAGGGCTGGCGGATCAAGACCACCCGCCTGAGCGAGGCGTTCGACTGGGCGAGCTTCATCGCGCAGTACGGAGACGATACCCTGCTGCTGTTCGGGATCGAGCCGCGGGGCGCACTGCGGGTCGCCACGGGTTCGCGCCCCATCGAGCCGCGGCCCGGCTGGACCGTGATCGCACTCGTTCCGCCGGCCTCTCCTCAACCGTAAGCGTTTCCTCCCACCGAGGCCGACATGAAACGTCTCTTCCGTCACGATCCCCGCCCGGCACCGTCGCGAATCCACCGATGCATCGCCGTTGTCGCGCTCACGCTATGCGCTGCGGGCGCATCGATGGCGGAAGGAACGATGCCGAAGGAAAAGCAGGCCCCGGAATTCCGGCTCAAGTCCCGGGTACTCGAACTGCCCCTGCATGAGGTGAAGGGCTATCCCTTCGTCGAGATGACGGTCGGTGGGCGCCAGGCAAAGTTCATGGTCGATACCGGTGCCGAGACGGCGCTGGCCCTCAATACCAGGCGCTTTCCGCTGCGCGATGCCCGTGTCGTGTCGCGCGGGCACTTCGGCAGCGGACAGAGCTTCGACGTACTCCACGTTCCCGTGGTGGAAGATATCCGCCTGGGTCCGATCCAGCTGCGGGAGGTCCATGACGTGCAGGCCCAGGACGCGTCGCAACTGGAGCGGATCACCCCCGATTTCGGCGGATGGATCGGCTACCACTTCTGGGGCGAGGGCGCGCTCAAGCTCTCCTATGCCAGCCATCGGGTGACTTTCTATCCCAGGGCGGACGCAGGGAAAGCGATCGACGGCGAAAACGTGGTCTGCGCCATCCACTTCCGGACGCGAAAGCTGGTCAACCATCCCATCGTGTCGCTACGGCTCGGTTCCCAGGATGTCGTGGTCTCT
Organism: Luteibacter aegosomatis; assembly: GCF_023078455.1. Taxonomy (GTDB): domain Bacteria; phylum Pseudomonadota; class Gammaproteobacteria; order Xanthomonadales; family Rhodanobacteraceae; genus Luteibacter; species Luteibacter aegosomatis. The sequence goes on along the minus strand of NZ_CP095740.1, from coordinate 226,905 downwards.
TTCGACTCGGGCCAATACGGGGCGATCTTCGCCAGTGACGACGTGGCGAAGCGGCTGGTGGGCGAAGGGGTGCTCGCGCCGTCGGCCAAGGACACCTACGATCTCAAGCGGCTGGACCTCGGCTGCGGAGCGAACCTGCACGTCGACGGCTTGCCGTTGGTGACGCGCCCGTTTCCCGCGGCGGAGGACATCGGCATGACCGAGCCGAACGTCATGACCCTCGGGTACGGACTGTTCAAGCAGTACGACAGCGTGTGGGACTTCACGTCCCACACGCTCTATTTGCTGGCGCCGAAACCGCACGCCTGATTCCACTCATTTCGCGTAGCGGGTGAACACGAAGTCGCGATCGCTGACGCGCGCGGCGTGGCAGGCGTGGCACGTGCGGTGTTGCGCTTCGTCCACCGGCTTGCCGTCGACGAAGCGTCCGTAGCCCCAGCCGCCGGTGCTGGCGTACTTGCGGGAATCCTTGACCATCACCTGCACGGTGGTCGCCGCGCCCGGGATGGACGCCGGTGCGAAATCCGGAGACGGCTCGTGCTTCCAGGCCAGCTTCACCAACACGGTGCCGTCGGGGAACGGCCGGACATTGTCCCGATACGCGCGCATGGCCGTCGGATTGCCGACGATCACGCGCAGCTCGTTCAGCGGCGCCGCTTCCTGGGCGGGTGCGATGAACGGCCAATCTCGGTAGCCCTCGGGAAGCTGCACGCCGTAGATGGGGGATGCCGGTCCATGGCCGCCGTCCCTGGCATGGACGGTGGCGGCGACGCCCAGCGCCACGGCGGCGACGGTCGCGAGCGATGCGATGACATAGACGATCTTCATGGCACGTCCCTCAGGCAGGCATTACAGGTGGGTGGCGTCGATCACGGCCTGGGTGAACTCGGTCGGGTCTTCCTGCGGCGCATCGTGGCCGATGCCGCCGGTGAAGGTGCGATGCTCGTACTTGCCCACGAACTTCTTCGCGTAGTCCTCCGGTTTCGGGTGCGGCGCACCGTTGGCGTCGCCCTCGATGGTGATCGTCGGCACGGTGATGACCGGTGCCTGGGCGAGCTTCCGCTCCAGGGCCGCGTATTTCGGCTCGCCCTCGGCCAGCCCCAGACGCCAGCGATAGTTATGGATGGTGATCGCGACGTGGTCGGGGTTGTCCAGGTTCGCCGCGCTGCGGTCGAACGTGGCGTCGTCGAACTTCCACTGGGGCGAGGCCAGCTTCCAGATCTGCTTGGCGAAGTCGTGCGTGTACCGGGCGTAGCCGTCCTGGCCGCGAGCGGTGGCGAAGTAGTACTGATACCACCACTGGAGTTCGGCCGCGGGGGGCAGCGGCTGGCGGCCGGATTCCTGGCTGCCGATGAGGTAGCCGCTGACGGAGACCAGTGCCTTCACGCGCTCGGGCCACAGGGCCGCGACGATGTCCGCGGAACGCGCGCCCCAGTCGAAGCCGGCGAGAGTCGCCTTGCGGATATTCAGGGCATCCATCAGCGCGATCACGTCCGAGGCCAGCGCGGCCGGCTCGGCGTTGCGCGGGGTCTTGTCGGAGAGGAAACGCGTGTTCCCGTAGCCGCGCAGGTTCGGAACGATCACGCGATAGCCCTTGGCGGCCAGCTTCGGCGCTACCTCGGCGTAGCTGTTGATGTCGTAGGGCCAACCGTGCAGCAGGATGACGACCTCGCCGTCCGCCGGGCCGAGGTCGGCGTAGCCGACGTTCAGGTCGCCGGCATGGACGTGCTTGTTCGCGACCAGTTCGGGCGAGGTGGCGGGCGCGGCCGATGCGGCGCCGCCGAGCAGCATGCCCGCGGCGAGTAGTCGCGCGCTCGAACGGAGGGTACGGCGAACGACGGAGGGGAGCGAAAACGTGTCGGCGGACATGGCGGATCCTCGAAAGCGGCGGGATGGGACGATGCGCGGTGCGCTTCGTTGGAATACATCCTCGTCCCGCCCGGTATCGGCGGCGTGTCGCGTGCCCCCCGGTTTCGTCTCCGAATGTAGGCTTCGATCGCCCCGATACATTCGGATACAGAGCGGGTCGCCCCCCGGCCGACGGGTCTACGGCAACGAGGCCACGGCTCGCCCCGCGGCCGCCCTGTAGCCGTTCCTGCCCTCGGCCTTGGCGCGATACAGCGCCATGTCGGCACGCCTCATCAGGTCATCCCCGTCGAGTTCTTCGGTGGTGGCGATACCGATACTCACGGTCACTCGCTGGTCGATCCCCAGTTCGAACATCAATGCCGCGTCATACACCGATCGATTCATGCGCCGCGCGACGACCTGCGCCCCGTCCTCCGCCGTATGGGGCAGAAGCACCACGAACTCCTCTCCGCCGTATCGCGCGATGAAGTCCGCCGGACGGCGCAGCGATCCGGCAAGAAGCCTGGCCACCGCCGCCAGGGCCTCATCCCCGTCCAGGTGACCGCGGCTGTCGTTGAAGCGCTTGAACAGGTCGACGTCGATCATGAGCGCACTGACCGGCTTACGGTCACGCACGGACTCGCGGAGTCGTTCTCCCAGGGCGAGTTCGAACGCGCGCCGATTGGGAATGCCCGTCAACACATCGAGAAGCGACATGCGTTCCACGGTGGCGAGCGCCGTGACGAGCCGGTCGCGTGTCGCCGCGAGCCAGAACTGGGTTTGCACCACACGGATCACGTAAGTCAGCATGGCCAGTGCCAGCACGATCTGACCCGACAGGCTCTTCGATCCACGAATGCCGACGCTGAAAGCGAATATCGCGGCCAGCAGGACACCCGGCGCGAAGCCGGCGGCCAGGTGGCGCATCCAGACGCGCCGGATCGGATCGAATGCGCCGGGCCGCCGATGGCCGTGAAGAAGACAGATCAGGCTTCCGAAGCTCAAGACCGGGAGCGTGTCCATCACGGCGGCGACGGCGCGCGATGTCCCGCCAGGGTCGGCATGGTTATGCAAGGCGGCGGTCAACGCATAGATACCGAGGAAGGCCGTCACCACCTTGAAGGACCTGTATTCCCGCTCGTCCGTTGCCGCAAGCGTCCGAACGAGGAAGACCAGGAACAGGATCGCGTTCTCCACGTCGAACGCGACGGCTACCCAGGGTTCGTATGCGCTCATCAGGAAGCCGTGCTCATCCTTGAGATCGCGCACGCCCAGATAACAAAGGATCGCGAGCAGCGCCAGCAGTACGACGTCGACCAGGCGGCGTGACGCCGTGGTGGGTTCGTCCCGGGTAACGACAGCGGCATAAAGCAGGGGCAAGCCGTAGCTTACGAAATAGACATATGTCGAGATGAGGTTCTTCTCGGTGTCCGAATTCGCGATCGCATTCCCCATGCCGATCACCCATAGTCCGAGTCCCAGGGAGAGACAGAAGATGGTGCGCCGCTCGAAGAATGGCGTGCGCGAATAGCCCAGGGCCGTCGCACCCGCCGCGAGGGCGGCGAAAAGCATGAGGTAGTAGGAAAGCTCGGGCATCTCGCTTCCGGCGAGCCGGGGCAAGCCGAACTGAACGACGGCAGGCACGAGCAGGAGCGCTCCGTAGCCCAGGTAGCGACCCGCCCTCGAACCGGATCCCATAGACGCCCCCATCGATCGATCGCCCGACGGCATCCTGCCACGGGTGACCGCGAATGACCCCATCACGACGCCGGACAAGGCCGCCCGCCTCGGGCGGGCGCGCCGACCCAGGGAACCATGGGGCGAACCCTGCCGGAATCGCTTACTGCGGCTTACCTGTGCCCGACCTGCCTCGTCGTCGCGGGATCGGGTCGCTCCCGACGGCTCGCATCAACCCGCGGACCCATGCGCTCCAGCACGAGGCGCGGTGGAACCCCGCACCACCAGGTCGGCCGAGAGCACCCGCTTGCGCGGCGGCACCTCGGGGTCGTTGAGCAGTTCGATCAGCATGGTCATCGCCTCCCGGCCCAGCGCGTTCTTCGGCTGGGCGACCGTGGTCAGCGACGGCGAGGTGTAGCGCGAGAAGCGAATGTCGTCGAAACCGACGACGGAAACGTCTTCCGGCACGCGCAGGCCTCGCGAGATCAGGGCGCGCATCGCGCCGATCGCCATCTCGTCGTTGGAGCAGAACACCGCGCTGAAGGCATGGCCCTGCGACAGGAACAACTCGATGGCGCGTTCGCCCGCCTCGATGGAGAAGTCGCCGACGGCGGTCAGCGCCTCGTCGAAAGCGATGCCCGCCCGCTCCAGGGCCTGGTGATACCCCTCTTCGCGGTCGACGCAGATCGGGCTCGACGAGGGGCCCGCGATGAAGGCGATCTCGCGGTGCCCCAGCGTCACGAGGTAGTCGACGGCGGCGCGCGCCGCGGCGACGTTGTCGATGTAGACGCTGGAGATCTCGCTGTCCCTGACGTACTCGCAGGCGTTGACCAACGGCAAGCGACCGCCCACGGGAATCGACGGGATGCGATGGAACATGGTGATGATGCCGTCGGCCTGGCGCGCGGCCACCATCTCGGCATAGGCCTGTTCGCGCACCAGGTTGCTCTGCGTCTCGCCCAGCAGCACCGAGTAACCGGTCTCGTAGGCCACCTGCTCGATGCCGCGGATCACCTCGGAGAAGAACGGGTTGGAGATGTCGGGCACCAGGGCGACGATGAGCCGAGTGCGTGCCGTGCGCAGGTTGCGGGCGAGCGCGTTCGGCGTATAACCCAGCCGCTTGACCACCTCGTGGATGCGCAACCGGGTTTCTTCGCTGACGATCTCCGGCCGTTGCAACGCCCGCGATACCGTGGCCACCGACACGTTGGCGATGGCGGCGATCTCCTTGACCGTACGCACGCGCACGGGCTGCGGCGCAGCATGGGCCGCAGCCCCCTTTCCCTTACGCTTGCCCTCGTCTGAACTCACGCGTCCCGGCCCCTTTTTTGTGCAGCGCAATGTAATGGATTACATGAAATCGTTGCATAGGCGTTTATCCATCTGCTACATATCTTGGCATGTTCAGGCCGCGTTGAGACGTTGCGGCCCATGGGGCGAAACCTTTCCACACAGATCACACGACTTACCGCCGATGCCCTGAAAATGTAATCGAATACATTCAGGGGCGGAGGTACATCGGGGGAAAAATGGCAGGCCAGTCGATCGCGACAAGCGCCAGGACGGTAAACCGATGAAACAACTCGGCATGGGGCTGGTCGGCCCCGGCTTCATCGCCGCGCATCACCTCGATGCCGTGCGCCGCCTGGGCAACGTCCAGATCGTCGGCATCGCCGGCTCCAGCCTGGAATCGGCACGAAAACGGGCACGTGAGCTGGGCGTCGGGCAGGCCTACGGCAGCTACGAGGACTTGCTGGCCGACCCGGCCGTGCAGGTGATCCACAACACCACGCCCAACCACCTGCATCGCGAGGTGTCGCTGGCGGCGCTGCGCGCCGGCAAACACGTGATTTCCGACAAGCCGCTCGCCGGCAGCATGCAGGAAGCACGCGAGCTGTATGAGGCGGCACGCGCGTCCGGCCTCGCCCACGTCGTCACGTTCAACTATCGCGGCTACCCGCTGGTGCAGCAGGCGCGGTCGATGATCGCCAAGGGCAAGGTCGGTCCGGCGGTGTTCGTGCATGGGGCCTACCTGCAGGATTGGCTGACCGACGAGCGCACCTACTCATGGCGGCTGGATCCGAAGCGTGGCGGCGCCAGCTCCGCGCTCGGCGACATCGGTTCGCATTGGTGCGACCTGGCCGAGCACGTGACCGGCGCGCGGATCAGCGCCGTACTGGCCGACCTGCACACCGTCGTGCCCGTGCGCGAAGTGCCCGACGCATCGGCCAAGGCGTTCGCGGGCGCGACGAAGAAACCCGCGCAAAAGCGCAAGATCACCAGCGAAGACCTGGCCACCGTGTTGCTGCGTTTCGACAACGGCGCGCGCGGCTGCGTCACCGTCGGCCAGGTGCTTCCCGGCCACAAGAACGACCTGCGCCTGGAAGTGAACGGACGCGAAGCCTCCCTGGCCTGGCGGCAGGAACAACCCAACGAACTGTGGATCGGCCACCACGCGAAGCCCAACACGGTGCTCACGCGCGACCCGTCGCTGCTCGATCCCGCCGCGCGCGGCTACGCGCACCTTCCCGCGGGCCATCCGGAAGCCTGGGCGGATGCGTTCCGCAACGTGATCGCCGATGCCTACGCGTGGATCCGCCGCGGTGCCACGTCGGATACGAAACCCCTCGCCCTGCCCACCTTCGCCGACGGCTACCGCAACAGCCTGGTGGTCGACGCGATGCTCCGGAGCCATGCCTCCGGCGGCGTCTGGCAGGCGGTCGAAGACCCTCTCGAAACCCCACGCACAACGAGGAAACGCGGATGAAATGGCGCCTTAGAGTAATGATGCTGTTCGAATTCGCGATCTGGGGCGCGTGGTACGTCACCGTCGGTACCTGGCTGGGCAAGACGCTGCATTTCACCGGTACGGAAATCGGTGCCGTCGCGGGCACGACCGCCATCGGCGCGATCATCTCGCCGCTGTTCGTGGGCCTGCTCGCCGATCGACTCTTCGATACGCGCCGCGTGCTCACCCTGCTTCACCTGCTCGGCGCCGTGCTGCTGGTGGTCGCCGCGCAGCAGACCTCGTTCGTGATGGTCTACGCTCCCCTTCTGGCCTACAGCCTCTGCTACATGCCGACGCTGGCCCTGACCGCCTCGCTGGCGATGCGGCACATCAAGGATCCGCAAGAGGAATTCGGCGCGATCCGCGTGTTCGGAAGCATCGGCTGGATCCTGGTGGGACTGGCCGTGGGCGCGTGGGGCGTGGAAGCCACGGCCTCCCCGCTGCTCCTGGCCGCCGGCCTGTCCGTGGTGATGGCGATCTATTGCTTCACCTTGCCCCCCACGCCGCCGCTCGCGCGCAACACGCGCTTCGAGATGCGCCATGCGCTGCCGCTGGAATCGCTGCACCTGCTCCGCGAGCGCTCGATGGCGGTGTTCGCGCTCGCGTCGTTCCTGATCTGTATTCCCCTGCAGTTCTATTACGCCTTTACCAACCTGTTCCTCAACGAAGCGGGCGTGGTCAACGCCGCCGGCAAGATGACCGGCGGGCAGATGTCCGAACTGTTCTGCATGCTGCTCATCCCGTGGTTCTTCCGCCGCCTGGGCGTGAAGTGGATGCTCGCCGTGGGCATGCTGGCCTGGGTGGTCCGCTACGTGCTGTTCGCCTACGGCGACGCCGGCAGCATGATGTGGATGTTCTGGCTCGGCATCGTGCTGCACGGCATCTGCTTCGACTTCTTCTTCGTCGTGGGCCAGATCTACATCGATCGCGAGGCGCCGCCCGCGTTGCGCGCGGCCACGCAGGGCCTCATCACCTTCCTGACGTATGGCCTGGGCATGTTCGTCGGCTCGTGGTTGTCCGGCGTGGTCGTACAGACCTACACCCGTGGCGACGCGGCGCACGACTGGACCTCGATCTGGTTGATCGCCGGCGCCTTCGCCGCCTTCGTTTTCGTCTTGTTCGTCGTGATGTTCAAGGATCGCAAGGTGGCGGCCACCGCGCCCGCGACCCAGGCCCATTGATTGGAGGAGCACGTTTCATGTTGACTCGCAGGCAATTCCTGGCGCGATCCGCGCTGTGCGGCACGGCGCTGGGGCTCGGCCTCGGCGCGCCCGGACGACTTCTCGCCGCCGCTTCCAAGGGCAAGACCATGGGCATCCAGCTCTACATGGTGCTCGACGCTTATCAGAAAGACCCCGTGGGTACCCTCAAGACGCTGAAGTCGATCGGCTACTCGGAGATCGAGGCGATCATCACCAGCACCGCCCAGACCCTGCGCGACCAGCTCAAGGAAGCCGGGCTGGCCTGCCCCAGCCTGCACTGCGACAGCCTGGGCTTCGACAAGAGCGTCGACGCGGCGCACGTGCTGGGTTGCAAGTACATCGTCAGCAGCATGCTGCCCTCGATGATGCAGAAGGAAAAGGGCGGCGACGATCCGACCTACACGCTCGACGACGCCAAGCGCACCGCCGAGTACGCCAACCGGCTCGGCGAGAAGGCCAAGGCGGCCGGGCTTCAGTACGCGTATCACAACCACCATGCCGAGTTCACCGACGTGGGCGGCGGCAAGGTGTATTACGACGTGCTGCTCGCGGAAACCGACCACGCCCTCGTCCAGTTCGAACTCGACTGCGGCTGGGTGCACGCGGGCGGCAAGAACCCCGCCGACTACTTCAAGGCCAACCCCGGTCGCATCCCGCTGATGCACGCGAAGGATTTCCTGCCCGGCAACGCCAAGGATTACCCGGGCGCGGAACTGGGCCGCGGCACGCTCGACTACAAGCCGATCATGGCGGCGGCCGATGCCGCCGGCCTGAAGCACTGCTTCGTCGAACAGGAAGGCCCGTTCGCCCGCATGAGCTCGCTCGACGCCGCGCGCGTCGACTTCGATTACCTGCGCCCGCTGCGCTGAGGAACCTGCATGGAAAAGAACACATTCGACGCCATCGTCGTCGGTACCGGCGTCAGCGGCGGCTGGGCCGCCAAGGAACTCACCGAGAAGGGCCTGAAGACGCTCGTGCTCGAGCGCGGCCCGATGGTCAAGCACCTCGATTACCCGACGGCCATGAAGGCGCCCTGGGAACTCCCCTACGGCGACGAGCCGACGCAGGAAGACATCGCGCGCTGGCCCAAGCATACGCGTCCGTCGTTCTACGGCATCACCCAGTCCACCAAGCACTGGTTCGCCGACGACATCGACAATCCCTACGAGGAAACCAAGCCCTTCGACTGGTTCCGCGGATACCACGTGGGCGGCCGCTCGTTGATGTGGGGACGCCAGAGCTATCGCCTGAGCGACCTGGATTTCGAAGCGAACGGCAAGGAAGGCGTGGGCGTGGACTGGCCCATCCGCTATGCGGACCTCGCGCCCTGGTACGACCACGTCGAGCACTTCATCGGCGTCAGCGGCAACACCGACGGCCTGGCCCAGTTGCCGGACGGCAAATTCCTCAAGCCGATGGAACTCAACTGCGTCGAGAAGGATTTCCAGGGCAAGCTCAACGACAAGTTCCACCGCAAGCTCATCATCGGCCGCACCGCCAACCTCTCCGAGCCGCTCAAGCACGACCAGAGCCCGCAGCGCGGCACCTGTCAGTACCGCAACCTGTGCATGCGCGGCTGTCCGTTCGGCGGCTACTTCAGCAGCAACTCGTCGACCCTGCCCTCGGCCGAACGCACCGGCAACATGACCATGGTGACCAACGCCATCGTCTATGAGCTCATCTACGACAACGACAAGGGCAAGGCCACCGGCGTGCGCGTGCTCGACGCGGAGACCGGCCACCAGACCGAGTATTTCGCCAAGGTGATCTTCATGTGCGCCTCCACCTTCGGCACGGCGCACATCCTGATGAATTCGACCTCGAGCCGTTTCCCCAACGGCTTCGGCAACGACAGCGGCGAACTCGGCCACAACATCATGGACCATCTCTTCGGCACCGGCGCGCGCGCCATGGTCGAAGGCCATGAAGACCGCTACTACTCGGGGCGGCGCCCGAACGGCTTCTACATCCCGCGCTACCGCAACGTGGGCAACGACAAGCAGAAATACCTGCGCGGCTTCGGCTTCCAGGGCGGCGCGGGCCGCCAGGACTGGACGCGCCTCGTGGACCAGCAGGCCCTGGGCGAAGACCTCAAGCGCGCCGCGCAGGAGCCCGGCCCGTGGTACGTGTCGATGATGGGCTTCGGCGAGATGCTGCCCAACCACAAGAACTTCGTGACCCTGGACCGCAACCACAAGGACAAGTACGGCCTGCCCGTGCTCAACTTCGATGCCGCCCACCAGGAAAACGAACTCATGATCGGCAAGGCGATCATCGACGACGCGATGGAGATGCTCACCGCCGCCGGCTACCGCGACGTGAACTCGTTCAAGATCAAGGCCAACGTGGGTGCGGGCATCCACGAGATGGGCACCGCGCGCATGGGCCGCGATCCGAAGACCTCGGTACTCAACGGTTGGAACCAGATGCACGCCTGCAAGAACGTCTACGTGACCGACGGCTCGGCGATGGCGTCGTCCGCCTGCCAGAACCCGTCCCTGACTTACATGGCGATGACCGCGCGCGCGGCCAACCACGCCGTGGAAGAACTCAAGCGCGGCAACATCTGAGGACCGACACCATGAATCGTCGCGAATGGTTGAAAAGCATGTCCGCGCTCGCCGTGGGCGCGATCGCGGGACCGTCGTTGCTGGCCGTCTTCGATGCGCACGCCGCGTCGCAGAAGCCGGGCGCGAAGCCCGAATTCTTCACGCCGTCCCAGTACGGCCTGGTCGGCGCCGTGTCGGACATCGTGATCCCGCGCACCGACACCCCGGGCGCCGTCGACGCGGGCGTGCCGTTGTTCGCCGACCAGATGTTCAAGGCGGTCTACACCAAGGCCGAACAGCAGCGCTACCTTACCGCGATGGCGGCGTTCGACAAGGCGGGCGGCAAGCCGTTCCTCCAGCTCGACCCCGCCCAGCGCAAGGCGCTGGTGACGAAGCTGCATGCCGAAGGCCTCGCCGTTCCCAAGGGCGGCAAGCCGGCTCCCGCGGCGGATTTCGTGCTGATGAGCAAGAAGCTGGCGATGCTGGGCTTCTTCCTGTCGCAACCGGGTTGCACGCAGGTGCTTCAGTACGATCCCGTGCCCGGCGCCTGGAAGGGCGATATCCCGCTGTCCCAGGCGGGTAACGGCAAGGCCTGGGCCGAAGAGACCTCACTGAAGATCTGACATGAAGACACTCAAGGGCCCGGGCATCTTCCTCGCCCAGTTCGCATCCGACGAGGCGCCGTTCAACACCTTGCCCGACATCGCCCGCTGGGCGGCGTCGCTCGGCTTCGTGGGCGTGCAGATTCCTTCCAACGACGCCCGCCTGTTCGATCTGGAGAAGGCGGCGTCCAGCAAGGGATACTGCGACGACATCACCGGCATGCTCGCCGAACACGGCCTGGCGGTGACCGAATTGTCCACGCACCTGCAGGGTCAGCTGGTGGCGTCGCATCCCGCCTACGATCGCCTGTTCGACGGCTTTGCGCCGCCCGAGCTGCGCGGCCGTCCTCAGCAGCGCCAGGAATGGGCGGTACGACAGCTCAAGTTGGCGGCGAAGGCCAGCCATCACCTCGGCCTGACGGCGCATGCGACGTTCTCCGGCGCGCTGGCCTGGCAGTTGTTCTATCCGTGGCCGCAACGCCCCGCCGGGTTGGTCGAGGAAGCCTTCGCCGAACTCGGCCGGCGCTGGAAACCCATCCTCGACGCCTTCGACGAGGTCGGCGTCGACGTCTGCTACGAGCTGCACCCCGGCGAAGACCTGCACGACGGCGTCACCTTCGAGCGATTCCTCGATGCGGTGGACCATCACCCGCGCGCGAACATCCTCTTCGACCCGAGCCACATGGTGCTGCAGCAGATGGACTACCTGCAGTTCATCGACAACTACCACGAGCGGATTCGCGCCTTCCACGTGAAGGACGCCGAATTCCGTCCGAACGGGCGCTCCGGGGTCTACGGCGGTTACCAGTCCTGGATCGATCGCCCCGGCCGCTTCCGCTCGTTGGGCGACGGGCAGATCGACTTCGGCGCCATCTTCAGCAAGCTCGCGCAGTACGACTATCCCGGCTGGGCCGTGCTCGAGTGGGAATGCTGCATCAAGGACGCCCAGCAAGGCGCGAAGGAAGGCGCTCCTTTCATCCGCCGGCACATCATCAAGGTCACCGAGCGCGCCTTCGACGATTTCGCCTCGAGCGGCAGCGACCGGGCATTCAACCGAACCATCCTGGGACTCGAATGACCACATCGGACCACTCCCCCGACATCGGCCGCCGCGCGGCGCTCGGGCATCTCGCCACCGCCGCCGCCGCGTTCGGCGCCGCGCCGTTGCTCGCCTCCGCCGAGACCGTGTCCGGCAAGGCCGCTTCGGCCAAACCGGGGCCCGGGCGACTCAAGCAATCGTTGAGCCGGTGGACCTCGAAGGCACCGCTGCCCGAACTGTGCAAACGCCTCAAGGCCCTGGGATTCGCCGGCGTCGACCTGCTCTACGTCGACGAATGGTCGACGGTGATCGACAGCGGCCTGGCCGTGACGATGGGTTATCCCGCCAAGCGCGAGAACTTCATCGAGATGGGCTTCAACGACCCGGCCAACCACGCCCAGCTGCTGAAGGAACTGGAGGCCACGATTCCCCTCGCGAAGAAGGCGGGCGTGAAGAACGTGATCACCATGTTCGGCAACCGGAAGGCGGGCATCGACGATCGCAAGGCCCTCGACAACTGCGTGGCCGGACTGTCGAAGATCGCTCCTTTCGCCGCCGAGAACGGCGTCACCCTCTGCGTCGAACTGCTCAACAGCAAGGTCGACCACCACGGCTACCAGGGCGACAGCACGACGTTCGGTGCCGAAGTGATGAAGGGCATCGGCTCACCCAACGTCAAGCTGCTCTACGACATCTACCACATGCAGATCATGGAAGGCGACGTGATCCGCACCATCCGCGACAACATCCAGTGGATCGGTCACTTCCACACGGGCGGCGTACCGGGGCGGCACGAGATCGACGGCACCCAGGAACTCAACTACCACGCCATCGCCAAGGCGATCGCCGACCTGAATTACCAGGGTTACATCGCGCATGAGTTCATGCCCGCGGGACCCGACCCCTTCGAATCGTTTGCCGAGGCCTTCAAGATATGCACGGTATGAATGTCCTGCGCACGAGCGCTGCGCTCCTCCTCGTTCTCGCCGCCGGTTCGTCGTCCGCGCAGGACGATCCCAAGGCCACCGAGCAATGGGAGCCGGTGCCCAAGGTCGTGTCGCCCGGCAAGACCGCCGGCGCGCCGCCCTCCGATGCCGTCGTGCTGTTCGATGGCCACGACATCGCCGCATGGGAAGCATCGAAGGATCATTCGCCCGCGCACTGGAAGGTGCACGACGGCGTGCTGACGGTCGACAAGACCTCGGGCAACATCCAGACGAAGCAGAAGTTCAAGAACTACCAGCTCCACCTGGAATGGCAGGTGCCCAAGGACATCACCGGCGAAGGCCAGGGCCGCGGCAACAGCGGCGTGTTTCTCGCGTCGACCGGTCCCGGCGACGAAGGCTACGAGGTCCAGATCATGGACTCGTGGAAGAACCCCACCTACGTCAACGGGCAGGCGGGCAGCGTCTACAAGCAGGCCGCGCCGCTGGTCAACGCGATGCGTCCGCCGGGCGAATGGCAGACCTACGACATCGTCTGGACGGCGCCGGTATTCGCCGCCGACGGCACGGTCAAGTCGCCGGCCTACGTCACGCTGTTCCACAATGGCGTGCTGGTGCAGAACCACACCGAACTCACGGGTGAAACCTTCTACATCGGCAAGCCGAAGTACAAGCCCTATGCCGAGGCGCCGATCAAGCTTCAGGCCCACGGCGACCATTCGCAGCCCATCAGCTTCCGCAACATCTGGGTCAGACCGCTGAACTGATTCCCCGGCAAAACGAAGGCCCCGGCTCACAAAGCCGGGGCCTTTTCGCATCCGTTCAGCGCAGCGCCACGCGCGCGCCGTTCACGGCGATGGCCGCCTTTTCCTTCCTTTCGGCCAGGACGCCCCTGGCGGCATCCACGCCGATGATCCATGCGCCCGCCAGCATCATCGTGTCCTTGAGCACCAGGCGGCCTGCGCCCGAGAGATAGGGAAAGCCGTGCTGGGCGTCGCCGAGCGCTCCCACCCATGCTTCGGGTGTCGTCACCAGGAACGATAGCGTGACCAACGTCGTCACGAACGAAAGGAACGCACCGAGCAGACCAAGCCGCTTCGACACCGGGTAAGCCAGCACGAGCAATGCGATGGCCCACTCGACCACGCCCAACCCGGTGGAGAAACCGTACGTATTGTTCGCCGTCTGCCACTCGCGCTTCACCGGATCGAGCTCGCCCTCATGGGTGAGGTGCGCCTTGTACTCCGTCGGATGCTCGTAGAAGAACGACATCACGGGACTGTTGGCCACGAACGGCGTGATGCTGTCCGCCTCGTAGGGAACGAACTTCAGCGTGCCGATCCACATGAACACGATGGCGATCGCCAGGCGCATGAGCGTGATACCCACGCGATCCGTTTTTGCGAGGGCGCCGAGCGCCCTGTCGAATGCATGTTTCATGAGGTTCTCACTTCTCGCCGTGTGCCTGCACTGCGTCCATGACGCGTGCCGAGTAAACCATGGTCGCTCCGGCGTTCAACGCCACGGCCACGCCCAACGCTTCGGCGATTTCTTCCTTGGTCGCGCCGTGCTTCAACGCTTCGGCGGAATGCACCGTGATACAACCGTCGCAACGGGTGGTCACCGAAACGGCCAGCGCAATGAGTTCGCGCACCTTGGGGCCGAGCAGGTCCGCCTTGGCACCGGCGCCGGACAGCGTCTGGTAACCCTTGAGGGTGTCGGGGCTGAGGGCGCCCAGTTCGCCGATGCGCTTGGTCAGCTTTTTACGGTAGTCGAGCCAGTCCAACATGACAGTGATCCTCTGGATGGGAGTCCGCCGATTCGGCCCCCCGGTAGGGCATAGTCTCCTCTGCACACTCGAGTCACTGAAGCCTCTTATAGATCATTATTTAGCTTCAACGTCTCACTGGCGGCCGCCTCGCCCCTTGCTCTCCCGCATCGACCGCCGCTGCTCGAGTTCCGCGGCGAGCGCCGCCCATGCCACCGGGGTCCGAACGCCCCCATGACCGATGATTTGCATTAGGCACGATGAGGTACTCCAGCAGCGTGGTTTGGATGCGCGCGCCAGGGCGCGGGAGCCACGCATGGCCCCGCCGAGGCGATCGGCAAGGAGTCACGTCAAAAGGCCTTGGACGATCCATTCGTGAATGCCGCATCGTCCATCGGGCTGGCCGCTCGTCGAAGTGACGAACGAAAACGACCCACTGGATCATCCGGCCGGAAGTCTCCAGAATCCGTCTCGAGCGTCCAGTCGCTTGGACGATGGATTGGCCGCATGATGGATTTGAACGACCTGCTCCTGTTCGTGCACGTGGTCGACCGCGGGGGCTTCACCGCGGCGGGCAAGGAACTGAACATGCCCAAGTCCACCATCAGCTACCGGATGCAGGAACTCGAGAATCACCTGGGCACGCGCCTGCTCCATCGCAGCTCGCGGCATTTCGGCGTGACCGATGCGGGCAAGGACTTCTACCGGCACGCGGCAGCCATGCTGCAGGAAGCCAAGCTGGCCGAAGCGGCGATCCTCCAGCGCATGGCCGAACCCAGCGGCACGCTCAAGTGCAGCGCCAGCCTCGCCACGATGCAGTTCGCGCTGTCCGACGCGATCGCCGATTTCCTCGTGAAGTATCCGAAGGTGAACGTGGTGGCGAATGCCGCGGACCGCGCCGTGGACATCGTGGGCGAGAACTACGACCTGGCCATCCGCGCGCACACGGGCCCGTTGCCCGATTCCAACCTCGTCCAGCGTACGCTCGCGCCGGCACCGTGGTATCTCTTCGCCGGTGCGGCCTATCTCGCGGCGAACGGCGAGCCCGAATCGCCGGACGACCTCCACAAGCATCGTTCCCTTTTCATGATGCGTACGGGCGTTTCGCCCGCCTGGCACCTTCGCCACATCCGCCATGCGAGAAACGAAACGGTGATCCCGTCGACGCCCCGCCTGCTGAGCGACGACATGGTGAGCCTGCAAAGGGCGGCGATCAGGGGCCTGGGCATCGTCGCCCTGCCCGGCTACATCTGTCGGCACGCGGTGCAGTCCGGCGAGCTTCGGCGCGTGCTCCCCGACTGGGTGGCGGGGGATGCCACCATTTCGGCCGTTTTTCCCTGCCGGCAGGGCCTGCTGCCTTCGGTGCGGGCCTTCCTCGATCATCTTTCCGAAGAACTGCCCAAGATCGTGCTGATGTAGGCCAACTCGGCGATCGTCCAACGGACTGGACGCTCCGTCCGGTCCCGCGAGCTTATCAATGCCCGCGCCCCTTCGTAGATTGCCCGCCAACCGAAGGGCTATCCAAGGATGCCAGGCAATGAGCGAATCCATGGCGTGGGAAGGCGGTGCCACGGGCGATCACCGGCTCGGGCGGGTAATCGCCGGCGTTCCGCAGTCGATCGGCAGCGGATTCACCGCACTCCACTTTTCCGAGGACATGTTCGACGGTGCCATGGATCCCCTGTTGATGGTGGATCATTTCGTGATGATGGGCCCGACGTTCGATCCGCACTTCCATGCGGGCATATCGGCGGTGACGGTGATGTTCGAAGACTCCGTCGGCACG
The DNA here is from genome assembly GCF_023078455.1 of Luteibacter aegosomatis. Classification (GTDB taxonomy): domain Bacteria; phylum Pseudomonadota; class Gammaproteobacteria; order Xanthomonadales; family Rhodanobacteraceae; genus Luteibacter; species Luteibacter aegosomatis. Next base: position 210,702 of record NZ_CP095740.1, on the reverse strand, counting down.
TTCCTCAACCGCGATACGCTGGGCGCGAATCTCGCCCTGGAGGCGGGCGACGTGTATTGGCTCGCCGCGGCCAGCGGCGCGGCACACGAGGAAAAGCCCGAGGAGGGCGCACGCACGCACGCGCTGCAGATTTTCGTGAACCTGCCCGCCCGGCTGAAGCAGTTGCCCGCTCGCGCGTTTCACGTGCGCACGAACGACGTGCCGGTGATCGAGAGCGGCCAACACCGGGTACGCGTGCTCCTGGGGCGCGTCGGCGACACGAAGGGAAACGCGGAGACGCCCGAAGACATGACCATGCTCGACGGCTCGCTGCCTGCGGATGGCCGCTACGCCTACATGCTCGCCGAAGAGCGGCAGGCCTGGATCTACGTGGTCTCCGGAAGCATGACGATCCAGTGCGATGCTGAACGACGCGGGCTGCCGGCGGGTACCGCGACCACCGTCGCCGCCGGCGCGGCGGTGGAGATCGTCCTCGAATCGGACGACGCCACGCATTTCGTCGTGATGGCGGGCAAGCCGATCCGCGAGCCGTTCGTCAAGCATGGGCCGATGGTGATGTCGACCGAGAACGAGGTTCGACGAACGCTCGCGCGATATGAATCCGGAAAACTCGGACGATTATCGCCGGGTCGCTGACGCCTTTTCTTCGTACCTTTCGTTTCCACCGAGCATCTCGGCGCAGGCACCGACCTGCGCCGGCGCGATGCGGGCTCGCTGTCCTGATCGCGCGGTTCCATTATCCTGACGGGCCCAGGACAAGGCCCATCGACGACGTGCCACGCCGCCCCATCACCCGCCAAGCGCCTCGCTTCGCCACTTTCGGTGCGGCCGTGCGTCTGTGGGGCGCCATGGGCGTGGTCGCCGCGGCGGTGTTGCTGGCCTCGATCCTCCTGGGCGGCGTCGACACGCGATTCGCCGACGCCTGGACGGCGCTGACCACGAGCGGCGACACGCCGATGCACGCCATCGTCTGGGAATTGCGCGTGCCCCGTGCCGTGGCGGCCTTCGGCGTGGGCGGGTTGCTGGCGATGTCCGGTTGCCTCATGCAGGTGCTGGTCCGTAATCCGCTGGCGGACCCCTACACGCTGGGCCTTTCGGGCGGTGCCGCGGTCGGGGCGCTCGGCGCCATGCTGGCCGGTGCGGGGGCCATGCTGGTCGCCGCGGGCGCGGCGACGGGCGCGTTGTTCGCCTGCCTGGCGGTATTCGTGCTGGCCCATCGCGACCTGCTGTCGCGCCAGCGCGCCACGCACCGCGACGACGCCACCGACCTCATCCTCATCGGCGTGATGCTCGCCGCCGGCTTCGGCGCCATCGTCAGCATGATGCTGGTGCTGGCTCCCGACCGTAACCTGCGCGGCATGCTGTTCTGGATGATGGGCGACCTCAGCGGCGTGGCGTACTGGCTCCTGCCGGTCGCCTGTCTCCTCGCCTGCCTGCTGGCGATCGTGCCGCTGGGCCGCCAGCTCAACCTGCTCGCCCGCGGCGAGGAATCGGCCAGCGCGCTGGGCGTGCGACCCAACGTGGTGAAGTCGGCCATCTTCGCCTTCGCCTCCATCGCCACCGCCGTCGCCGTCACCACCGCCGGTACCGTGGGTTTCGTCGGCCTGGTGGTGCCGCATGCGTTGCGCCGACTGGTGGGCAACGACCAGCGCGTGCTGGTGCCGGCCAGCGCCATCGGCGGCGGCATCCTCGTGGTGGTGGCCGACACGATCTCACGCGTGGTGGCCGACCCCATCCAGTTGCCGGTCGGTGCGGTGATGGCGGTGATCGGCGTACCGACCTTCCTTTTCCTGCTGGTGCGCAGGCGATGAACGGTCGACTCGCGACCGAATCGCTCAGGCTCACCGTGCGCAGCCGCACGCTGGTGGCTTCGCTCGACCTGCGCATCGAACCCGGCCAGGTGTACTGCGTGCTCGGCCCCAACGGCGCGGGCAAGTCGACCCTGTTGCGCACGCTGGCCGGCCTTCGCGATCCCGACGGCGGCACCGTGCGCCTCGATGGCCGCGAGGTCGGCGATTACACGCCGATGGAACTGGCCCGCCGACGCGGTTTCCTGCCCCAGTCGATCGTGGACGCCTTCAGCCTCACGGTGATGGACGCGGTGGCCTCCGCGCGACATCCTCGCCTGCCTTTCTGGGCCTGGGGCGATGAAGACGACACGCCGGTGCGCCGTGCGCTGGCCACCTTCGAACTGGACGAACTCGCCGAACGCGACATCACCACGCTCTCCGGCGGCGAACGCCAGCGCGTGAACATCGCCGCGCTGTTCACCCAAGAGGTCGACGTGATGCTGCTCGACGAACCGCTCTCGTCGCTCGACCTGCACCACCAGATGAAGACGCTCCATGAGTTGATACGGGCGGCGACGCACGAAGGGCGTTCCGTGATCTACACCGTGCACGACATCAACCTGGCCGCGCAGCACGCCACGCATGCCATCCTCCTCGATGGCCGCGGTCATGCCCTGGCCGGCCCTGCCGACGAAGTGATCACCAGCGAACACCTGAGCGCGGCGTTCCACCATCCCATCCAGGGCATCGAACTCGGCGGCGAGCGGTTCTTCCGCGCGGGCCGCCTCACGGATACCCACCCATGATCCGACCACTCCTTATCGCCCTGCTCGCGATCAGCGCATCGGCGCGAGCCACCGTCAGCGTCACCGACGATGCCGGCCGCACCGTGACGCTACCGGCGCCGGCACACCGCATCGTCAGCCTCGCGCCGAACATCACCGACGCGCTCTTCGCGGCCGGCGCGGGGGCCTACGTCGTCGGCACGTCGCGATACAGCGAGCACCCGGAAGCGGCCAGGCGCATCCCCGTGGTGAGCGATGCCACGACGATCGACCTCGAGCGCATCGTCGCGCTCAAGCCCGACATCGTTCTCGTCTGGAAGAGCGGCACGCCCGCGGCGCAGGTGGAGAAACTGTCTCGCCTCGGCATGCCGATCTTTTATGCGGAAACCACCCGCCTGGCAGACATCGCGCCCGCGACGCGACGTTTCGGCGTGCTGGCCGGCACCGACGACGTCGCCGCGAAGCACGCCGCCGCCTTCGAGGCCTCGCTGGCGGCGCTGCGCGCCACCTATGCGGGCAAGAAGCGACTGAAGGTGTTCTACCAGATCTGGGACCGCCCGCTGATGACCGTCGGCCACGCGCAGATCATCGACGATGCCCTCGACCTGTGCGGCGGCGACAACCTCTTCGCCGACCTGAACCAGGCCGCGCCCACGGTCACGCGCGAAGCGGTACTCGCCCGCGCGCCCGAGGTCATCGTCACGGGCGGCAACGACGGCGACTCGCTGGACGGCTGGAAGCGAAGCACGTTCCTTCCCGCGGTCAAGCACGGCAACGTATTCGTGGTGGACGCCCCCACCCTGGCCTCGCCGTCACCGTCGATACTGCCCAGCGTCGAGGCGCTGTGCCGGGCGATGGATGCGGCGCGGACACGCGCAACGCGTTGAGCCCCGCGCGTGCCGCCGGCGTCAGCCGGCCTGTCCGCATTCTCCGCAAAAGCGATCGCCTTCCGTCATGCGGGCACCGCATCCCGCGCAATCGCGAACCGGATCGACGGGGGACGCCGGTCCTTTCGTCGTGGCCTGGGGGCGATGCGTCTCCAGCGCGCGCCGGACCGTGGACATCCCGGCTTGCAGGCGATCTTCCGAGGTGCCCTCCAGCCCGGTCGCCAGCGAGTCGTGGATCATGATGTAACCGAGCAAGCCCACCAGCACGAAGAGCGCCACCACCACCAGCATGATCATCCCCACCGAGGCTCCCGCGGCACCGGCCGACTGGAACTGGTCGAACGCACCGTCGAGGGGACTTCCGCCGAATCCTCCGTAGATACGCTGGCGTGGCATGAACAACGAGCCGCCACCACCGAACATCGTCACGCTCAGCGTGGAGGTGAGGCCAAGCAGGCAACCGACGAACGCCGCCACCGGCGCGATGAGAAGCGCCAGAAGCACGAAGTGCAGAAGGGTATCCAGAGGACGCTTCACCACGATGTCCACCGCGCGGCCGAGCGCGGCAAACACGCCGGCACCGCGCCACACCGCGACGAGCACCAGCGGAATGCCCAGCGCGAGCATCCCGTAGCAGAACGCCAGCACGATGGCGCCGGGGCCGGTGAGGACAAACGCGAACAGCGGACCGACGCCGGGAATCCGTGCCAGGAGCGAAAGCAGGTACATCAGCAGGAGTACGCCGCACAGTCCGAGGCCTAGCAGCAGGAATGCCAGCAGCGCGGTCCATGTGCTGTGCAGGCCGCCGAAGAGCGCCGCCCCGAAGCTGCGCGACGGCGCACCGTCCGCCTGGTCGAGGAGAAGCAGCCCCGCGCCGTTGATGCCCGCCAGGCACACCGCCACGGCAACGATCATCGGCAGGACACCCGCAAGGAGGCCGACCCGCATCGTCAGTGAACCGGCCAGCGCCATGAGCGCTCCCGCCGCGACGATACCGATGGCCAGCATCGTGAATGCGCGCCCGTTGCGAAGGCCTTCGTAACAGCGGACCAACAGACCGATGCGAGGGGTGTGGACGGATCCGTCCGTGGTGTTCATCAGCCCACCACCAGCATGGGCATGTCGTTGGTCTTTACCACCTTGTCGTTCATCGACAACGACGAACGCACCGTATAGCGCCCGCCCTGGATGCCCTTGGGCAGGTTGAAACTGAAGTTGGTCTGGTATTCGCCCGTGCCGCCGATGTCGGTCGCCTGTTTCGTCACCGTGGACAACGGCTTTCCGTCGGGCGAATACAAGGTCAACGTTTCGGCCAGCTTCGGTGCCTGGTCATGGGTGCCGTTGACCACGACGATGTTGGATTCCAGGGCGACCGGACTACCTGCGCGTACCGTCTCCGACGGCTGTAAGCTGCTGCGATACGACGACACCGTGTTCATCTCGGGAAGCGAACCGCGCTCGCGCCGGTAGTCCGCTTCCACGGCGGCGTGATCGCGAACCTGCCGGGCGTGATAGTTGTAAGCGGTACAGGCGATCGCGCCCACGCCGGCACCGACGGCGGCACCGACAAGGTGCCCTTTGCCCTTGCCGAAGAAGGCCCCGGCGAGGGCGCCGACGACGGCGGCGGTGCCCGTGTCGCAGCCGGACGACGCCGGCTGTCGCGCGACCGGCTGCCCCGGACGGGCGTTGCCGGATGATGGCGGCACCTGCGCGCATCCCGCGACGACACCGAGCACGGCGCTGACGGTAAGCGCGCCACAGAGGCGGATGGAACGATGAATGGCGTTCAAGGCGACGTCTTCCTTTACTGGATGGAAATGCTGTTCATGGCTTGCTGTTGCGCCCGCTGGGACTCATCAAGCAATTTCCTGGCGCGGTCGAACCTTGGGCTCACGCCCAGCGCGGCCCGTGCGTTGGCGATGGCGGTGGAATAATCCTGCCGGGAATACGCACGCTCGCCCTCGCGCACGAGGTTCAAGGCGACGTCCCTCATGGGACTCATGGGAGCCTCCTTCACCGGCGTTCCGTCGTCCCCGGCGACAGGGCGCGCACGGGTACGCCCGACGCGACGCGTGTGATCGGCCTCGGGGGCCTTGGCGTCCACCTCGGCCACCTCCGCCGCCTCCTGGTGCGGAGCGTCCGCCACCGACGGCGCAGGCTGTTCGGGCTGACGCGCGTCTTCCGGGGGCTTCGGTGCCTCGACGACGGGCGCGGCCATGGGCGCGGCGGCAGGCGCGGCCGGCGTGTCGACACGGACGGGCGCAGACGCGACGGGAGCGGCAACGGACGGCTGCGCGGCGTCGCCGCGCAGGAACATCCAGGTGACGGCGCCACCGGCGATGACGACCGCGCCGATGACCGCCGCGGCGATAAGCGGCCCGCGCATGCGGGGACGGCTCTCGATCGGTCCGGGAGCGGCGGCGCCGGATTCGTCGACGACCGTCGGTTCGAAGGTATGCGGCGCGTCGTCAAGCCGATCTCCCACGACAGCGGATCGCGCGGTGGATTCGGGCTCGACGAGTCCGGCATCCGGCGAAGCTTTCGCGGCGGTCGCCGGTACGGACGGTGTTCCGCACTGTTTGCAGAATCGCGCTCCCGGCGCCAGCGCCGATCCGCATCCGGCGCAAGCCACCGGCTCGTCGACCGCCTCGATGCGCGTTCCACAGGCTCGACAGAACCGGGTACCCCCTTCGTGCGCCTGCCCGCATTGCATGCACTTCATGGCTTTATTCTCCTTCGATGGACGACGCGCGACCGGCATGCCGAATCCATCGCGCGACGTGTCTTTTCGCGACGACATAATGACGCGCGACAAATTCGCGACACGCTGTTGAAAGCCTGCGGGAACGCCGTATGAACGACGCCTGCACGCAGGTCGCTTCCGAAAATGCGTATCCGATTCCCCTGGTCATTCCTGATGCGTTGCGCTCCCGTCACGCCATGACATCGCCACGACGTACGTCTATGCTTACAAATCTCAGGGGAAGCGTGCAAGGCATTCATACGCGAGCATCATCGCGGCATCGCGTTTGCGCGCCCCGGAATATTCCATTCGAAGGAACGTCGATCCATGTCGTACGAATACAACGCCGATAGCCAGCGGATGGATTTTCCCAATCCGCTTTACGTGGAAAACTGGTTCCTCGCCGGCACGAGCGCGTTACTGACACTGGGAGGCCTCACGCTTCTCATCGTCAGCCGGGGAAGCATGTCGCATGGACACGGCATGCAAAGCATGCTGCCGCTGCTGATCGGCCTGGGGCTGCTCGTCACGGGACTGAGGAAAGGTCGACGCCTGTTCCTGCAACTCCGCTTTTTCTTCGGACGCGGCTTGCCCGCGGGACTCGCGCCGGAGCTTGCCCCGGATGCCGTGGGCAAGACCACGCACTCGGACGAGATCAAGGAGACGCTACGGCAGAACGCACTGACCTACCCCGAACCCGGCGGCCCGCTCAACGGATTGCTGTATGCGTGGATCCGCGAACTGATCTTCGCGCCGCGTCCCGTCCAGCACATCGCGCAACGGCAGTTCCAGACCGGCATCGTCATCGTGGTGACGCTCGTTTCCTTCCTGATTGCATGGCTCGGCTTGTCCGACCGACAGGCGTCGGCATGGATCGGCCTGTTCTATTTCGGCTTCAGCGTCGCGCTGCTGCTGCGCCCGCTCGAAGCCGGTGCGGCGGCGAAGGCCGATGTCGGGCTACGCGGTCTCATCGTGCTGGTGCTCATGGCCATCTTCGGCCCGGTGCTCTTGCCGATGGTCTCGCACGCGCTTCCCGACATCGGATGGCTTTCGCTGGAAACGCAAACGCTTTTCCTGCTCCTGGCGGCGCTCGCGAGCGTCGGCATGTACTTCCTCGCCCTGATGAACCAGATGAGCGGGCCGCCCGCCACCAACATGGCGCGGGAGCAGACCAGCCTGTCGATGAATTGCCATCCCAAGCAACTGATGGATGAACTCGACCGTACGCTGCAGGACGACTGGGTGGAACGCATACCCAACCGACGTTATGCCCGCATCCTTCCGCTGGTGGGCGGCGGCGTGGGCACGTTCCAGGCCGAACTGGTGGAAGAAACCCAGCCTCTCCCGGCCGCGGAGCAGCGCAGGCTCGACGTCGCCAGCGCATTCCGTCTTCCGCGCTTCCGCTGGATAGCCTGGCTCGACGTCGCCGGACTGAGCTTCACCGCCCTCGCCACGGCCTGGATCCTCGTCTTCGGCGTACGTTTCGATCCGGCCACGCTGGAGCCGCGCCTGTTCTCGCTGCTGACGTTCGGATTGGCGATGCTGACCCTGGGTTCGTATTGCGTACGAGCCGGTCACGTGCTCTGGCAGCGCTTCGACTTCACCTCGCGCGTCGTCTGGGTCGAGATGCAGGGCAATTACCAGTCGGCCCGCATGGACGTGGGCAATACGTTCAACGACCGCGTGAAGACGGAAAAGCAGGTCATCAACATCGAGACCATGACACTGCGAGTCTGGGCAGCCGAACTGGACAGCGTCATTTTCGGAAAGGATTCCGTGCGCCTCGTCACCGGCCTGCGCGGGCTTCCCGTGCTCGCCAGGCAACTGGTGGATCACCTGACCGCCTTCGCCCAGGAGCAGAGCGTCATCGTGGCGCCCACGTCGAAAACGGACCTGCAGAAAGCAGCCTTGCTCGGCAGCCTGAACCATCCGGTCGCACCCGCGGCCGGCAGCCTCGCCGCCACCGTCGGCCCAGCCCACGGACCGGCGATCGCGGCCCTGGGCTGCCCTTCCTGCGCGACGCCGGTCGGCATGGGCGACCGGTTCTGCGGAAACTGTGGCAGCGCCGTGTCGACCTGACGTCACGGCCAGGAGAAGCGTTCCCCCGGTGGTTCTTGCGAAATCCCTCACATCCGCTATGCATATATTCGGTACGACAAGCCTATGGAACGTCGTCGTCGATGAGCGAGTCGCCCCCCAAGCAGGGACCGGATAGCGATCTTTCCTGGCTGGATGCCGGGGGCGAGGCCGGGGCGCTCATACGCGCCTTCGACTGGAGCGCCACCGGGCTCGGCCACATCGGACAGTGGCCGCAGAGCCTGCGCACGGCCACGGCCCTGTTGCTGCTCTCGCCGGTACCGATCGTGCTGCTGTGGGGCGAGCGCGGCATCATGATCTACAACGACGCCTATTCCGTCTTCGCGGGCAGCCGCCATCCGCGCCTCCTGGGCTCGGAAGTTCGCAAGGGCTGGGCGGAGATCGCCGACTTCAACGACAACGTGATGCGGGTCGGCCTGGCAGGCGGCACGCTGGCCTATCGGGACCAGGAACTCACGCTCGAACGGCATGGCAAGCCGGAGCCCGTGTGGATGAACCTGGACTATTCGCCGGTGCTCGACGAGACCGGGCGGCCGGGCGGCGTGATCGCCATCGTGGTGGAAACCACCGAGCGCGTCCGCGCGGAACAACGCGTGCGCGAAAGCGAAGAGCGCCTGCGCTTCCTCGACGAGCTGGGCAAGCGCACGGCCGAAACGACCGATGCCGACCGGATCATGGCGATCACCGCGCGCATGCTCGGCGAGTATCTCGACGTATCGGTCTGCGCCTACGCCGACATGGATGCGGACGAGGACGGCTTCACCATCCGCGGCGATTGGGCGACGGATGGCGCGACGAGCATCGTCGGCCACTACCGGCTCAGTGCTTTCGGCAAGCGCGCCGTGCACGAGCTGCACGCCGGCCGACCGCTCGTGCTGCACGACAATGCCGCCGAACTCCACCCCGACGAAGCCGCGACCTTCCTGTCGATCGGGCTGGCCGCCACCATCTGCATGCCCCTCATCAAGGAGAACCGCCTCACCGCGCTCATGGCCATCCATGATGCGTCGCCCCGGTGCTGGACGCCGCGCGAACTCGCGCTGCTCGCCGAAGTCTCCGAACGTTGCTGGGCGCACATCGAACGCGCGCGTGCCGAAGCCGTGACGCGGGACGGCGAGCGGCGATTCCGCGAGGAGTTGGAAGCCCAGGTGGCCGAACGCACCGCCGCGCTGGAGCGCAGCGAGGCGAACATCCGCACCATCTTCGAAACCTCGCATCTCTACCAGGGGCTCATGTCGGCGGACGGCACGCTGCTCTACATCAACGGCACGGCACTGGCCGGCATCGGCGTCACGCTCGAGGACGTGGTCGGGCTTCCGTTCTGGCTCACGCCGTGGTTCACCGATACGCCGGGCATGTCCGACACGGTGGAGGCGGCCGTGCGCCGCGTGGCCGGCGGTGCCACCGAGAACATCAGCATGACGCTCACCCTGCCCACGGGCGTGCGGGCGTTCGATTTCTCGCTTCGTCCGGTGGTGAACGAGCGCGGCGACGTCACCGCCATGGTGCCCGAAGCGGTGGAGAAGACCGCTCGCATCAAGGCGGAACAGGCGCTGATGCAGGTGCAGAAAATGGAAGCGCTCGGCAGCCTCACGGGCGGCATCGCGCACGACTTCAATAACCTGCTGATGGCCGTCCAGGGCAGCCTCGAATTGCTTCGCGAGCGCATGCCGCAGGAGCCCCTGCTCCTTCGCCTGCTCGACAATGCGCGCGCCGGCGCGGAACGAGGCAGCTCGCTCACCGGCCGCATGCTGGCCTTCGCACGGCGACAGGAACTGAAAACCGAGCGCGTCGACCTCCGCGCGCTGGTCGACGGCATGGCCGACCTGATGCAGCGTTCGCTGGGTTCCACGGTGACCGTCGAGACGCACTTCGGCCCGCGCCTGCCAGCCGTGGAAGTCGACGCGAACCAACTCGAAACCGCCCTGCTCAACCTGGCGGTGAACGCACGCGACGCGATGGACGGCGCGGGCCGGCTGGTGATCGCCACCGACGAGGTGTGGTTACAGGACTCCCTGGCGCAACTCGCCCCGGGCCATTACGTGCGCCTGGCCCTCTCCGACTCCGGCAGCGGCATGGACGAGTTGACGCTCAAGCGCGCGACGGAACCGTTCTTCACCACCAAGGGCGTCGGCAAGGGCACGGGACTCGGACTGTCGATGGTGCACGGACTGGCCGAGCAGTCGGGCGGCGCGCTCTTGCTGCACAGCGTGCCCGGGGAAGGCACCACGGCGGAGATCTGGCTACCGGCCGCCGATGGCCCGGCATCCGCGCATCGCCTGCCGGACGATGCGATGCCCCTGTTGAGGATGGGCGACGGGCACCTGCGCACCGTGCTCAGCGTCGACGACGACGATCTCGTGCGGTCCACCACCGTCGAGATGCTCGAAGATCTCGGCTACCGCGTCTTGTCCACGTCATCGGCGGAAGAGGCCTTGCGCGTGCTCGAACGGATGCCGGTGGACCTGGTGATCACCGACCACGCCATGCCGCGCATGACGGGCGCGCAACTGGTGCTCCGCCTCCAGGAGCGCTGGCCGACGTTGCCGGTGATCATGGCGACCGGCTATGCGGAACTGCCCATGGGCACGCAACTGGAGATTCCGCGGCTGGCCAAGCCGTATTCGCAGGCGGCGTTGGCCGAGATCGTGCATCGCACCCTGGACGGTCGCATCACTTCGTCGCGATAGCCTGCGGCAACGCGGTGTTTTTTTCGATGTAGGCCGTCATCTCCGCATCCGGCGCGTCATCGGCCCGTCCGCCGATATGACGGTGCAACATGTCCGCCATCAGGTAGAACCCCGCCTCCCTCGCCACGGCACGTTCATTGACATGCCCGGCGTCGGGATCGACCACCAGCGTCACGTCGCGACCGAGCAGATGCAGGTTCGCCGCATAACCCAGCACCCCGCGCAAGGCGACGCGCTGGTCGCGGCCTCCGGCGATCACGAGCAATGGACGCCTCATGCGCGACGCATTCGACAACGGCGATTGCGCGTGCAGCCGCTGCATGGCGACCGGGTCGGCCAGGTCCAACGACATCGCCGCCATCCAGCGTTCATAGGGCAATTCGCGCGAAAGCCGGTTCGCTTCCGGCGTGCGACCGATCCAGGTCAGGTCCCAGGCGAAATCCGCCGGTGGCACGAAGGCGACGCCCGCCTTGAACAGATCCGATTGCCAGGTCAGGGCCAGCAGCGTGGTGTACCCGCCGAACGAGGCACCCACCATCGCGACGCGGTCGGCGTCCCCTATCCCCGCATCGAGGAGCGCGTGCACGCCTTCCTCGATGTCGCGCTGTACGCGACCGTTGCCGAAATCGCCGCGGGGCGCCAGGAGATAATCCCTGCCGAACCCCGTGGAGCCGCGGAAGTTGGGCTCGAACACCACGTAGCCACGATTGGCGAGAAACGCCGAATAACCCGCGCCGAATTCGTCGGGATCGACATGGTTCCATGGACCGCCGTGCACCAGCACGGCGACCGGGAGACGGCTTGCGTCCTCACCGGGCGGAATGCGGACGAAGCCGTGCAGCCGCATCCCGTCGGACGCGGTCCACTCGAACGGCAGCTGCCGCGCCATCGTGTGTTCGGGAAGCCAACGTCCCGGCCGGCCGTCGCGGGCATGGCGCGGCGCGTCCATGAGTATCTCGGTCAGACGTCCCGTCGCCGTATCGAACAGATGGTAACGCGCCCCTTGCATCGCCCCGCCCCGCTCTCCCACGAGCCAATGCGAGCGGCCCGTATCGAAGGACAGCGCACGCCGCGGGAGAGCACGTTCGATCGTCCGCAGGCGTTCGGCGGTCACCTCGTCCAGTGCCGTGCTGCTGGCGACGGCGCCGCGGAAGGTGAGGATCGCAGGCAGCCCGTCTTCGGGACGCGCCGAGACGTCGTCGACGTCGGCCTGTCCGTCGGGATCGGCGGCGATCTCCTGGAGCGTGCCGTCGGCGCGCAGGCGTTGCAGCCGGCGAAGATCGCCGCCCACGTCGCCGAGGAGGTAGACCCGGTCACCTTCGCCCACCACGGGCCATAAGGTGCATCGACGCAACACCTCGCAACGCAGGACGTCGGTGCGTCGTCCCGACGCGTCGATTCGCGTGGTGACGATCGACGTGTCGCGCATGTGCTGCACGTAGGCCAGCCGCTCGCCGGCGAAGGCGTAACCGACGATGCGTCGCGGGCTTTCCTCGAGTACCGTCGATGCACCGCTCACGTCGATGCGCGACAGGCGCCAGCCCGCGGGACGCCCCAGCGAATCGAGGGTCCGTTCCCGCACGAGGACCGCCGCCCGGGACGGATCGGGGTCGAGGAATTCGCGTGCTTCGGGGCCACCCAGCAGCGCGAGTACCCGCGCGCCCTGGCCCAGGGCCGACAGGACCGACAGCCTGCCCGGCGCTGCGACGACCAACCACCGGCTGTCACGCGTCCACGCGACCCGCGTGGCTTCCGTGTGCGCCAGCAGCATGCGCTCCCTGCCCGTGGCGACGTCGAGGATCCAGACGCTCCGCGCAACGTCGTCGCCGCGCAGGAACGCCACGCTCCCGCCATCGGGCGCCATCGCCGTCGCGACGATGGACGGCGTCTGGAGAAACGCCTCGCGAGGATATCGCGGCGCGACGGGACGAGCCGCCTCGGCGCGTACGTCGCGCCGGAAATCGTTACCCAGGATCGGCATCGAGAAGGCGAGCGCGAGGAGCGCTCCCAGCCAGGGCCGGAACGTGATCATGACGAGTATCTCCGGTGGTCGATCAGGCGGTGGCGGGCACGTTCGCCGTTTCGTGTTCGACGGCAGGCACGATCAAGCCCAGGCTGACGACGGCGGGTGGACCGATCAGTCCGCACGCTACCGTCCACGCCATGCCGGCCGTGGGAGACATGCGACGCCTGCGCACCATCCACGCGCCGGCCAGCAGGCTTGCCAGCATCGCCATCGCCGCCCATAGCCGCACGACTCCGGGAACGGAAGGCGCATCGGTACGCTGCGTGGGATCGGTATCGGCGAAGAGATGCGTGGCGACCTCGCGTACGACGTACATCGCGGGAGACGGCCACCAGCTCCGGTACCGGTGCGGCAAGGGGTAGTCCGAGCCCATCGTCCGCGTGGCGACGGGAACGACCTTGCCCGCGTCGTCGACCCACAGCACCGTCTGATACGGCGGGACGCCGCGCATGTCGGAGGCGTGCCAGGTAAACGTGAACGAGAGCAGGTAACCGTCAACGGCTTCCACCAGCTCGGCGCGGGTAAGGTCGCCCGGCGCGCCGGGTATCGCGATGCGCTGGCGCGGTGCGAGCAAGCCGTCGCCGTCGACGAGATGGCGACCGTCGAAGAGATAGATCGCCTTGTCGCCCCGCACCACAAGATTGCCGCCCATCGGCGTGACGCCGAGCAGGTATTCCCCTTCGGGCAGGGCGATACGCGGTACGACGCGGCGCACCGACGACGCATAGCGGTAGAGCATGTTTCCCGCGACGATCGTCACGTCGCCATGCGTCATGCCCGGCAGCGGATCGGTCACGGTGGGAATCGCGGGGAACGCGTGGCCATCGGTGCCGATTCCCAAGGTTCCCACGCCGCGACCGTCGGCGATGTTCCTTCCTTCGTAGCGCATGGCGGCATGGCTGAAGGTCCAGCGAACGCGAGCGTCGTCGTCGTCGAATTCGGCATCGACGCCGTTGCTCATCGCCCCGCGCACGGGCAGGTCGACGAAGAGGCGGCCCATCGCGTGAACCTCGGACAAGGCGACCTGCTCGCGCCACAACGCCGCGTCGGCGAGCGTGGCGCCCGCGAGCCCCGCCAGCATGCGCTCGCGCGGCGCCATGCGCTCGGTTTCCGTGTAACCGCCACGCGGCGGCGCCACCGTGTTCGCCGGATGCGTGCCAAGCATGATCCAGAGCAGTTCGGCGAGGAACGCCAGCAGGAGGATGCCGACGTAGACGCCGACCTGCACGGGCAACGCCACGAGTACCGTCGAAAGGACGCCGCGTGGCGGTGCGCCGAGATCGGGTCGGAACGCGACCAGCACCATGGCGATGCCGCACGCGCACGCCAGCAGTTGCACGCCGATGGCACCGAGGCCTGCGGCGTGCGCCGAACCGATCCAGAACAGCAGCACCAGCGCGCTCGCCGAATAACGCCGATTGGCCAGCATGCCGTAAGCGCCGGCGGCGTATCCGCACAGGGCGATGAGCCATCCGCCCAGGGGGAGCATCACATGGCGCGGATCGACGACGCGTGCCGTGCCCCATGCCTGCCAGGCTACCGCCGCCAACGTCGGCAGGGCGATGGACGCGGCCAGCCCCGCCCCCGCCGTCGCGAGCAGCGCGATGGCGATGCGCCTGGGCGCCAGGGGACGATGCAGGAGGTTGAGCCACTGGTTGGGCCTGCGCCAGGTACCCATCTGGTGCAGACCCAGCAGCCCTCCCGTGAGCGCATAGACCCCGGCGAAGAGGCGATACACGTTGAGCGGCTGCTGCCCCAGGTCGACCAGGCGGTTGAAGAACACCAGAACGAGGACGTGGGCGATCGCGAAGGCGAGAAACCACCAACGGTAGCGCATCCATTCGGAACGGGCGATGTCGAGCATATCTGTCTCCTCAGGCCGCGGTGGGCATCGCGTGGTGCTTGGCGAGAAACCCGTTGACCGCGCGGTCGAGGCTCACCGGCATGGCATGCACGTCGCGCGCGCCGCAACTGCGCAGGAACTCCGCGAAGTCGTCGCCCTGGTCGAGTACGAGGTAGTGATGCAGTCCGTCGATGCGTTGCGCCTCGAGCAGGCCCGGCACCTGCCGCGGATCGGGGCCGCGAAAGGGGATGTCGGCCACCCAGCAGGACACGCGGGCGCGGAAGTCGTCGGGCGGGGACATGTTTCGCAGCGCGCCACGCTCCATGATGATGAGGTTGTCGGCCACCCGCTCGATTTCCTCCATCTGGTGCGAGCAGTACACCACCGTGCAATCGCGCGTGGCGTTGGAGTAGAGCAGGGTTTCCAGGAAGGCGCGCTTGGCGACCACGTCCAGGCCGAGCGTGGGCTCGTCGAACACGAGCAGCTCGGGCTGCTGCGCGAGGGTCAACGCGAGGTTGAAGCCCGCACGTTCACCGCGCGACAGCTGCGAGACCTTCTGGCCGCCCAGCACGTTGTAATGTCCGATCGTTTCGTCGAACGCATCCTGGCTCCAGTGTCGGTACAGGCGCCGCTGCATGGCGGTGACCGCGGCCACCGTCATCCAGCCGGGCAGGGTGTGTTCTTCGTTGACGAAGCCGATACGCTCGCGGTCGGCGGGCGTCAGCGCACGGCAATCGCGACCGAGGATGGACGCGTCGCCCGACGTGGCCGGCATGAAACCCAGGAGGATGCGAAACAACGTGGACTTGCCCGCGCCGTTCGCGCCGACGATGGCGTGGATGTTGCCGCGCTCGATGACGAGATCGAGGTGGTCGATCGCCATCTTCCGGCCGTAACGCTTGCACAGCGCACGGGTACGAATGACCGGTTCGTCGTTCATGCGAATGCCCCTCCCCTTGTTCAGGCCGTTTTCTTCGCCAGGATCGCCAGCGCCTTTTCCAGGCGCTCGAGCGCACGGTCGGGCGGGTAATCCAGCGCCACCACTTCATGCACGAAGGCCTGCACGGCATCGTCCATGCGCCGGTCGCGCTCGGCACCGCTCCATCGCTGGCGCGGCTCGGCGACGTAAAGCCCCAGCCCCTGGCGCGACTCCAGCCAGCCTTCGGCGGTCAGTTCCGCGTAGGCCTTGGCGACCGTGTTCGGGTTGATGGTGAGCTGCTGGGCCAGGCCGCGGACGCTGGGCAGTTGCGCGCCCGGGCGAAGTTCGCCGGTGGCGATGCGCATGCGCACGGCGTCGACGATCTGCCGGCCGATGGGACGGGAATCGCCCGTGGCGATCTGGATGGGCAATGCCTGGGTACGGGCCATCTTTGGTGTGCCATGTGTACTAGTTCATGTAGTACAGCATGAGCGCACGGGGGCGGTCAACCGTGACTGATGGGTGGAGATACCGCTCCGCCTGCATTCGCCGATACGATCGGCTCCCACCCCTTCGGTAGTCAGTCCGCTACCGAAGGGGTGGGAGCCGATCGTATCGGCGAAGGGGTCGCGAATGCCTTACCTGGTGGCCGTTTCTTTCGGGGCCAACCGGTACCGCTGCTTGCCGTACGCCCAGCTCGGCCACAGCGCATGCGCCAGCACCGCTTTCTCCAGCGTCGGATCGACCGCCTCCGGCTCGAGCTTTTCGCCGTCGATCACGTAGCGGTACTGCGCGGCGGGCTGGTTGGGACGCAGCACGACGAGCGTGTCGTCCTTCAGATAACCGTAGTTGTCGCCGTACTGCATGATCGCGCGGTCGGGATAGCGCTTCGTGAGGTCCGCGCCGAGCATCGGATGCTCGCTGCTGATGCCGATGAGCGAGAGCAAGGTGGGCGCGAGGTCGACCTGGCTCACGATGTGGTCGTCTTTCTTCACCGGCACGCCCGCGCCGAGGATCAGCGCTGGGATGTGGAAATGGCGGACCGGCACCAGGCTCGCGCCGAACACGCGCGCGTCGTGGTCGGCCACGATGAGGAACACGGTGTGGCTCCAGTACGGCGACTGCTTCGCTTTCTCGAAGAAGCGGCCGATCGACCAGTCGGCATAGCGCACGGCATTGGCGTTGCTGGCCGGTTCGCCCTGCGGCTGGATGCGACCGGCGGGGTATTCCCACGGCGTGTGGTTGGACACCGAGAAGGCCACGGTCAAGGTGGGCTTGTCGCCGTCGTCGAGCAACCGCTGGTGCAGTTCCTTGAACATGTCTTCGTCGGAGGCGCCCCACGAACCCACGAAGCCCGGCTTCGTCTCGAAGTTGGCGCTATCGACCACTTCGTTGAAACCGTTGCCGAAGAAGAACGAACGCATGTTGTCGAAATGCGCCTCGCCGCCGTAGAGGAAGCGCGTGTGATAGCCGAAGGTGTCGAGCAAGGCCCCGAGCGTGAAGAAATCGCGCTGGCTGCGCGGCAGTTTCAGCACGGCTTCGGCGGGTGTGGGCAGGAAGCCGGTGGTGACGGCCTCCAGTCCGCGCGCCGAGCGCGTGCCCGTGGCGTAGGTGCGGGTGAGCCACCAGCCGTCGTTCGAGAGCTTGTCCAATTCGGGCGTGTAGCCCGCGCCGCCGAGGCTACCCACGAACTGGGCGCCGAGGCTTTCCTCGAGGATGATCACGAGGTTGAGCGGCTTGCCGCCCTGGCGGGTGGCCTCCTGCTTGTGCAGGCTCGGATACCGCGGATCGAGCGGCGGGCCGTCGAGGCCTGCCGTCGCCCGCACGATGCCGTTCATTTCGGCCTCGTCCATCTTGCCGTACACCGCCGAGGCCGACCGCTCGTTACCCAGCGCGATGGCCGCGTTGAGCACGTTGTAGAGCGAGTTCAGAGGCAGGGTGTTGACCATCGCGTCGTTGGTGAAGGCCACCTGCGACGCGTTGAGCGGACGGTGCTGCAAGGTACCGCGGCCGGCCAGGAACAGCACGGCGAAGGTCAGCGCGGTGACCACCGGCCGCCACACGAAACGCATGGGACGACGGTCGGGCGAGCGCGTGGGCAACAGGCGGAAACCGATCCAGCCGATCAGCAGGAGCGCCACGAGACCGGCGCCCACCGAGAGCTTGTAGCCGTGCCAGAGCATGGCGGCCACTTCGTTCGGGCTGGTGAGGTACTCGAAATACAGGCGATTGGGACGCGTGTCGTATTCGACGATGAACTGGGGCGTGGACACCTCCAGCAACGCGAAGAGCAACCACCACACGCGATACCACCATGCGGCGATGCGCGTGGGCCACGCGCGATGGCCGAGCCAGGGCGAGAGCAGCGCCGGCAGGGCCACCACCATCGCCACCAGCGAAAGATCGATGCGCCAGCCGCCGAACAGCACCGGCCAGAGGCCGCCGGCATCGTGGACGCGCGACCATTGCCACAGCGAAAGGCCGAGGCGTGACAGCGTGAGGAAAACCAGGATGGCGGCGAGGAAACGCCATGTAAGCTTGCGCAAGGCTCGAATCCGGCAGGTGGGCGCGGTGGCCACCGCGCGGATTGGGGAAAAATCCCATGGTACGGGCTCGTGACTCTACACTCCATGCCCTGTCAGCAACTTACGGCAGCCTTTCAGGCGCCTCATGAGGATCGACGATGTTCAGACTGGCCCAGGCCGAACCGATCGCCACGGGACACGTGCGCGAGGTTTACCAGCACCCGGACGATCCGGATCTGCTGATCAAGGTCATTTCCACCGCGTCCATCGCCGAGCGCTGGGACAACGGCCCCTGGATCCGCCGCCTGGCCCGCAGCGGCCCCTACAAGGACTTCGTGCGCGAGTTCCGCGAATACGTCACCAGCATCCACAAGGGCGACTACGCCACCTCGCCGCTGGCGCGCGTGGTGGGCATCGAGATGACCGACATCGGCCTGGGCCAGGTGGTGGAGAAGGTGCGCACGCCGGACGGACGGCTCGCCCCCACCCTGCACGCCTGGGTGCAGGCCGAGGGCTTCACCGACCGCACGCGGGCCGCGCTGGAGGAGTTCTACGCCCGCCTGCTGGCCCACGACGTGATCGCGGCCGACCTGCACGCGTGGAACGTCGTCTACGGCGAGGATTCGCGTGGCGGCCCACGGTTGATCATGATCGATGGGTTCGGCGAGAAGAACCTGATCCCGCACTGCTCGATGAGCCGGTCGCATAACGCGTCGCGCACGAAGAAGAAGTACGAACGCATGCTTGCACGCACGCGAGCCGAGGCGCCCAAGCCTTAGGCGTACGAACGCCGCCGGCGGGCGGCCGATCCGTTCGCCATACCGAGGCGCGCCCCTCGGGCGCGCCAGGGAAGCTTCGACTTGCCTGTTGACACGACCTACTAGTAGGTAGAGTATGCGATCCGTGGCCACGCGCCGCGTCGTGTTTCGACCTTCCCCCGATAGCCCGCCGGGCCGGCTCCCCCCGCCGCCCCCACCAAGGAGATCCGCATGCACATCCATCGTTCCAGGTTCCTCACCCTCTGCGTCGCCACTGCCTTGCTACTCGTCGGTGCCTCCGCGGCGGCCGCCGCCGGCGCCGACATGGTGCGCGTACGCGGCACCGTCACCTCGTTCTCGGGCAATCAGCTCCAGGTGCAGTCGCGCGAAGGCAAGCCCGTCACCGTGACGCTGAAGGACGGCTGGAAGATTTCGGCCGTGGCCAAGGCCAAGGTCGGCGACATCAAGAGCGGCGACTACGTCGGCATCGCCTCGCTGCCGAAGGCGGAGGGTGGGGACGGCGCCCTCGAGGTGCTGATTCTGCCGCCGCAGCTCAAGGGCCTGGGTGAGGGCAGCTACGGTTGGGATCTGAAGCCCAACAGCACCATGACCAACGCGACCGTGGGCGACCTGGTGAAGTCGGTCGACGGCAGCACGGTCACGATGACCTACCAGGGCAAGGAAAAGAAGATCTCGGTGCCCAACGGCACGCCGGTGGTGACGCTGGCGCCGGCGACCCCGGCCGACCTCACGCCGGGCGCGGTGGTCTTCATTTCCGCCGAAAAGAATGCCGACGGCAGCGTGGTCACCGGCCAGGTGGTCGTGGGCAAGAACGGCGTCGTTCCTCCCATGTAACATCCAACGCACGGGCCGGCCGTCCGGCTGGCCCGTGCAGGAGGACCGCCGCATGTCCGCTTCCGTCCCGACCGACGCCGTTGCACCACCGACACGCCGCTACGTGCGGCGGCACTCGCTGACGGTGCGCATCACCCATTGGCTCAACGTGCTGTGCCTGTCGTGCCTGCTGCTCAGCGGCCTGCAGATCTTCAACGCGCACCCGCGCCTGTACTGGGGCAAGTTCGGCGCCGATCCCGACCACGCGTTCCTGTCGATCGGCAGCACGACCACGGGCAACGACCTTCACGGGTATCTCCAGCTCGGCAGCCTGCGCATCGAGACCACCGGCGTGCTCGGCGTGTCAGGCGAAGACGGCAGCCCGACCGCCCGCGCCTTTCCCACCTGGCTTACGGTGCCGTCATATCACGATCTCGGCGCGGGACGTCACTGGCACTTCTTTTTCGCCTGGCTGCTGGTGACCAACGGCCTGGTCTACCTCGTCCACGGCGCCTTGCGCCGCCATTTCCGCCGTGACCTCCTGCCCGACCGCGACCAGTTGGCCCCGCGCCACCTGTGGCGCGAGATACGCGACCATGCGCGCCTGCGTTTCGCCCATGGCGCGGAGGCCCGCCGTTACAACGCCTTGCAGAAGATCAGCTATCTGGCGGTCATCTTCGTGCTGATTCCGCTCATGGTGCTGACTGGCCTGACCATGTCGCCGGGACTCGATGCCGCGTTCCCGTTTCTTCCCGGCTTGTTCGGCGGACGGCCGTCCGCGCGGTCGCTGCATTTCATCACCGCGACGCTGCTGGTGGCGTTCGTGGTGGTCCACGTGGTCATGGTGCTGGTATCGGGCGTGTGGAACAACCTGCGGTCGATGGTGACCGGCCGCTACGCCATCGATGATGAAGGAGCCGAATCGTGAGCCTCGATCCGTCGCGTCGACGTTTTCTCCGCGGCATCGCCCTGGGCACCGGAGCCCTCGCCCTCGCCGGCTGCGACCGCATCACGGAGAGCGCAAGCGGTGACGCCGTGCTGGGTCAAACCGAGAAGCTGACCCTGGGCGCCCAGCGGTTGCTGCAAGGCCGGCACGCGCTCGCTCCCGAATACACCGAGGCCGATCTCTCGCCGGTGTTTCGCGCGAACGGCTCGCAAATGCCCGACTCGGACGAGTACGCCCAACTCCTCGAACACGGTTTCGCCGACTGGCGGCTACAGGTCGACGGGCTGGTGCAACGGCCGCAGCGGCTGTCGCTGGCGGAACTCAAGCGATTTCCCTCGCGCACGCAGATCACCCGCCACGATTGCGTGGAGGGATGGAGCGCGATCGGAAAGTGGCAAGGCGTCCCGCTGAAACACGTGCTGGACGTCGCCGGCCTGAAGCCGGGCGCGCGCTTCGTCGTGTTCCATTGCGCCGACGAACTGGAAAAGACACTCGACGGCAGCGGGCGTTACTACGAGAGCATCGACCTGGTGGACGCCTACCATCCGCAGACGATCCTCGCCTATGGCATGAACGGCAAGGACCTGCCCGTCGCGCACGGCGCGCCCTTGCGCCTGCGGGTGGAACGCCAACTGGGCTACAAGCAGGCCAAGTACCTCATGCGCATCGAGGTGGTCGACAGTTACGCCGCGCTCTTCGGCGGCGAAGGCGGGTACTGGGAAGACCGCGGTTACGAGTGGTACGCCGGCATCTGATCCTCCGGCGTCCCGCGATCAATCGGTCGAACGGGCCGACACCGGCGCATCCACGCAACCGGGACGGAAGGCGTCACCCGGAAGCAACGACATGCTCATGCGATTGGCGTTGCCCAGGTGCCGCACCTTCCCGTCGATCACGCAGCGGTCGATCGCCTGGTCGTTGATGAGGATCCAGCGGTGCGCGGGATCGGCCGCCTGCCATGCGCGTGCGTCGCGTAACTGCTCGGTGGCGTCGCGCGCGAAACCGAATTCGGCCACCGGGCGGCGCGCCTGCAGGAGGATTTCCTCGCGCCAGGACACCAGCCCCAGTTGGCCGTCCGGGCCGATGGCCTCGTCGGCCTCGGTCATCAGCTGGCTCGTCGACTGGTTGCCGTCGAGCAGGGGATAGCTGCCCATCGGCCAGATGATCCAGCCCAGCGCGATGCCGCCCAGCAACGCGGCCACGCCACGACGCGGCCGGAAGACCCCTGCCGAAACGAGGAAACCGGCACCGACCAGGGCCACGCAGATCCACAACGCGGCGCCGTGGTTCGGCAGCTCATATCCGTCGGCCAGGCGCTGTGCGATCTTCGGCGCGGTCTTCCATGCCCACAGCCCCGCGCCGCCGAACACCGCCGCGCAGGCGATCGCCAGCCAGAACCCGAGCCGCTGCAGCCAGCGGGTCTTCAGCAGTTCGCCGACGTAGGGCGCCATCGCCAACGCGACCATCGGCAGCGCGGGCACCAGGTAGATCTCGCGCTTGCCGCGCGGAATGGAGAAGAACACCAGCACCAGTACGAACCAGAGCAGCGGCATCCACACGCGCGGATCGCGCAGGCGCCACGCGTCGCGCCAGCGCGGCACGATGAAGACGGCGAGGAGCCACGTGGGTATCCACGTGCGCAGGATCACCAGCAGGAAGAACCACGGCTTCTCCTCGTGCATCCACGAGTTCGCGTAGCGGTCGGCGGTCTGGTGGAAGAGGATGTCCTGCACGTAGGCGAGGTACTCCGGCGTGCCCTTGCCGTAGGCCGTGGCCAGCATCGGCACCAGCCAAAGCGCGATGGCGAGCAGGAAGGCGAGCGCGCCGCCGGCCCAGCGCCAACCGTCGCCCCGGGTGAGCGTGACGCCCGGCCAGCGGCGCATGCGCATTCCCACGTAGGGCAGCAGCATCAGCAGGGCGATGACGCCCACGCCCTTGGTGATCACCCCCAGGCCGGCCGCGAAGCAGCCCAGCCAGTACATGCGCCAGTTCGGCCCGCGCAGGCAATGGACGAGGATGCCGGCGTTGCCCAGGGTGATCCAGAACAGGTTCAGCGGATCGATCTGCGCGTGCTTGACCACTTCGACGAACTGCATCGACGCCAGCACGATGGCGGCGGCGTACAGGCCGGTGCGGGCATCCCACAGGCGACGGCCGAGGTACCAGAGCACCGCGAGCGTGCCCAGGCCGGAGAACAGCGAGGTGAGCAGGAAAGCGCCGCGCCAGCCGCCGGTGAGCCACATCCAGAAGGCTTCGGTCCACATCAGCACCGGCGGCTTGTCGGCGTAGAGTTCCATGCCGCGGTGGGGGAACAGCCACTGGCCGGATTCGAGCATCTGCCGGGCCACGAGCGCGAAGCGGGGCTCGTCGGGCGGCCAGGGCCCGCGCATGCCGATGCCGGCGGCCAGCACCACCAGGGCGATGAGCATGAACCAGCCGAATTCGCGGCGAGAAGAACGTTCGTCGTGGGAGAGCATGCAGGCCGTGGCTGGTCGGGTCTGCGACCATGCTAGCGGACGGCCCTGTCGAGACCCTTACAAACTCCTTATCGTTTTTCGGCAAGGGGTTGCTTGAGAGGGGTGTCGCAAGCCTCCGCTCGAGACGCTGGGCTCCTGCCTTCGCAGGAGCGACGTGAGGTTTTTCTGAATGTCATCGTGAAACTTGCATCGCGTCGCTCCTGCGAAGGCGGGAGCCCAGCGTCTTTCCTCCATGCAACCGCAGATCGATTTCAATTTTCGCCCCCTCGCACGTCTAGGGGTTTCGCCGGTGCGGAAATCGGCGTTCGTTCCTGCCCGTACGGGCGCCGATTTCCCACCGTGCGAACCTCTTAGAATCATCCAGCCCCATGAACGCGGTCAGGCAAACCATGGATCCAACCGAGCCGGCGGGTCCGTCGGCCAGCGACACGAGGGCGACCCAGGTCGTGGCCCTGTTTCGCGAACACAACGCGGCGCTCGTGGCCTTCCTCCGGGCCCGGCTGAATTCGCTCGCCGACGCCCAGGAAGTGGCGCAGGAGGTCTACCTGAAGCTGCTTACCCTGGGGCCTGACACGGCCATCGACTCGCCGCGCGCCTTCCTGTTTCGCGCCGCGGCCAACCTGGCGGTCGACAAGCTGCGCATGCGCAACGTGCGTGCCGCGGCACCGGTCGATCCCGAACACGACGACTGGCACGTCACCCCGATCCCTGAGCAGCACGCCTCGGCGGTGGAACAATGGCGCGACCTGCGCGAAGCGCTGGACGAACTGCCGGCGAAAACCAGCCGGGCTTTCGTGATGCACGTGATCGACGGGCGGGATTTCGCGTCGATCGCCCGGGACATGAACCTCAGCGAGCGCATGGTGCGCTACCACGTCGGCAATGCCCTGGCGCATTGCCGCGAACGCCGCGACCGTGCGGAGAGCC
This sequence comes from Luteibacter aegosomatis, assembly GCF_023078455.1. Taxonomy (GTDB): domain Bacteria; phylum Pseudomonadota; class Gammaproteobacteria; order Xanthomonadales; family Rhodanobacteraceae; genus Luteibacter; species Luteibacter aegosomatis. The sequence continues at coordinate 186,455 of NZ_CP095740.1, read as the reverse complement.
CCCGATGAACACCCTTTCCTCCGGTCCGGACCGGCACATCGACCATACGGCGGCGGACTGGTGGGCGCGATTGCGCGACCCCGCCCTGCCCGAGCAGGCATGGATGCAGTGGAGCGACTGGCTCGAGGCCGATCCGCGCCATGCCCCCGCCTTCGACCGGGTAGCCGCGCTCGCCGAGAGCCTGGGCGCCATGGGCGCCGCCGAGCGCAGCGCCTTCGTCGCCCGTTTTGCCCCAGCTACCCGTGCCCGTCCGCGGCTGCCACGGCTGGCTTTCGGCATCGCGGCCGGCGTGGCGGTGGCTGTCGCGGCCGCCGGACTGTTCCTCGCCTGGCGCGGCCCATCCGCCCAGGCTCCCCGCCAGTACGCGAGCGAACCGGCCGGCCATCGCGATATTTCCCTTCCCGACGGTTCGAGCATCGAACTGGGCGGCGCCAGCTCGGTGACCGCCCACTACGGCCGGGAGGTCCGCGCCGTCGACCTCGACGCCGGCGAGGCCTTCTTCCGCGTGGCCCACGCCGAGCGGCCCTTCGTGGTCAACGCCGGTCCACTGCGCATCCGCGACCTGGGGACGGCGTTCAACGTGCGCCGTACCGGCGACCGGGTGACCGTGACGGTCACCGAGGGGCGCGTACGCGTGTCCCCGGCGCAGGAGGGCGGCGACCTCGGCCAGGTCGAACTGGGCGCCGGGCGCCAGGTGTCGTTCGATCCCGCGACCCAGGCCATGCGGATCCTCGACGTGAACCCGGACAGCGCCCTCGCCTGGCGCGGCAACCGGCTGGAATTCGTGAACGAGCCGCTGGATTCGGTGCTGGCGAACGTGAGCCGCTACAGCAAGCGACCGATCCGGCTGGCCGATCCCGACCTGGGCAAGCTGACGTTTACCGGCACGGTCCAGGTCGATACCATCGACAGTTGGGTTGCCGCGCTTCCCCGCGTGTTTCCCGTAAGGGTGGAGTCTCATGCCGACCGGCTCGAGCTCGCCCGCCAGATCTCGACCACGCGGAGTGCCAAGCCGCGCTGAAATACCTTCCGTTTGGGGCCGCCAGTCTTGCAGTACTCGGTTCGCGGGCGTCGGCGCATCACCACCGGCGCATTCGCGCTGGTTCTCGCGCTGCCCGCGGGTGCGGCGAACGGGCCGGCACCTGACCCCGCCGTCGGCGTTCCGGGCGCGGCGATCTCCTTCGCTATCGCTCCCCAACCCCTGGCCACGGCGTTGCTTGCCTGGGGCAAGCAGACCAACGTGCAGGTACTCACCTCGTCGGGCTCGATCGCCAACTGGCGTTCGAGCGGCGCCCAGGGCGTGCTGACGCCGAACGCCGCGCTCGACGAGTTGCTCGAAGGCACCGACCTCGAACGCGAGTCGTACGATCCGCATACCGTGGTGGTGCGCCAGAAACAGAAGCCGGGCGACGCCACCCCGCTGGAGCCCGACCTTACGCTCGATACCGGAAGCGTGGTGCCACTGGCGACGGTGGACGTGCGCGGGCTGATCACCGACGGCGGGTTCAAGACCGATACCACCCGCTCGGCGACACGCACCGACACGTCGCTGGCCGACGTGCCGCAGTCGGTCAGCGTGGTCAATCGCGAGGTCATCGAATCGCAGCAGGCCGTCGCGCTGGGCGACGTGGCGCGCTACGTGGCCGGGGTGCAGTACGTCGACGGTTACGGCAGCTCGCCGCTCTTTCTCATCCGAGGCTTCGACGCGGGCCACGGCATGACCGACGGGATGCCCAACGGCGTCGCGCGCACGGAAGACCTCCCCCCCCTGATCGGCATCGAGCGCGTGGAAGTGCTGCGCGGGCCAGAGGCGATCCTCGGCGATACCTCGCAGAACAACAATTTCGGCGGCTCCATCAACGTGGTGATGAAGCGGCCGCAGGCGGACACCGTGCGCCAGCTCACCTACTCCGTGGGCGAATACGACGGCGCCCGGCTGGGCGTCGACCTGGCGGGTAGCGCGTCACGGGATGGCCAGGTCACGTATCGCCTCGTGGCCGCCGGCCAGCGTGGCGCCAGGACGCCGCAGGGCGACGGCGGCGGGCGCGGCAGCTACCTTGCCCCGTCGCTGGCCTGGAGCGACGGCGATACCCGGGTCATGGCAGGGTGGGAATTCGTCGACAACCGCATCCCGGGACCGGAACACACCGTGCTGCTCGGTCCTTCGCTGTCGTCGGCCTCGCCCTATCGCGACCTCCCCGATACGCCCAGCGACGTGGCCTCGTTCCGTACCACGCGCGCGGTGTTCGAGGTGGACCACGCGTTCGCGGACGACTGGACCTTCCACAGCCGGGGCCAGTACGTTCGCCAGCGCAGCGACGGCCGCAACTGGTCGTACGACGCCAATGCCCTCTTCGGCATGCTCTCGCCCGTGGCCCGCCGCTTTCGCTATTCGGCCGACTACTGGACCTGGCAGAACGACCTCTCGGCGCGCTTCCGCCATGGCGACGTCACCCACGACGTGCTCTTGGGCGTGGATCTGGCCCGCACGCACTCGGGCGACAGCGGCGCCTCCAACGTCCAGCAGGACGACGTCACCGAAACGACCCAGGGCGGCGATTCCTTCGTCATCACCCGCCCGGTGGCGTTCGACCTGCGCACCGGCGAAGACCTCAGCCTGAATGCGGGGTTCGCCAGCCTGAAGTCGCTGGCGTCGGGCGGCACCAAGGTGCAGCCACTGGCCGGTTCATGGCAGACCAACTCCGGCATCTACCTGCAGGACCAGATCGCCATCGGCGATCGCTGGAACGTGCTGGCCGCGATGCGCCGCACCGACTATCGCCTCCAGACGCGCTATGCGGACGGCGGGCCGCGAAGGGTGGACAAGTCGCGCTGGATTCCGAAGCTCGGCGTCGTCTACAAGCTCACCCCCGACGTATCGCTCTACGCCGACACCTCCACCGGCTTCCAGCCGAACCCGCTGCTGGGCAAGGATGGGCAACCCTTGCCGGCGGCCACCTCGCGCCAGGTGGAAGTGGGCGGCAAGTTCGACCTCTTCGACCAGCGCGCCCGCCTGACCGCCGCGCTCTACCGCATCCGCGTCGACCACAGCGTCAGCCTGGTTTCGCCCGAGCCGCCGTTCTTCGCCACTCCCGGGCCGGGCCAAACCAATCGTGGCCTCGAGGTGGAATTCGCCGGTCGCGTGGCGCCCAACTTCGACGTGCTCGCCAGCCTCACCGAAACGCGGATCCGCAATCACGACGATACGCGCCCCACCGGCGCGCCCCGGCACCAGGCCGCGGCCTGGGCGAGCTACCGTTTCGGCAACGGCGCGGCGAAGCCGTGGGGCGTCGCCGCCGGCGTCCTCGCACGCAGCCGCAGCCTCGGCCGGACCAGCACCGACGGCCAGTACTTCGGCATCCCGGGCCAGGCCAGCGTGGAAGCGAACGTGTCGCGCTATGGGGAGAACTGGCGCGTCACCCTGGGCGTGAAAAACCTGCTGGATCGCACGCTCTACGCCGTGAACTTCGACGAGACCTTCGTACCGATCCGGCAGGGCCGCGTGGTGCTGCTCACGGGCAGCTACGATTTCTAGGCCTGCCGAGCGAACGCGCGCAGCGTGACTTCGCAGGCCTCCCGCCTGAACGCTTCCACGTGGGCGCGCCCCTGCACCACGGGCAGGCAAGGTATCTCGTAAAAGCCATCTTCTCCCGGCGTACCGCCATGGCGGCGCCAGAACGGATCGTGGGCGGTCGACGCGCCACCCGCACGGCGCTCGACGGGCCGCGCGGCGTCCGAGACGCCGCGAATGCGCTGGATGCCGTAGTAGGTGGCCAGTGCGCGAACCACGGACAACAGCAGGTCGCGCGGCCGCATCCCGCCGCTGGCCCGGGTGAAACCGGCCATCGCGCCGCGTCCCAGGTAGGCCCAGGAGCCCCTTACCGCGCCGATGAGCAGTCCTTCCGCGCCGGCGAAGGTGATTGCGCAGGACGACACCACTTCCTTGTCGCCGTTGAGCAGGTACAAGCCCAGCTCACCGCTGCGCTCGTCCTCGGGTGCGCGCGCATGGAGGTACGCCATCCGCCCCTCGCCCAGCGGCAAGGTGGCCAGACGCACGTCATGGCCTTTCAGCAGGCGTTCGCGCAGGCGTTCGGGAAATTCGCGGGTGACGAAGCGGTAATGCGCCTCGACGATCCGGCCACGTGCCGTCGGATCGAGCCCACGTGAGATGTAGTGCGAGCGCCAGCGCTCGTACAGGCGGGGATTGAACTCCGCCGCCGCCCTCACGTCTCGCGACGCCGCGACCAGCCGCAGCCACGCGGCCTGCCGCGGCCAACCCGCCAGGCTACCCAGCAGGTAACGCAGGCGGCTTTCGGGCAGCGGCTGGCGACGACGGAGCGCGGCCCGGCGGCGCAGGTGCTCCAGCATCAGCCGGAAACCACTCTGTCCGGAAACATGGCCCCAGCCCAGGGGCAGATCGTGCAAGGCTCGGGGGGAGTGATAGCGGGACTGCATGCTCCCTAGACGTTCCACTTCCCGAAAATTGAAACGCCACGCGTCGCAGGAATCGCGGACAGGGTCCGCGATGGCCCTTGCGACACGCTTACCGGCGCTTGCGCCGCTCGTCGCGCCACACGATCCACGCGCCCACCAGGGTCAACCCGGCCAGGGCATACCACGTGATGGCGTATTGAAGATGGTTGTCGGGAAAGGCGATCACCGTGAGGCCGCCCACCGGGCCGTCGCCGCCGTCGCCCCCGGCCGGTGAGGAGGCCGCGTCGGCGTCGATGAAATAAGGGGCGGTGTCCCCCAGGCCCTTGGCTTTCGCGATGGCGGCGACGTCGCGCGAGAACCAACGATCGGCCGCCGGCTGGTTGTCCTGCAGGAAGGCGCCCTTGGGTTCGCTGATGCGCAACAGCCCCGTCACCGTGGTTTCGCCGGACGGGCCCAACAGGCAATCGGCCTTGCCCGCGCACCACGTGGGCGAAACGAAGCCGCGGTTGACGATCACCACCTCGCCGTTCGCGCGGCGCATGGGCGTGAGCAGCCACGAGCCCAGGCCAAGCTCGGTACTGGCGCGCACGCGGACGCTCTTGTCCTCGAGGAAGGTGCCGCTGAGCTTCACGCGGCGGTACTCGTCGTTGGCCGCATCGACGCGCGGCCACTGGCTGCGGTCGGGAGCATCCACCGGTTCGGCGTGCACGCGCGCATCGACACGCGCGACGAGCTCGTGCTTCCACGCGCGACGATGCACCTGCCATGTGCCCAGGGCGACGAAACCCGCGAACAGCACCGCGCCGAACAGCGCCAGCAGGCCCAGAACGAAGACGCCGCGCGATCGGCGCGGCGTCTTCGTGTCGTTGGAGGCCGGTACGCTCAAGGCAGGTTCTTCACCTGCTGGGTCATGTCGTGCGTCATGCCCGGCATCATGTTGGCGTTCATGTGGTACATCACCCAGATGGAACCGGACAGCGTGATCACCACCAGCACCAGCGTGAAGATCAGCGCCAGCATGTTCCAGCCACCCTGCGCCTTGGTGTCCATGTGCAGGAAGTAGATCATGTGCACGACGATCTGGATGGCGCCGAAGATGAGCAACACCACCGCCAGCGTCTGCGCGTCGGGGATGACCTTGCCCATCACCAGCCAGAACGGAATGGCCGTGAGCACCACCGCCAGGAAGAAGCCCGTCATATACCCCTTGAGGGTGCTGTGCGGCGCGTCGTCCTCGTGATGACCGTGATCGTCGTGGTGATCGTGCGAATCGACGTGCGTGCTCACTGCAGCACTCCCATCAGGTAAACGAAGGTGAAGACGCCGATCCACACGACGTCGAGGAAGTGCCAGAACATCGACAGGCACATGATGCGGCGCTTGTTCGCCGGCGTGAGGCCCAGCTTGCCCACCTGGAACAGCAGCGTGATGAGCCAGATGATGCCGAAGGTGACGTGCAGGCCGTGGGTGCCCACCAGCGTGAAGAACGACGACAGGAACGCGCTGCGCTGCGGACCCGCGCCCTCGTGGATGAGGTGGGCGAACTCGTAGAGCTCGATGCCGAGGAACGCCGCGCCGAACAGGCCGGTGACGATGAGCCAGGCCATCATCGTGCCCTTGCGGTTCTTCTGCATCTCCAGCACGGCGAAGCCGTAGGTGATGGAAGACAGCAGCAGCATGCTGGTGTTGACGGCGACCAGCGGCAGCTCGAAGAGATCGGCACCCGAGGGACCACCCGCGTAGCTGCGACCGAGCACGCCGTAGGTGGCGAACAGGCAAGCGAAGATGAGGCAGTCGCTCATCAGGTAGATCCAGAACCCGAGCAACGTGCCGTTGGCCGGGTGATGGTCTTCCTTCATCCAGAACTGGAGCTTGGAGTCCGCGGTGCCCGCGGAAGACGTGGCATGCATATCAGACATGGGCGGCGAGCTCTTCCGTACGGGCGGTCTCGGTGCGTTCGACCACGTCCGCGGGGATGTAGTAGTCACGCTTGTAGTTGAACGTATGGCCGATGGCCGTCACCAGCAGGCCCAGAAAGGCGAGACCCGCCACGAGGAACATGTGCCAGATCATGGCGAAGCCCAGCACGAAGGCGAAGCCCGCGATGATGATGCCCGCACCCGTGTTCTTCGGCATGTGGATCGGCAGGTAGCCCTCGGTGCGACGCTCGGCGTGGTGATCCTTCATCTGCGCCCACGCGTCGAGGTCGTGCACCACCGGGGTGAAGGCGAAGTTGTAGACCGGCGGCGGCGAGGAGGTGGACCACTCCAGCGTACGGCCGCCCCAGGGATCGCCGCTGACGTCGCGCAGCTGCTCGCGACGCTTCCAGCTGACGAACAGCTGCATCAGGAACGAGCCGATGCCCAGGGCGATGAGGACGGCGCCGACCGCGGCGATCTGGAACCAGATCTGCAGCGAGGGATCCTCGAAGTGGTTCATGCGGCGGGTGACGCCCATGAAGCCCAGCACGTACAGCGGCATGAAGGCCACGTAGAAGCCGATGAACCAGAACCAGAACGAGCACTTGCCCCAGAACGGATCGAGCTTGTAACCGAAGGCCTTGGGGAACCAGTAGTTGATGGCGGCGAACACGCCGAACACCACGCCGCCGATGATCACGTTGTGGAAGTGCGCGATCAGGAACAGGCTGTTGTGCAGCAGGAAGTCGGCCGGGGGCACCGCGAGCATCACGCCGGTCATGCCGCCGATGACGAAGGTGATCATGAAACCGATCGTCCACAGCATCGGCACTTCGAACTTGATGCGGCCACGGTACATCGTGAACAGCCAGTTGAAGATCTTCGCGCCCGTCGGGATCGAGATGATCATCGTGGTGATGCCGAAGAACGAGTTGACGCTCGCGCCCGAACCCATGGTGAAGAAGTGGTGCAGCCACACCAGGTACGACAGCACGGTGATCACCACGGTGGCGTACACCATCGAAGCGTAACCGAACAGGCGCTTGCGGCTGTAGGTGGGCACGATCTCGGAGAACGCGCCGAACAGCGGCAGGATCAGGATGTAGACCTCGGGGTGGCCCCAGATCCAGATCAGGTTCACGTACATCATCGGGTTGCCGCCGAAGTCGTTCGTGAAGAAGTTGGTGCCCGCGTAGCGGTCGAGCGAGAGCAGCACCAGCACGGCGGTGAGCACCGGGAAGGCGGCGACGATCAGCACGTTGGTGCAGAGCGAGGTCCAGGTGAACACGGGCATCCGCATCATGGTCATGCCCGGCGCGCGCATCTTGACGATGGTGGCGATCAGGTTGATGCCCGACAACGTGGTGCCCACGCCGGCCACCTGCAGCGACCATATGTAGTAGTCGACGCCCACGTCGGGACTTTGCACCAGGCCGGACAGCGGCGGGTAGGCCAGCCAGCCGGTACGCGCGAATTCACCGACGAACAGCGACGCCATCACCAGCATGGCGCCGGACACCGTCATCCAGAAGCTGAAGTTGTTGAGGAACGGGAAGGCCACGTCGCGCGCGCCGATCTGCAGCGGCACCACGTAGTTCATCAGGCCCGTAACCAGCGGCATCGCCACGAAGAAGATCATGATCACGCCGTGGGCGGTGAAGATCTGGTCGTAGTGGTGCGGCGGCAGGAAGCCGGGGTTGCCGTTGAAGGCGATGGCCTGCTGGGCGCGCATCATCAGCGCGTCGGCGAAGCCGCGCAGCAGCATCACGATGCCCAGCACCATGTACATGATGCCGATCTTCTTGTGATCGATGCTGGTGAACCACTCCTTCCAGAGGTAGCCCCACAGCTTCGCCTTGGTGATGAGGCCCAGGACGGCGATGCCGCCGATGGCGACCATGGCGAAGGTGCCGATGAGGATCGGCTCGTGGTAGGGGATCGCCTCCAGGGAGAGGCGGCCGAAGATCAGTTTTACTAGATCGGGCGTGTTCATTACCGGGCTCGGCTAGGCTTGAATTCGATGGGGCGCGCTCAGGGCGAGCGCCCGGCAGGAGCGGCCGCCACGTCGGCGTCGCGGGTCAGGCAGAGCGCGCCGACATAGCGCTTCTCGGCCTCGGTGAGGCCCAGGCGCGACCGGAGGCCGGCGCTGGAAGCGAGGTTGTAGGCGCCGACGATGCCTTGGCCACCCTGCTTGTCGAGCGCCATCATGTCGCTCTGGCACATGCGGTTGGACTCGACGCAGCGGTTGAGGATGGCGTTGTACAGACCCTTGCTGACGCTGGCGTAATAGCGCACCGGCTCGCGCTCGCTGGGCTGCTCGAGCTTGAGGTAATCGTCTCGGCTCAGCTCGGCGCCGCTGGCGCGGGCCTTGGCCACCCAGCCGTCGAAATCGGCGTCGGACAGGCTGTGGAAGCGGAAGGTCATGTCGGAGAAGCCGGCGCCGCTGTAGTTGGCCGACAGGCCGGCGAAATCACCGGTTTTGTTCATCACGGCATGCAGTTGCGTTTCCATGCCCGGCATCGCGTAGATCATGCCGGCCAGCGAGGGCACGAAGAAGGCGTTCATCACGTTGGAGGCCGTGATGTGGAATTCGATGGGACGGTCGACCGGGGCGGCCATCTCGTTGACCGTGGCGATGCCCTGTTCCGGGTAGAGGAACAGCCACTTCCAGTCGAGGGCCACCACCTCCACCACCAGGGGCTTGGTGCCGGCGGCGACGGACCGCGACGCGTCGAGCTGGTCGATGGGACGGTAGGGGTCGAGCTTGTGGGTGCTGGTCCAGGTGATCGCGCCCAGGGCGATGATGATCATCAGCGGGGCCGACCAGACGATCAGCTCCAGCACGGTGGAGTGGTTCCAGTCCGGGTCGTATTCCCCGTGGGCGGCCTTGTTCGACTCCCGGTACTTCCAGGCGAAGAGCAGGGTCAGCGCGATGACCGGGATGATGATGATCAACATCAGCACCACGGAGATGGCGATAAGGTCGCGCTGCTGGCGGGCGATGTCGCCGGACGGCGAGAGCAGCACGGCATCGCAACCCGACAAAAGCAGGGCCAGGGCGGGGATCAGCAATCCGCGCAACAGCTTCATGGACATTCGCATGATGGGAGTAGATCGTGGGGACACAAAAAGGTACGCCGTTCCACCTGTCACGGCCATAGGACACATTGTCCCATGCCCCATGCGGGGAGGGGGAATCCTTCCCGCCCGATCTTCGCTATGCTGTCCCCAACGCCATGAAACAGGGTAGTAACACGATGTCAAGCCTTTCACATGCCCATCACGTGGATCCCGGCGTCCAGGCCCAGAGGGACCTGGCGCACCACCATGGCGGCGCCGCCCATGCGGCGGTCGCTCCCGGCGAGATCGCCGTGGGCGTGGTCATCGGCCGCGCCTCGGAGTATTTCGACTTCTTCACCTACGGCATCGCCTCGGTGCTGGTGTTCCCGTCGGTGTTCTTTCCGTTCCTGAGCCAGCTGGACGGCATCCTGCTGGCTTTCGCCATCTTCTCGCTGGCCTTCATCGCCCGGCCCATCGGCACCACGCTGTTCATGGCGATCCAGCGCCACTGGAGCCGCAGCACCAAGCTCACCGCCTCGCTGTTCCTGCTGGGCACCTCGACGGTATGCATCGCCTTCCTGCCGACCAACACGTCCGGCGGGTACGGGGTCATCGTCGTGCTGGCGGTGCTGCGCTTCATCCAGGGCATCGCCCTGGGCGGCTCTTGGGACGGCCTGCCGTCCCTGCTGGCGCTGAACGCCCCCAAGGGCCGCCGCGGCTGGTACTCGATGCTGGGCCAGCTCGGCGCGCCGATGGGTTTCCTGATCGCCGGCGCCCTGTTCCTCTTCCTGAACACCCAGCTGTCCCGCGAGGATTTCCTCGGCTGGGGCTGGCGCTACCCGTTCTTCGTGGCCTTCGCCATCAATGTGGTGGCCCTCTTCGCCCGCCTGCGCCTGGTGGTGACCGAGGAATACACCCAGCTGCTGGAAGAGCGCGAGCTGGAGCCCATCGGTACCATCGAGATGTTCCAGGCCCAGGGCTACAACCTGTTCATCGGCGCCTTCGCCGCCCTGGCCAGCTACGCGTTGTTCCATATCGTGACGGTCTTCCCGCTCTCCTGGATCGCCCTGTCGCGCTCGCAGGACATCAATAACGTGTTGATCGTGCAGCTGGTGGGCGCGTGCGTGGCCATCCTGGCCACGGTGGCCTCGGGTGTCATCGCGGACAAGATCGGTCGCCGCAACACCCTGGGCACCATGGCCGTGCTGATCGGCCTGTTCGCCATCGCCTCGCCGTTCCTGCTCGACGGCGGCAAGGTCGCGCAGGATCTCTTCCTGGTGATCGGTTTCGCCCTGCTCGGCCTGTCCTACGGCCAGGCGGCCGGCACGGTCACGGCCAATTTCGCCCGACGTTACCGCTACACCGGCGCCGCCCTCACCACCGACTTCGCCTGGCTGTTCGGCGCGGCCTTCGCCCCGCTGGTGGCCCTGGGCCTGTCGGAGCGGTTCGGTCTCGTCGCGGTAAGCGGTTACCTGCTGTCGGGCGTGGTCTGCACCCTGCTGGCCCTGCGCATCAACAAGGCCCTGGAGACGGAGCGGCCCAAGCCGGCGGCCTGACGACGGCAGGGGGATCGGGCGAGCGCCCGGTCCCCGCCCAGCCGGGCCGGTGGGGTAACCTGTAGGGATGCTTTTCGATCTGCCCGACCACGACACGCTCTACCGTGCCCTGCTCGACCGCGACCCGACCTACGACGGGCATATCTATGCCGGCATGACCGGCAGCGGCACGTTTTGCCGCCTCACCTGCCCCGCACCGAAGCCCACCCTGGAAAACGTGCGGTTCCACGATTCGGTGGCCGCCTGTTTCGAAACCGGCTTGAGGCCCTGCCTGCGCTGCCGGCCGCTCGATCCCTTCAGGCAACGGGAACCGCTGGTGTCCGCACTGCTTCGCCGGCTCGAGGACGAGCCCTCGAGGGCGTGGTCGGAAGCCGACCTCAAGGCCCTCGGATACGACCCCTCGACGGTAAGCCGTACTTTCAAGCGCCAGCTGGGACTCGGCTTCCTGGATATGGCCCGACTGAGGCGCACGGCGGGTCGGCGATTCGGGTCAACCGGTGACGGGGTACGGTCCGTCGACGAATAGCTCGTCGTGGTAGCCCTTCTTGCCGACGGCCAGGGCCTCCTCGCTGCGGAACTCCCTTCCCTCGCGCAGGCAATCCAGCACGAAGGCGAAATCGCGCTTCGGCACCCAGCCCAGGTCGCGTACCGCGCGAGCACAGTCGTACACGCGGTCGAGCGACGGCAGGAGCTTCCACCCACGTGCGGCATAGAGCGCATCGACATCGGGAAAATACCGACGCACGACGGCCGCGGCATCGACACGAAGCGCGGCGACGTCATCGCGCGTGAACGGCGGGGGCGCCGAGACGATGTACCTGCCGAAGCGCAACGTCGGCGCGCGCTCGATCGCGAGCAGGTGCGCATCCACCATGTCGGCGATGTCCGCACGGCGGTAGAGCAACTCGTTGGCCTGCATGTTGAGCGTGCCGTAGGCCGCACGCACGCCGGCGTTGTCGTCGTCTTCGGGAAAGAATCGCGAAGTGCGCAACACGACGATCGGCAGGCGATCCGTGCGCGCCACCAGTTCACACAGGCCCTCCGCGGCGATCTTCGTGGCGCCGTAGATGTTCTTCGGCACGGGCCGCACGGTTTCGTCGATCCACGCGGCCGGTTCACCGGGCTCGGGAGACAGCGCCGCACCGAACGCGCTGGTGGTGCTGGTGAACACGAACGAACGCACGCCATGCGCGACCGCCGCCTCGAGCAATGCCAGCGTACCGGCCACGTTGGTGTCGACGAACCGGCGCCTGCCGTGCGTGGCGACGTGAGGCTTGTGCAACGTGGCGCAGTGGATCACCGCCTTGGCGCCGGACATCGCATCGTGGACGAATGCCTCGTCGTCGATGGAGCCCACCAGGTCGGTGAACGGCGAAGACTTGACGTCCAGCCCCCGCGCTTCGCGGCCCCCGGCACGCAGGCGACGCACGATGGCTTCGCCGAGGTGTCCCGCGCTGCCGGTAACGAGGATCGTCACGAAGTCACCAGGTGAGATCGTCGGGTACCACGAACTGCTTGTAGTACTCATCGTCATCGTCGCTCGCGGCCGGCGGATCGCCTACGGTGCGGCCGTGATCGAGTGCGATCAGTCCGGGCGCCCGCAAGTGGATCTTGTCGGCGGCCGCACGCGGCACCAGCTCGAACCCCTCGCCATGGCGGACGATGGCCAGCGTGCCTGCGGCGAGCTGGGCGCGCTGGCCGTCGTCGACCAGCACGCTGGAGATACGGTCACCATCCGTGAACCGGTAGGCGATGTCGCCGTTGCGCTTGATCCGGGCGGTCTCGACGATCTGACGCACCTGGGCGCGGATCTCCTTCGCCCGGGCTTCGGCATTCCGCCCGGCGGCCAGGGCCCGATCGCGCTCGGCACGTTCCGCCTGCAGGCGTTGCGCATCGATCTTGTCCTCGACCGGAACCGCCGGCGCCTTGCCCTGGCGCTGCTTCGCCTGGTCACGCACGACCTTGGCCACCTTGTCTTTCTTGACCAGCCCGGCCTTGAGGAGTTGTTCCTGCAGGGGATTACGCATGGCGGACATCTGATAGCGGGAAAGCGCCTTAGTCTAGCGCGCCCTCGCCCCCACGCACGCCCTGGCGCTGAAGTTCGGCCACCAGCTCGCCGGCCAGCCGCCGGCCGGGAAATCCCCTCGCGTCGACCGTGTAGCGGAGGATGCCCCTCGCCAGCGAAGCGCCGCCGGCCGGGGGGTCGAGCCGCCAATGCACCGTCCCCACGACGACACCGGTGCGACGGTCGGTCGCCAGCCGGGCCGGGAACAGCACCAGGCGATGTCCTTCGCGGTCGGCCGGAAGGGCGAGCAAGGCCTTTTCCGGCAAGACCCCATCGAGATGCCGCACGGTGCCGTCGTCGCGGACGCGTATTTCCACCGGCAGGTCGTGTCGCCGCACCAGTCCGCTGACGTCGAGAGCCTCCGAATCGAAACGGGACGCGCGAAGTCGGCGTGCCAACGTATCGGCGAAGGTCACCGTGTCGTCCCTGAGGCGCGCATCCGCCGCGGGATGCAGCGGCAGGAGCGAGACCACGTCGATGTGCTTCACCGGCACATCGGCGTCGCCTCCACGCGCGCCGATGCCCGTCACGGGAGCGCACCCTTCGGCCATGGCCGCCAGCAGGACGACGACGCCCCATCGATGATTCATAGGTATTCCACCATTAGACGTAGATTTCGGGAAAATCGGCCACCCCGAACGGGGGACCCGATCTGCCGGAGGCGGCCGTGGAAGGTATATCGCTGACCATCGCCCAACGCGGAAAGCGACACGGGTACGCCGGGTGCGATGTTCTGGAAATCGGATGTGCCCAGTTGCATCGCCACGCCCCCAGGACCACCGGGCAGCGAAAACCATTGCGCATGGGACGAGGCGCCATCACCCTTCACACCGAAGGTGAAACGCGCAATCAGCCCCGACGGGGCGGGGCACTCCGCCACCCGGAAATGAAACGGCACCCAGGGTGTCGCCTTGTCGGCGTTCGCGAATTGATCCGACCGGTAATCGCCCATCTTCACCGTCTGGTTGAGGTCTCCGACCACGATGCCGCAGGGCGGGCGGTTGATGGCGATGCTCTCCATCTCGACGTCTTCGTAGTGAAGGCGGCCGCCACCTTTCGAATTCGTGCCGAACGAGCGCGCGACGAGGCCGCCATCGATGCGACCGAATCGGAGCGGGCCCGAGGTACGCACGATGTCGTAGTGCACCGACTCGCTGGCGACATCCACCGGCGTGGTGATGCTGGGAATGGGAATCCAGATGCTTTCGAGGCTTTGCTGGGTCTGTCCCGGATACGAAAAATGCAACGATCCACCGCGTTTCACCGATGCCCGAAGCCCCAGGCCCGACGGCGACCCGCCGATGGTGAGCGGACGGACGGCGCCGGGGAAAAGCGGTACCCATTCGTGATCGAACGTGACGACGCCCTTCAAGCACTGAAACACCACCGTGGATCCCGAGCGAACGCCCTGCCCCGACGCAACCGATTGGCCGGGCTGTCCATCGCCCCGAATCGAGATACCCGAATACTGGTATTCCGTACCGATCCGATAACTCACCTTGCCGACCGAACTGCAACCGAGCTTCGCGTACACGTCGCATGCGTGCGTGGAACACATCAGGGTCACGATGACGACGAACTTCCGTGATAAGGGGGTTGGCATAGGGATCGCACTCCTTGGCGGGAGCCCGCGAAGACCTCGCGGGCAGTGCGACCCAGCATACTCAGGCAGGTTTCAGAGGTAGTCCACCTGCACCCTGACCAGACGTGAGAATTCCCCTCCCACGACGGTAGGCCTCGTCTCACGCAAACGCACGTGGAACTGATAGGCATCGCCCGTGCCCAGCGCGTTCATTTCCACGGGTACGCCCGGAGCGATGGTGTTGAAGTCTTTCGTGCCCAGTTCCATCGCGACGTTCTTCGGCCCCACCAACGAGAACCAGTCGGCGTGAAGCGCATCGGCGTCGGCCCGGGTACCGAACGTGACGCGCGCGATCAGGCCCACGGGATCGACACAGTGGTCCACGCGAAGGCGGAAGGCCTCCCACGGCGTGGCGCGATCGGCCGTGGCGAAGTTGCTCAGGTTATAGGGCGGCAGCTCGATCCTCTGGTTGAGGTCGTCCGCGACGATGGCGCATGCCTCGCGGCGAAGGATCAGGTCGTAAACCTGCATGGAACGGAACACGACCAGGCCGCCACCTGCCTTGTCGACGCTCGATTGCGCCACGGCCTTGCTGTCGAGCTTGCCGAAGTGGACCCGGCCGGTCGTGCGATAGAGCTCATAGCCGACCGAATCCATGTCGCTGCGGACTTCTTCGCCTTTCGTCATCGTGCGGGCGAAGTCGTGCGGAAAGGGCCTGCGCTCGCCGTCGCCTTCACGAAGGAACAGCTTGAGTCCGACACCGGCCGGCTCGCCACCGATGGTCAACGGAAGCAAATCGGTCGTTTGCGCATTTTGCCAGCGGCCTCGAAACGTTACCCTTCCTTCGTTGCACCTCAACAGGAGCTTGCCTTCCCCCTTAGCCTCCCCGTCACGTAGCAACTTCCCTTCCGGATCGCTGCTGCGAACGTCGACGTAGGTGGTCTGGCCGATCTGATAGGTGGCCAGGTTGACCTGGGTGCAGCCCGGTGCCGCCATGGACTTCGTGGCGATACCCGCCGACATCACCAGTCCACACGCCAGCCAGCGGCGCAATCGTTCGTTATTCATGAAAGCTATTTCCTTGCTTGAGCGGGTTCGCCCGCGAGGATGTCGCGGGTAGGGAAATGCGCCTCGAGCCACGCCGACCAATACGAGGCTCGATGGATCAAGGACGCGCGATAGCGCGCGTTGAACCGTGGCGTGCGGGAGTGGTAATTGGCGGCGCGCGTCCACAGGTCGCCCTTGTCGTCGCGCAAGTGACCACGAACGCGCCACGCGGCCAGTTGATAGGGGTAACAGCCCGTGGCGGCCACATCGGCAGCCTTAATGCCGTAACGCGACAGTTCCCGGAGGTAAGAGGTGTTGAACTGCAGGGCACCGACGTCGTAGGTGCCATTGCGATTGCGAACCCACTGTCCGGGACGACCGGATTCCTGCTCGGCGATGGCGAGAAGGATGTTCGCGGGAATGTCGTAAGCGAGCGCGGCGCCCAGGGAGCAGGCCACCATGTCGTGCTTTTCGGGCGGGATGTCGGGGAGCATGTCGATCATGTGGGCGGGTCCGCGTCGGGGTCGTCGCTTAGCATGGGCGGATCGCCCGGATCGGGCTCATCGTGTCGCTTCCAATCTCGATTCGCGGGAACGTTCGTCACACGAGGATCTTCCGTCGACGCGTCGGACGAATGCTGATGGACGTGACTTGCCGTGGAAGGCTTGTCCGCTGTTCCGTAAGTCGAGGCCCGGATGCGATCCTGCGCGGTGGTACAGGACTCGACATCGGGGGCGTCCACGTCGGCGGCGCCGAGCAGCGTCTCGCGCCTGGTCGTGTCTTGATCGTTCTCGATCTTCTCGATCAAAGACGATGTCGATGCGTCGCGAGACAACTGCCCGATCTCGACGTTGGCGATGTCTGCAGACCCGGTCAAGGCTGAGTCGATCGTCGCCGACAAGGCTGACGACGTTGCGTTCGAACCGTGCCTTGCGTCGCTGCTTCGAGCGCTCCCACGGTTCACCACTTCAAGTGACGTATGTTCGTCGACGCCTTTCGACATCTCGTCGGCCACCGATCCGATCGTTTCCGCCCCATCGTCGTGCCGAACCGACTCCACGATGGCGTGGGCCGGAGTGCCTTCCTTCTCGTCGATCGATGCGTCGCGAGACAACTGCCCGATCTCGACGTTGGCGATGTCCGCAGGCCCGGTCAAGGCTGAGTCGATCGTCGTCGACAAGGCTGACGACGTTGCGCTCGAACCGTGCCTTGCGTCGCTGCCTCGAGCGCTCCCACGGTTCACCACTTCAAGTGACGTATGTTCGTCGACGCCTTTCGGCATCTCGTCGGCCACCGATCCGGTCGTTTCCGCTCCATCGTCCTGCCGAACCGGCTCCACGATGGCGCGGGCCGGAGTGCCTTCCTTCTCGTCGATCCCGGCGAACGAATGTCCAACGGATGCCTTCATCGCGAATAGCCCGCCAGGTTCCGAGTCGGACGCGGCGCCGAAGTCCTGGGTCGGCGTACCGTGCATTCCGTTCGCCTCGACCGAGGAAACCTCGGCACGCTCCGGGATCGACCCGGGCACGGGAACCTCTACCGCGCCACGGGTCCGGGTTCGGCCGACGTCGTCGACCGACGCATCCGGGACGGAGATCTTTTCAGGGCTGCCGTCCGAAGACATCGACGGGAAAGGCGTCGTCGAACCCGACGAAGTCATATCCGCCCCATGATTCGACGCATCGACGGGCGTACCCGAGGCCCGTTGAACGGACGGGGCGACGCCGTCCGTGACGCCATCCGGCAAGCCACCGACGCCGCGGCTCGATGCGTGGGCGGGCGTGTTGCCGGCCCGCTCTGCTTGCGCTATTCCGACGGAATCGTCTGACGGGAGACCCGCGAATCCTGCTGCTTCTCTGTCCTGGTCGAATACATGTGAGTGCGTGAGCGACCCATGGGTCGAAGCGTCGCCAACCGAGCTTCCGCCGACGTGCTCCGACGAACGGACACCCGACGACGCCTCGCCCGCCTGGGCGCTCGTGGGCCCCACCCGTCCCGGAACGACGTCGACTGGCGCACCCCTTTCCGTGACTACCGCGGAGGTTTCATGCGCGCGGGCCCCTTCCAAGGCGCGGACGGACGAGTCTTCCCGAGATGCTTCAACCGAGGCCTTGACGGAAACATCGTGCATCCGCGTCTGGCTCACCTCCCTGCGATCAAGGGTTGTGCCGTCCGCGGCGATGGAGAGCTCAGGGACCTCCGGAGCCCCGGCTTCAAGGTGCCCGTGCGTTCGCAGATCGGCATCCGCATGGTTTACCGCGCCCGAGGAAGCTTGCGGACCGAGGGATATCGCCGTCTGCGAACCGACACGCGCATCCCCTTGCGCTCCTTCGACGTCAAGGAACTCACCGGGCAAGATCACCCGCTCCCCGTCGTCGGCAACGCGAACGGCGTGCGCACTCCCCGCGCCCGGCAACGTATTGCCCCCCGAGGTGGCCATGTGACCGCCTCCACTCGGATGAGCCGAATCCAACGAGCCGTGGGTCTGCCGTGACTCCATGATCGCGGACATCTCGGCCGCATAGTCGGGCCCAGGCTCGGTTTCGCTCATAGGGGACGACAGCCGCTTTGCTTCGGCATACGGCTCATGGGAAAAACGCGACGACGCATCCCCGGCGAGGCGCATCGGTTCTCCTGACGATGTGGACGCGCCCAGGGAAGCCCCGAACGACGGGCCGCGATCGAACGTCGCGTTCCCGGCGATCTGATTGGCCTGCCGATCGCCGACCGTGGTGCCGTAGTTCGACACCCGCGTGTTGAAGGGCTCGCTAGGGCCGTCGATTCCGATCGCCGATCGATGAACCGCTTCCATGACGGAGTCCGCCCTTACCGATACCCGGCTCGGGGAGTCGACGTGACGGGACGTCTGATCGACTGGGCTGGACCACGTGTTCATGGACGCCAGTGCGGCTGCGCCGCCCGCGCCGATCGCCGAACCCACCATGCTCGCGCTGCCGACGTAGATGCCGACCTGGGACCCCGTGACGACCGAATAGAGGATCTGTGGCACTTTCAGCGAAAGTACGAGAAACAGGACCGAAACGCAGAGCATCAGCCCCTGGTTCGTATAGCCTGAAATGCCCGACCGCGTGGCTGCCGACGCATTGGCCAACTCATCGAGCAGCGGATATCCCTGATGACCGATGAAGCCCAGCACGAGCATGCACATCCCGATGGCGAAGACATGCTTGTAGAAATGGATGGCCACGGGCGACGTCCAGCGGGCACCCCCGAATCCGAGAAGGAAGATACCCGCGTACCCCATCATCCAGGCCGCAACGAGCAACAAGAGAAACTGCGCCGCCATGAGACAGAGGACGATCATCGTCCCGATGCCAAGCAAATTGAGGATGATCTTGTCCGCATCGGGCGCCGATCCCGTGGCATAGATCACATCGGTATAGACCTGCAAACCGACCCGGGCGATCGAGTTCGCATCATCGATGAAAGCGGTGGCATCGGGCGATCCGTTCGACATCTCGAAAAATGAATTGACGATGTTGAGGATGGACCCGTCATCACCCTTTCCCCTCGACGCAGTGTCAAGTATCCAGAAGAAGATCCCCGTCACGACGACGAACCGGGTCAGCTCCATGAGCACTTCGCCGATGTCCTGTCGCAGGATCTGCATCCCCATCGTCCATACGAGGCTGATGGTCGCCAGGGTCCAGAACAGGCGTTCCGCCGCCTCCAGGATGAACCCCGCATTCGGGTGCTCCCGGAACAGCTTTCCTATGCCCTCGACGAGGTCGTCCGCCGCGACGCCGGCCGAGGCATCACCGGCAAAGGCGCACAAGAAAAGCACCGTCGTGACACGAAGCATGAAAGTCATTGATGTGGGAAACACTGGTCTTTTTCGCGGACGAAGGAGCGGCCATGCGCCGCTCCCGGGGAAATCAGAATGCGTCTACACGCGTGGTTTTCTGTGGGCGAGCGTAGCTGCTGCTCGCCTCCTTCAATCCCGCCCTCAGCCGGGCGGACGTCGCCAGCGCTCGCGCCTCCTTGTCCGCGGCCGCCTGTGATTCCGCCACGCGAGCGGCTTCGGATACGAGCAACATGGAACGTAACTTGATCAGCTGGTTTACCTGGGATTGCGCGATGGCGTTTGCGATTTGCATTTGCTTCGCGTGACCCATTTCTTCGCCCTTTGGCTTACTTCGGCTTATCAGGTCTGCGAGGGACTTTGCGTCGGTCGCCAGATTCTCTTGATGGCTCTCAATCGATTTCACCCACATGTCGTTCGACACTTTTCTCGCACGCGACCCCTCGAATCCGGCCTCATCGTCTGGGTTGACTTCCTTATAATCACGTGCATCTCGATATCGGGCGATAAAATCCTCGCTTTTATCAGCGTCGACTATGTTCTTGAAGAAGTCTTTCACCGGCGCGGGAATTGGTATGACTTCGTTACCTCCCTCCCCTTCATTGATAATCCACGTAAAGTCCGCATCGATCTTGATGTTTGTTTGATCGATATCTGCCGATATGGACGTGTAGTGGTTTACTGTGTCCCCTTCTTTGGTGGAAAGCTGGTGCCGAATCGCCTCGAGTTGCTCCTCGCGTTTTTTGTTCGCCTTAAGGTTCATCTTATTGACAAAGAAGTTGGGTATATCCCACACAAGAACCATCGCGGACGCGCTCTGGCTTCCGAGGGCGGAAATAGCCGCCGCACACAAAACGGGCTTTATTTTTCTTTTCATCATCGATCCTCCGTCTGGATAACTAGCCACCTCGAGGCTAGGCGAAACCCTTCGCTACTCGAAGGGAATGTAAGGCCGGTCGAACGTCATGTCCTTCACCGCCATGACGTGAAAGCGATAGCCCGGCCGTATCTTCAGCGTGGGTGCCACGTCCAGGTTTTTGCGGAGCATGTCCGCGGCCACCGTACCGATCTGCTGCGCCAGGGCCTGACTGAGTACCGCGGCATTCGAGGATCCGTAAGGATCGTTGCGGGGATCGGTCGTGGACGATGTGAGTCCGGCGGTGATCCCGGAAAGGAAGATCGCCGAACCGAAGATGCGCAGGTAGTGATTGTCGACCTTGTCCGAGAACCCGGCGTATCCCGACGCGTCGACGCCATCCATGGCGCCGATGTCCAGCGCCTTCCCGTCCGGAAACACGATCCGCTGCCAGGCGACGAGCAAGCGGGACTGCCCGAAAACCACTTGGTGGTTATACCGGCCGATGAGCCTCGCCCCTTGCGGGATCAGCCGAAACTTCCCTGTCGCGGTATCGAAGACGTCCTGGCTGACCTGCGCGATGATCTGGCCCGGCAAGTCCGAATTGATGCCGGAAATCATGATGGCCGGGATGACGGCACCCGCACGCAGTTCATAAAGGCTGCGAGGCGATTCCTGCCTCGAACCCAGCACCCAGCGGTCCTCACCCGCCGCACCTTTCCGGTCGAAGGCGCCGTAATCGCCGTTCGCATGTACCGGGACGCGTGGATCGGGTTCAGCGCTGCCTCCCTGTGCCGCGTCGGCGTCGGCGTCGGCCGGCTCGCCGCCTGGCGATTGCGGCGGCTTGTCGACCTTGGTGATCGACGTTTTCGCATGCAGCGCCGTCTGCAACATCTTCATCCGTTCCGCGGCATGTTCATCCGCGGGTCCGGTATCGGACCGCGATGCACCCTCCACGCGCGGTGGAGCGGGGGGTAGCTCGTCGTTCGGCAGCTGCGCAACAGGGATCGCCGGATAGCCTGGCTTGTCGGCCGCCTCAACGACCCCGGCCGTCGCGCCGCTAATGAGCAATTTATCCAGCACGTGACCACTTTCCGGAAGCGCTCCCTGGGAGCTTCCATGACGGATAGGTTCGCCGTCGTCACGCCGCGTGACCATCGTGCCGACCAGGATCACGAAGATCGCCAGCACGCCGCCGATGATCATCAGCGGAACGTTATTGACCCGACGGACGCCCGGGGCGACGTCGTCGGCTTTCGCGGGGACGCCGGCTTCAGGTGCCAGTGCCTCGGCTTCGTTCGGTATCTTTTCCATGGTGGTCACTGGCCTCGCGTCCATGCACCGCCGCCATAGGCATGCGTACCGTTCGCGATCCATAGGCGCGAAAGACGGTGCCTGCCGACGACGACCCGAACGAGATACTGGTTATCCCACAGGGGGATGACCTCGCAGTCGAAGGCCTGAGCGTCCGGGTACGTCGAGCCCATCCGGTAGCCTCTGTCCCGCAGCGAGGCGTGGAGGGCCGACCGCAGGGCACCCTGGGATGACACCGGTTGAAGGGCGATCACCGTGGGGTCGAACTCGACGACGAGCAGCCCGGTCACGTCGTTGACGATCTCACGACGAAGCGGGTCCATGTCTCCCGGAGACGGCATGTCTTTCTTCAGCGGTACGCATGCCGCAAGCGCTCCACCCAAGATGGCAATGGCGAGGCGTCGCACGTTCAACGCTTCCTCTCGATCGTTACCTTGCGCTGTGCCGGGCCTACGCCTGCGACCAGGATCGCCTTGTCGAACAGCGTATCGACGATGTAGCGCCCATCCTGGAGACGGTAGTTGACCAGGACCTCGTCATCCTTCCGGAAGAGGCTTCCGCTATCCCGGACGACAAGAAGCGTCGGCGCTTCCCCCTGGGAGAACGTCGTCGGCATCTCGATAATCGTCTTTACCCCATCGTTGTAGACGCGCGCCGGTTTGAACGGCGCATTGCCGCTGACCCGGTAGTTGAAATCGAGCTGGCCCAGATACTCGTTGGTGCCGGAGCTCCCCTTCCTTGCCTGCTCGGTCGACGCCTTCCTCTTGGTCTCGGCCCACTTGGAGGCCGACGCCGTGGGATAGGAAAACGCGACCCGAGGCATGTACTCCGTGCGATGCGAGCGCAGTCGGAGATGGTAGGTCCGACGATCCGTGGTCACCATGAGCGACGTCTCCAGGCCCACATCAAGGGGCTTGATGACAAGGTGCTGGATGGCGGTGTCGCCGCTGCCGGAAAGGGCCGGCTCCACCAGCCATCGCACCGCGTCGCCGAGATTCACGGAACTCACCTGTTCACCGGGCTCCAGTTCGACGTCGCACACCTGGAGCACGGCGCAGACGATGCTCGGCTGGGATTGGCCGAACAGGAAGCGGATGGCGCCGTCCGGCCCCGGCACCGGCTTGACCGCCGCCGAGGTGCTGGCGATCCACTGACGGGAGATATCCAGTCCCGCCTTTTCGGTGGGGGTAAGCTTCGGGTTGTCGGTCGCCAGGAAGCGATTGGCCAGATCCGCGTCGGTATTTGCCAAGGCGGCGCACGGCAGCCCTAGCGCCAGTACGGCGAGAGCGATTGCTTTGAACACGAGAGAGCCTCTAGAACTGCTTGGACCAGGAGTAGTCCGTGATGAAGATACCGAGCGGGTTCAGGCGAAGGCGGTCTTCGTCCATGTCCTGTGCCTGCGGCGTG
The DNA here is from genome assembly GCF_023078455.1 of Luteibacter aegosomatis. Lineage (GTDB taxonomy): Bacteria > Pseudomonadota > Gammaproteobacteria > Xanthomonadales > Rhodanobacteraceae > Luteibacter > Luteibacter aegosomatis. Next base: position 163,392 of record NZ_CP095740.1, on the reverse strand, counting down.
GGATCGATGTGGATGAGCGCCCGCATGCGGAAGGGCTTGCCTAGGATGTCTCCCTTGCGGTTTCGCTCCGTCTCCATCCAGTCGACCTGCCAGGTCGCCGTGCTCTGCGGGATGGACGACAGGATTTCCACATTGACGGTCTGCTTCTCCGCCCGCTTGAATGGGTTGCTTTCGGGCGAGCCATTGAGATAGCCCGTCATCTTCTGCGCGGCGGGACTGCTGGCCCGCATCTGCGAGTACACCTTGAAGATGTTTCGCCGTTGGAGGGCGATGTCGGGCGTTACCGTACGCGCATTGACGATGAACTCCGCCAGCGTCGTGCGCACGATGCGCTGATCGAAGTGAGTCGCCAGCGATGCCGGTGCCACCGCCGCCGCTTCGCCGAGCTTGTCGACTTCGACGACGTAGGGCACGAACTTCGACTGGCTGCCGATGTAGACGACGCCACCGACGGCGACGAAAACGACGAGCAGGCAAAGCAACGCCATCGCCTGCCAGAGCGCGCGCGAGGCGATCACGCCGCCGACATGGGAATTCCATGTGCGCTTGGCATTGAGATAAGGATGCGCCAGGCCGTCGGCCGGCTTGGGAACGCGCTTGTAATCGATCTTCCGCTTAGCCATCGTCATGCTCCATAGTCGGCCAGGCGCAGGCCCTTGCCCGCCAGCCACTCATCGACCCACCCTTCACCGTGGCGAGCTTCGAGCGCCCGGATCGCCGCGATGGATTCCTTGTCGGCGTTACCGATGAACGCCAACGCCAGCGGACCCAAGGCCAGGTCGTAGAGGCGACGGCCCTTGTCGGACACGTAGTAGTAATGCCGCTTCTGAACGGCAGTGGCGAGGATCTCGATCTGCCGGGCATTCAGACCCATCCGCCGATAGAGCGCGGCCGCATCCTCGTCCCTGGCGAAGGGGTTGGGCAGGAAGATCTTCGTGGCCGTGGATTCCACGATCACGTCGAGGATGCCGGAGTTCGCCGCATCCGACAGGCCCTGCGTCGCCATGACCACCAGGCAGTTGGCCTTGCGCAACACCTTGAGCCATTCACGGATCTTCGCCCGGAACACCGGGTGGCCGAGCATCAGCCAGGCTTCGTCGAGGATGATGGCCGCGGGCTGGCCCTTCAGCGACGTCTCGATACGCCGGAAAAGGTAAAGCAGTACCGGCAGCACGAATCGGTCGCCCATGGTCATGAGGTCTTCGATCTCGAACACCGCGAAGTCGGAAAGCCTCAAGCCGTCGACACTCGCGTCGAGGAGATGCCCCATGGCTCCATCGGCGGTATAAACCTTCAAAGCCTCGCGGATCGACTCCTCCTGGATCATCAGTACGAATTCGGACAGCGTGGTCGCTCCCGACTGGTGCATCGAGACGATGGCGTTTCCGATCTCGTTCCGCTGCGCGGGCGTGGTCTGCACGCCGTTCAGCGCAAGCATGGAATCGATCCACTCCATGGCCCAGGCACGGTCCGACTTCGTCTCGAGGAACTGAAGCGGACAGAAGGCCAGCTCATCGTCGTCACCACCTACGTCGAAATGCAAGCCACCGCATGCCTTCACGAGCGGATAAAGGGAACGCCCCTTGTCGAAGCAGTAGAGGGACATGCCGGGATACCGGCGGAACTGTGCCGCAAGGATTCCAAGATGGGTCGACTTGCCCGCGCCCGTCGGCCCAAAGATGAACGTATGACCCAGGTCGTTCACGTGCAGGTTGAGACGAAACGGCGTCGCTCCCTGGGTAACGCAATGCATGAGCGGCGGCGACCGCGGCGGATACATCGGGCAGGGAGCATCCGGCTCCCCCGTCCAAATCGTGGCCGTGGGCAGAAGGTCGGCGAGGTTGAGGGTATTGAGCTGGGGACGACGCACGTTCTCCACACCATGCCCGGGGAAACTTCCGAGCAGGGCATCCATGGTGTTGACCGATTCGATACGCGCGGCGAACCCGCGCGCATTGATGGCCTTCTCGATCTGGCGCACGGATCGGTCCAGTCGCACGCGATCGTCGTCGGAGACGATGACGACGCTGGTGTAGAAACCCTGGGCCACCAGCCCGCTGTTGATTTCCGCGATGGCCGCTTCGGCATCCTTCATCATCGACAGGGCGTCGTAGTTCACCGAGCCGCTGCTGGTCTGGAAAATCTGATCGAAGAAGCCGCGCACCTTCTGGCGCCACTTCTTGCGGAACTTTTCCATCTGCCGCAACGCCTCATGGGGATCCATGAAGATGAAGCGATTCGACCAGCGATATTGGCTGGGTAGATCGGCGAGCGATGCCAAAATCCCAGGATATGACTCCAGTGGGAAGCCTTCCACGGCCACCACCTGGATGAAGCGACGTCCGATGCGCGGCGCGACGCCGGTCCAGATATCCTGTCCACCAATCAGGGCATCCAGGTACACCGGGTTCTCCGGCAGCACCACGGGATGGTCCACGCCCGTCACGCAATACTGGAGCCAACGCAGGAAGTCGTCATAGACCAACCGACGGCCGTATTCCGTCAGTTTGCTGTGCGCGCAAAGACGCGTCATCTTGAGCACGCCGGAAAGGCCGTTCTCGAAGCTTGTGCACTCGCGCTGGAACTCGGCGATGAGGTTGGTCGTCTGCTCCGTCTTGCCGGCCACTTCGGCTTCGTCGTCGAACATCATTTCGACGAAGCGGCGCTGGGCGATCTGCGGCGGGTACCAGGTGAGGGTCATGACCATGTAGCCCTCGTAAGTCGTCCCCAGCATCTGGAACAGCCGGCGTCGTTCCTCGTCCATGGCCGCCGATACACGGTCGGGGAAGTGCGAGCTGGCGGCATCCGGGTACTCACTCGCCGGCCGACGAACCGCATCCACGTGCAACATCCAACCGTTGCCCAGCCGTGCAAGCGCCTGGTTGATACGCATGGACGTGGTTTCACGCTGCTCGTCGGTGCTGCTCGCCGCATCGTCGCCTTCGTACATCCACGCCGCCATGAAGGCGCCGTTCTTGCAGACGATGACACCATCCGCGACTACGGCAGCGTAGTTCAGGAGATCCGCGGCCGCCTGTCCGTGCGGGCGACGGAAATCCAGCCGGGGTTCGTTATCGAGCTTGCGAATCGTGATGAACAGGATGATGACCAGCACGGCAACGATCGCCGCCATGCCACAGATGAACCATACGAGTGTCATCGGAATTGCGCCTGCTCGGCTGGGCCGTTTTCACGGAATGGCGTCGAGCGTGCTGGGTAGAATTTTCGATAACGACGCTGACGCAGGTACACGTAGCGCATTTTCGGGTCGGCCTTGGCCATGATTCGAAATATCTGAAGACCAATGACCCATAGGGTCACACCAAAGACGGCAGCCTTTAGATCGTGCGCAGAAAATATTAGTGCGCCGGCCAAGAGTCCGGTAAACAGGACGAGCTCACGATCTCCTCCGAGCACTAAATTGTCTCGGTTACCTGCGCGACGAATAGGAACAGTACGTATACCCACGTCGGCTACCTCATTGTGGTGACGGTGACATTGGGGGATCCACCCGTCTCGCCTTGCAAAACTCTTACGATGGCGCCTGCTTGGACGATGACCGATATGACGAGCACCAGAAACACCATGGTTCGCGCAAACCCACTCAGTTCGCCACCAAAAATAAGCATCGCACCGCAACCCACGATTCCTACAAGCGAGATGATGGTCGCGATCGGACCCGACATCGCCTTCTCAAGCAGGTCGGCATTGGTTTGGAAGGGGAGTCCTTCTGCGAGCGCGAGCGAAGGGAACATTACGCCCGAAATTAGAGCGACGATGATTGCCATTTTTATATTCATATCTCTCATAGACCTCGGCCGACTACAGCCTTTTAGTTATAAATCCAGATTTTCCATACCCGTCTACTGCGAGAACCTCCTGGACTCTACGGCCATGAGGCGTTCGCGAGATGTGGACGATCACGTGCACTGCCTCGGCAATCAGTGGTTCAATCGGATTGGGGGCATCTCGATGCATGCTCACCAGTAGAGATAATCGGGATAGACCAGCGCGCGCATCATTGGCATGCAGGGTCGCTGCGCCTCCCTCGTGTCCGGTATTCCAGGCCATCAATAAGTCGAGCGCTTCCGGCCCACGCACTTCGCCGACCAGGATTCGATCCGGACGCATGCGCAACGTCGTCCGTAGCAATTGAGTCATGCTCACTTCGCAAGACGTCCTGTACTGCACGAAATTATCAGCCGCGCACTGGATCTCACCGGTGTCCTCGATGATAAAGACGCGGTCTCTGGCATCCGTCTCGACCATTCCGCGAATAATGGCGTTGACCAATGTTGTCTTACCGGAACCGGTCCCACCGATCACCAGAATATTTCGATGCGCGCGAATCGCATCCACGATGACTCGTCGCTGCGCTTCCGTCATGACCTCTGAGGCGACATAGTCCTCCAGACTGAAGATGGAGATCGCCTTTTTTCGGAGCGCGAAGGTCGGTGCGCTGACGATGGGCGGCAATTGGGCGGCGAAGCGCGATCCGTCGAGCGGAAACTCGGTTTCGAGCACCGGATTCGAGCGCGTGATTTCCTTGCCGTAATAGCCGGCCGTGGTCTTGATGACGGCTTCGGACTGGCTTGGGCGCATCGTGCCGATGCAGCGCATGCCTTCGCCCAATCGCTCCTGCCAAAGGCGGTGGTCGGCGTTGAGCATGATTTCGACCGTTTTCGGGTCATTGAAAGCTTCGAGGAACACGTCGCCGAGGTCTCGGCGCAGCTTGTCGCGCGCGCGTTCGCGCGTTACGGCCGACAGGCCGCCACTGAACTGGGATTCCATAATGCGGGAGTTCCTCACGTGGCGCGCCCCTCCTGGTCGTCGCCACGTCGTTCACATGGGCAGGCCTGTCCAGGCCTGCCACGGTCATTCAAGCGGCGATGGCCGCTTTTATGGGCGGAGCCGACACCATCGAGTCGTTAGCGCATGGCGCCTTGAAGGAACGATGCATGCCGTGCAGGCCTAGCGAATCGATCGACGCGGGGACGTCGATCTCACAGCGATCGACTTCGCTCGTTCCCCAGCTGACGGTCAGGCGCGACCCTGCCTTGGCGCCACGCGTGAAGATCTTGCTGCCCTGTCCCACGACCCCTATCGCTTGCCCGGCGGCGTCGTACACGGATGCTCCGAAAGGAAGCGCTTGTCCGTCGGGCTTCGTGGCATGAATGAGCAGGGACTGGGCCTGCGATGTCTTGTATTCGAGTCGGGCGAAGGCGCCCGCCCGGGGAGCGACCGACTCCGACGTGCTCTCGAGTTCGACATCGTGGGACGCGCCGCGCGGATCGATGGCGATGGTATTGATCTGGTAGGGGAGCAGTCCGCGTACGACCGCATTGCCATGGCGGTCGAGCCGTACCCCGGCCGTGCTTTCCACGCGAGCGCCTGCGGCGCCCGGCGCATGGATGATGGCGTTGGTTTCGCCGAGCTCCTGCGACAGGGTGAGGCCATCGCGATGTACGACGAGGGCGCCCGCCGCACCGACGGAGTACTGCTGCCCCCCGCCGCTCAAGGTAGCCGCGCCGATGCGGTAGCTACCGGCATGGGCACGATAGGCGAGGCTTCCGCTACCGGCGTTGCTGCCATGACCATCCTGCCGCGAGCGACTGGCCGTGACGTTGTAGGACAGGGTGCCATCGCGGTCGGCATATCCGTTCAATGAGGCGAGCGTGCTGCTTCCGGCTCGGCTCCCCTGGGTATGCGTAGTATTCAGGCTGGGCGCCCCGGGCGCATGACCCAGCGGTATCGAAAGAGACACATAAACCGTGGTGTCGACCTCGCCGCTTTGCCTGCCCGGGATGGCACTCAATACGTTGCCCAACCTGGCACGCTGGACGGAGACGTTGTAAGACATGGAACGCCAGCCACCACCGTAGGCCACCGAGAAGGCCGAGTCGCGACCCCGCGCGCCCCAGTAGTCGCTGATGGAGCCGGTCAGCGAGAGCTGCCCCTGCCCCAATGTCTGTGCGACGGTCGCCTCGAATCGGCCGCGTTCGCCGCCAGCTTGCGGATCAAGGCCGCCATACTTCAGATACGAACGGATGCGAGCGGCGTCCGTGACACCCAGGTAATCTCGCGTCGAGAAGCGGTAGGCCGCCACTCCGAAGTTCGTACCCGTGGAAAGCACCGAGCGGTTGTAGCGAAGCCGGGTGCTCACGCCTCGCCGCACTCCGCCATACCGGAACGCGGCGCGCGACGCCGTCACATCGAGCGATACCGCACCGAACGGAAGGTTGATGGCGCCGCCAAGCAGGCCCGACCCATAGCTGTTCGAGGCCGTCGTCCCGGCGTAGAGCGTGGTGTTCGTCGTGAGACCACGCTGGTAGGTAGCCTGGAATACGAACGGCGTATCCGCCACGCTGTTATCCACGACTTGGCCCGCGGCGACGGCGAATCGGTACGCTCCTTCGCGCAACATCTGCGGCACGGAGGTATAGGGCACGACGAAGGTTCGCGTGCGGCCGTCGGCCTCGGTAACGGTCACTTCCAGGTCGCTTCCGTACCCGGTGGGGTAAAGGTCGTCGATCTCGAACGCGCCCGGCGCCACGGTGGTGCTGTGAATGAGGTAGCCGTTCTGCCGGATGGCGACCTGGGCGTTGCTCTGCGCGATACCGCGAACGGTCGGTGCGTATCCTCGTTGGGAGGCCGGTAGCATGCGTTGATCGCTGGCGATCGCTATGCCGCGCAGCCGCACGCTATCCAGGATCTCACCGCTGGTATAACTATCGCCCACCGTCAGTCGCGCCCGTGCATCCGTGAGGTCGTGCTGTGCGTAGGTCTGCGTGTTCTGCCAGCGGTGCCGTCCATCACGCAGGCTCATGTTGCCGGTATGGCGGAGACGCCATCCGCCGAGATTGGCCCCGGCGCGAATGCCTCCAAACGTGGCCGTGCTACGGCGCTCTCCGGACCGCACATGGTACGTATTGACGTTGTAGTTGAGCATGGCCGTCGTTTCGCCGTCGTCCCAAAGATCGGGACTGACGTATCCCCGTGCCCGTGAGGCCATGAAAGCCTGGGGAATCGATACGTGAAGGATCTGCTCGGAATCGTCGAAGTCGATCGACGCTCCGGGCAGGTAGTCGCCGATGTGTCCGCAAAAGGGCTCATCGGTGAGCGGCTTCACGGAGTTGCCGGATGCCACCTGCGTGGCGAGTTTGTCCGGATCGAGGCCGAACCGGATCAACATGCCGCGATCCAGACAGGGCTGCGCACTCTCGATGCCTGGCACCTGACGAAAGGTGACTTCGCCCATACCGGGGACCGGTGTATCGTTAACCCGGATGGCGGGCCGGTAAACCCCCGCAAGGGTGACGTTGCCACGCTCGAATCGAGAGAGGTCGACCGGGCCCGCGACGTGAAGGAAATCGCTGCTGAAGGCCGCCTGCGGTGCCGGCTCGGGATCGACAAGGGCGTTTGCCTCCTCGACGCAGGCGATTGCCAGCGATAGCGCAACCGCCAGTCGCTTTTGCACAGGCAGCAGCCTACGTCCGGATCGAATTGTCCGTGGGGTGTCGATCATGATGCGTCGCCAGCGGCGGGGGTTCGCCGCGTTCGGTGGAGTAATGTGTCAGAGGGTCGTCGAGTGTTCGACGAAGCCGCCATAGTCATTGATGGTCTGGTACGTCACGTCGGCCTTTTCGGTGCCGGACGACAAGCTCTCCACCTCGATGCGCTTGCTGGAACGGGGAGCAAGAGCAAACGGTTCGATGGAATGTGAACCTCCATCCGCCTTTAATGAGGCATCGTTGACCGTGACGTGAAAAGCGCTGTCGTTATGAACACTGACGGCGTTCGTGCCAACTCTCGACCATACGAGGTGACTTGCTGCGTCGTCCGGCGTGCCTTTGAGCCCTTTGGGGCGATAGAAGAGCTTGAGTCGGTATCGCACGGCCAATTGGATATGATTGCTGTCGTTTTCGGTTTCCGCAGGTTTCGGTGGAACCTCGAGGACGTTGATCCAGAACTGGCTTTCACGGTCGATGGGTAGATCGGCTTCCGTGAACGAGATACGAAGGGTCTGGGCTTTCCCGGCCTCGATGCGCGCAATGGGAGGCGTGAGATTGAAAGGTACGTTGACCGTTTCCGGCGTAGCTTTTGCATCGCCACTGTCGATCCATGCCTGCGAAAGCACCGGCGACTTGCCGACATTCGACACCTTGACCGTAATTTCCTTGTCGTCCGCCGCATAGATGTAACGCGTGGCATTCATGACGACGCTGGCACTGGCCAGCGTAGAAACCACCGAAAGCGAAAGTCCCAGGATTGCGGCCCGCGCTCGTGTCGAGCCCGTCTTTCTAGCCATGATCGACATCCTTGATGAAGCCGCCGGCCAGCGGCCGGCAGCTTTTCCATGAGAGGCTTTTAACCTGCCGGCTCGTAGTTGACCGTGTAGCGGACCAGGCCATTCGCCGTGCCGGCGGTGACCGGGCCGATCGCTTCGTACGAGGCCGTGTGAATGATGGTGGCCTGGTTGTCCTGCACCGTCTTCTTGAAGATCTTCTGGTCGTCCTTGAGGTGCATCGCCTCGTTGTTTTCGTTGAACAGGCGGATCTGGACGCCGGCTGCGGCGTTCGGGCCCGGGGTGACCTTGACCATGCCGGTCACGAGGTCGACCAGGGTGGGGTCTTCATCGAATCGGGCCCACACCTTGGTGCCGTTCGGGCACGAGGTTTCACCGGGGGCGCCGACGGTGATCACGATGGACGCCTTGCCCTGGCGGTCGCCGACATTGGCGAGGTCGCCGGCGCTGATGCTGCCGATATCGGCGACGAGCGGAGCGCTGCTGCCGCCATTGATGGTGCAGGTGACGTTAGCGATGGAGCCGGTGAAGTTGATCGTCCCGCTCTCCGCGAAAGCGGGCGACGCGGCGAAGCCTGCCAGGAGCAGGGCGGAGGTGATTGCCTTGAGGTTCATCCAATTGACCTTGTACTGATTTCGACTGGCCGAGCCGGCTTGCCCCGGCAAAGGGACGGCGTGACGCGGCCCCACGTGATCGCGGTACGTCGATGTACCGTGACCACGTGGAAATTTTGTCGGAATCAAACAGGCTTACATATAGAAACATTCTCAAAAATCGGGATTTTTTGCCGATTCGCCGACGTGTTGAAACGGATGTTTCACCGTTTTTCTCAGACGTCCGCCTAGCCGAATGTGCTACGCGCGCGCACGGCAGTTATCGGCCGATCTGCCTCAGCGGCTTGCCGCCCATGAGGTTGCGTTCGATCTGTTCCAGCGTCACGCCCTTGGTCTCCGGCACCAGCCAGAACGTAAGCACGATGAACACGGCGTTGAGCGCGGCGTATAGCCAGAATGTCTGCGCGTTGCCGAACCCGCTGAGCAGGCTGAGGAAGGTGGCGCCGACGATCATGTTGGTGACCCAGTTGGTGAAGGTCGAGCAGGCGATGCCGAAGTCGCGTCCTTTTAGGGGCTGCACCTCGGAGCATAGGGTCCAGATGAGCGGGCCGGCGGACATGGCGAATCCCACGATGAAGAGCAGCAGCATGCCCACCGTGAAGAACTGCTCGCCGCGCGAGTGGATGCCCATGCCCATCATCGTGCCGACCACGCCCAGCCCGATGGCCATGATGGCGAAGCCCGCGTAAAGGATGGGCTTTCGGCCGAGACGGTCGACCAGGCCGAACGCGATGAGCGTCGCCAACACGTTGGTCAGGCCAACGGCTGCGGTAAACCACATCTGCGCGTGGGTGTCGTATCCCATGTCCTTGAAGATGCGTGGCGCGTAGTACATCACCACGTTCATGCCGGTGAACTGCTGCATGGCCTGCAACAGCACACCGAGGCCCACCGAGCGGCGGAAGTTCGGGTTTTCGCGGAACATGCTCCACCCGTGCTGCGGCGTCTTCAGCTGCTCTTCGATATCGGCGACTTCCTTTTCGACCACTTTCTCGTCGCCGCGAAGCTTCGCCAGCACGACCTGCGCATCTTCGCGACGTCCTTTCAGGAGCAGCCAACGGGGACTATCGGGGAGAAAGAACAGGCCCACGAGGAACAGCACGCCTGGCGCGGCGATGATGCCGAGCATCCACCGCCAGTTGCCCGACGCGCTGAACGCGGTGTCGGAGAGGAAGGCCAGCAGGATGCCCGTGGTGATCATCAGCTGGTAGGTCGAGATCATGGCGCCACGGATGCGCTCGGGTGCCACTTCGGCGAGATAGAGCGGTGCCGTGAAGGTAGCGACGCCGATCGCCAGCCCGAGGACGAAGCGCGCGACGATGAGGATCTCAGGGCTCCATGCGGAAGCGCAGAACAGGGATCCCGCGATGAACAGCACGCCGCCCAGGAGGAGCGACCGCTTTCGGCCCAGCGAGGCGGACATCCAGCCCGCGCCGAGCGCCCCGACGGCAGCGCCGGCCATCATCGCGCTGACGATCCATTCGATCATGTGATCGTCGATCTTGAATTCGGCCTGGATGAACTGTTGCGCGCCAGAGATGACGCCGATGTCCAGCCCGAACATGAGGCCCGCCAGCGCGGCGAGTATGCATGTGGTGACGACGGCCGCCTTGGGGTGGGCGGCCTCGACCTGTTGCTTGATGGCGACGTCCATAAGTCGTGAACCCTTGGAGAAGGATAGGATTCATGGCATTGGATGCCGCGTGATGTATGGATCCCGTCGCGTTCGTGTCTGTCCGCCGTGATCGTTCAGACCCAGCCGCCGTCCACGATGAAGTTCTGTCCCGTGCACATGCGACTGTCGTCGGCGGCAAGAAACAACGCCATCCTCGCAAGATCCTCCGGCATGAGGTGACCGGGAAGGCACTGCACCCGGCGGATTTCGGCTTCGCCTTCGTCGTCCAGCCACAGTTCGCGCTGCTTGTCGGTGATGACCCAGCCCGGGACGAGGCAGTTGATGCGGATGCGGTCGTGGCCAAGCTCACGTGCCATGCCGTACACGAAGCCGACGATGGCCGCCTTCGCGGTGGCGTACATCGGGTACCCGGCGTTTTTCTTCATCCAGCCGGTCGACCCCAGGCAGATGATGGAACCCTCCCCCGCCAGGCGCATGTCGGGCATGACCGCCTGGGTCGCGAAGTACTGGTGGCGCAGGTTGGTGGCGATACTGCGATCGAAATCGTCCACGCCGGTGTCGGCGATCTCATGGCGGACGTCGTTGGCCGCGTTGTTGACGAGCACCCCGACCGGACCGAACGCGTCGCGCGCCCGTGCCACCGCATCGCGCAGGGCGTCCACGTCGGTCAGGTCGCATCGGATGAACAGGGGGGCGTGGCGGCTATCGGCCAGGCGCGACGCCAGGGCCTTGCCGGCGTCGTCGGCGATGTCCAGGAAGGCCACCTTCGCGCCCTGCGCGGCGAAGTGCGCGACGAAGGATTCGCCGATGCCGCTGGCCCCGCCGGTGATGAGCACGGTACGGTCGAGCAGGCTGGGATAGGTGGCGAACGAGGACATCGGGGGCTCCAGAAGTGGTAGGCGCACAGGTATACCAGAGCCCGTCGCCGCCTCGCGAACCTGTTCCGATACCGTGATGGCCTCGGTATCGTCGTTTCTCGCCCAAGGTACGTCCGAGGCCACGCCGCGCTCCGTTCCCGGGCTATGCGCGCCCGCCGAGCCGGCGCAAGACGACATCCGCTTGCGCCGGCCGTTACGAGGCCGCCGTCACGCGATGGCCCAGGGATCGTAGGTTCCGAAGTACCAGAGGTGGCCTTCCGGGTCCCGTGCCGAGTAGCCCGCGCCGCCATATTCCTTTTCCTCGTAGTCGTCGACGATGACGGCGCCCGCGTTCCTCGCGCGCTCGTAGTGCGCCCGCAAGTCGCCCCTTACCGTCACGCAAGCGCATTGCGTCTCGCGACCCATGACTTCGTCGGGCTGCACCATGTGCCTCGCGAACGGCGTATCGTCACGCACCGAGCCCAGCATGACCATGCCGTCCCCATAGGTGAGCTGCGCATGATCGACGAGACGCCCGTCGTTCTCGTCGGCGTAGACGGCTTGCCTTTCGAAACCGAACGCCTTGCAGAGGAAATCGATGGCTCCGAGGGCGTCACGGTATCGCAGGCAGGGGATGACGGTGCTGGGCATGGCGTTGGCTCCGGTCGGGGTCGGATCGACCATACGTCGCTCAGGCCAGCTCCGCCACTGCCCTGCGCACGGTGTCGATGCCGCCGGCCTGGAACTGGGTGGCGCGAGCCACGTCGGACACCCGGTCGAACAGCGACGACACGCAGGTCAGGATGGCGCGCATGGCTTCGCCGGCTTCGCCGCTGCGTTCGTTGCCCTCCCGCACCCGCTCTAACGTACGCTCGATGAGCTCGCGAATGTCACGGGCCGACTCCGAACTGCGTTGCGACAACATGCGCACTTCATGGGCTACCACGGCGAAGCCGCGCCCCTGGCCTCCCGAGCGCGCGGCCTCGATGGCGGCATTGAGGGCGAGGATATTGGTCTGGAAAGCGATGGAATCGATCAGGCCGACGATCTCGGCGATGTCGCGCGCGCCATCCTGGATGGCCGACATCGTGGCGATCACCGCGTCGACCATCGCGCTGCCGTCGCTGGCGGAGCGGCTGGCCTCGGTTGCCAGGGCGTTGGTGATCCGCGCCTGCTCGGCGATGGCCGGTACGGTGTCGGCGAGCTCGGCAAGGGAGGTGTGAAGGGTGCGCGTGGCCCGTGTCTGCGCCGTGACATCGGTGGCGTACTTCACCACCTTGAACGGTCGGCCCGCCATGTCGAATATCGGGTTATAGGTGCCCTGGATCCATACTTCGCGGCCGCGGCTATCTACCCGCCGATAGAGCGACGCGTCGTATTCGCCGCGCCCGAGCTTCTCCCAGAAGTGGCGGTATTCCGCGCTTTCGCGATCCGCGGCATCGACGAACATGCGGTGGTGCTGGCCGATCACCTCGTCGCGCGAGTAGCCCATGGTCGCGAGGAAATTGTCGTTGGCCTCGAGAATGAGGCCGTCGAGCGTGAAGCTCACCACGGCCTGCGCCTTGTCGATGGCCGCCAGGCGGCCCTCCATGTCGGCGGTGCGCAGGCGTTGCTCGGTGACGTCGGTGGCGAACTTCACCACCTTGGCCGGACGGCCCCAGCGATCCATCACCGGGTTGTAGCTGGCCTGGATCCACACCTCGCGCCCCCCGGCGCCCAGACGGCGATAGAGGCCCACGTCGGGCCGCCCCGTGCGCAAGCGTTCCCAGAACGCGGCGTATTCCGCCGACGCCCCTTCCTGCGGATCGACGAAGATACGGTGATGGTGGCCGAGGATGTCGCCCTCCTCGTAGCCCATGGCGTCGAGGAAGTTCCGATTGGCGGCAATGATGGTGCCGTCGAGCGCGAATTCGATCACCGCCTGCGTGCGGTTGATCGCTTCGAGCTTGCCGCGGACATCGTCCGTCGTGCCCGGAAAAAGGGAACGGATACCCTTGAGAAGCGCGTAAGCCATGTGGGAATCCCTCTGAACCGATGCCGGCCTTCCTTATCGACCCTCGGCAGCCGCCGCTGAACGGCACCTGCCGAATATGCGCACGACTTGCCTTATTCCATCAGCCCGATCCGCAACTCGCGCGAATCGCCACGTCCCCGGTCGTCCACCGCGCGGATCAGGAATCGCCCGCTGCGCTCGGGTGCCCACATCAGCGCTTGCCCGGGAGCCGCGCTACCGAGGTAGGCGTCGTCGACGAACCAGTAAAGCATGCGCGCGCTCGCGTCGCTGGTCGCGGAGAAGGCGATCTTCTCGCTGCCCAGCCGCGATACGCGGATCTGGTACGTGCTGCCCTTGAGCGGGGAAGTGATGCTCGGCGGATCCCCCGCCACCTGCCCACCGCCCTGGCAGTCCGGTAACGGTGGAGGCGCGCGGCGCGGCATGCCGGCCTGCGCGAAGACGCGGGCCAGGTCGGAAGGCCAGTATTCGTAGACGTCGGTGCGCGTGCGGGATGGATCGTAGGGGGGACAGGCCGGCTTGCCCGTATGCGTATCGACGACGACCGGGCGGTGCACGGTGCTTACGCGAATGGGTGATTTGCCGGGAATGAACCACGTGCTGCCCACCTGGGGGCACCATGCGTTGGGCAAATCACCGCTGGCGATGCAGATGGGCACGCGACGCAGGTTCGGCGGATTGCGTCGCACCGGCTCGACCAGCCCCGGCCGTTCGGCGCGAAGCGCATCGGCGATGCGGAAAAAGAGCGGCGCGGCGGCTTCCACGCCGATGAAAGCCGGGTTGCCCGACCCGTCGAAGTTGCCGACCCACACCACCAGCACGTAAGGACCGAAACTCCCCGCCGTCCACGCATCGCGAAAGCTCCACGACGTTCCCGTCTTCCAGTACAACGGCAGTCGCGAAGGCTGCGCGGCCACCGCGTCGTCCGGGCGCGGGTTCTGCCGAAGCATGTCCATCACCATGAAGGCCGCCTCTTCGCTGAGCAGGCGCGTGCCCTTCGTACGGGGCGCGTCGGCAAGCATGCGCAACGGACGCCATTCGCCACGATTGGCCAGCATCGCGTACAGACCACCCAGCTCCTGCATGGTGACTTCGCCGCCCCCCAGCACCAGCGCGAGGCCGTAATGCTGCTCGCTAGCCATGCGCGAGATGCCCGCATCGCGAAGGAACTCGTAGAGGGTGGGATGCCCGAGCCGCGAGGCCACCTGTACCGCGGGAATGTTGCGGCTGCGCACGAGAGCCTGCGTCGCGGTGACGGGCCCGAGGAAATGTCCGTCGAAATTCTCCGGCGTATAGGGCCCGAAAGCGGACGGCACGTCGCGCAAGACGGTTTCCGGATGCAGCAGGCCCTGGTCGAAGCCGAGGGCGTAGATGAAGGGCTTCAGGGTGGAGCCCGGCGACCGTTTCGCCAGCGTGCCGTTGACTTGGCCGAAGATCGAGGCATCGAAGTAATCCGCCGAGCCGACCATCGCCTTCACGCCCATGTCGCGCGTATCGATGAGCAAGGCGGCGGCGTTGCGGATACCGCGGTCGCCGGCATGCTCCACGTACTGGCGCACCTGACGCTCGAGACTGTGCTGCAGGCCGAGGTCGAGCGTGGTCTTCACGCGCATGTCGTCGTCGCCGTCGATGCGGCGTTCGGCCAGCACCTGTTCGACGAAATGCGGCGCTTCGAACGGCAGGCGCGACAACGAACGCAAACGCAGCGGCAGGTCGAAGAGCGGCCTGGCGGCCTCGTCGACCGGGTGTCTTGTCGCCCAGCGTTCGAATAGACGGTCGCGCGAGGCCTTCAGGTTGGCGGCGATCACCGTGCTGCCGTTGATGCGTCCCGGAACGCCACGCGCGGGCTCCTGGGGGATGACCGCGAGCGTCAAGGCTTCGGGCAGGCTGAGTCGCGAGGGCGGCTTGCCGAAGTACGCGAGGCTCGCCGCGCCCACGCCTTCGACGTTGCGGCCGTACGGTGCGGCGTTGAGATACGCCTCGAGGATGTCGTGCTTGGAATACAGAAGCTCCAGCTGCACGGCACGCGCCGCCTGCACCAGCTTGCCCGCCGGATGGCGCGTATCCAGGTGCCAGATCAGGCGCGCCAGCTGCATCGTGATCGTCGACCCGCCCTGTGGATTGCCGTGGCGCACATAGGTGATCCAGGCGCCGCGCATCAGGCCCCAGGTCGACACGCCGGGATGCCAGCGGAACCAACGGTCTTCATGCAGCAGCACCCCGTCGACGAGCGACGGCGAGATGTCTTCAAGGGGCACCCAGAGGCGATAGCGGTCGTCGCTGGCGAGGGTGAGCCGCAGCAGGCGACCGTCGGCGTCGTAGATCGCCGTCGACGAGGGAAACCAGGCGCGCAGCGGATCATGCGGCCACAGGCGAAAGCCGACCAGCACGGCACCGACGAGCAGCAGCGCGGCAAGGAGGTTGTGCCAGTGGGTGCGGAGGATCTGTCTCATCGGCCGATTCATCGCTACGTCCCACCGCGGACAGCCCGCCCCTCGGTAGGAAGACAGCTACCGAAGGGTGGGAGCGGACCCTGTCCGCGATGGGATGTAGCGAACCATCAAGGTTTGCGTTCCACCTTCAATGTGCCGCCGCCGGGCGCCATCGCCTGCACGCCACGGTCGTAGAGCGACTCGGCGAACACCGGCGGAACGACGAACGTGCCCGCATTGGTGGCCTTGATGCGATAGACGAACTCCTTCACGTCGGGGTCCGCGTAACCGTAGACCACGACGCGATCCTCCCGCACGTCGGCGTAGTCCGGCTTCCACGTGGATTCGGGGTTGCCGATGGGCGAGTGCCAGGCCGGCGTGTCGTCCGCTCCTCCTTCGTCGCCGCCTTCGCCTTCCATCGACTCGTCGCCCGACGCCTCTTCCGGTTCGGCCTGCGTCGCGGGTTCCGCGTCGGCGGGCGGTGACGTATCCAGCACCGGTTCGAAGCCGCCTGGCAACAGATCGACGATGGCGACGTCGCTCACGCCTTCGCGGGTGGTCGAGCGGATGCGTACGTGCACGTCGATCTCATCGCCCGTGGCCACCGTGTCGATGCCCTTGCCCTTGGTATCGGTGTAACTGCGCGTGATTTCGAGACCGTCCTTGCGCGTGACCGTGGAGGGTTTCCGGTCGAAGCCCGCTTGCGACACCGCATACCACGCCGCCACGTCGGCATCGTTGACCAGCCGCAAACGCTGGGTGCCCGCCTTCCAGTGCGCATCCACCAGCGAACCCTTCACGCTGCCGACGGGCGTGACGTTGCCGTCGGCCGATACCGCGCCGATCGACAGCTTGCCGACGTCGCCGCCGGTGTCCTTCGCCCAGGCATCGAGTGCAAGGATGATCATGCCGGACGACAACGTGTTGTAGTGGCCCTTGCCGAGCGGCCGTACGAGGTTGTCCACGGTCTCCGGCGGCAACGCGCGCGCCTGCTCGGGGAAGTGCTTCGCCAGCAGGTAGAGCACCGAGGCGTCACGGGTCACCGGGTCGTAATACGACGCGTATGCGTAGGCTTCGTCGGTGGGCTTGCGCGCCAGCAGCTGTCGCGGACCGGCGATGAGCTGCGCCGCCAGCTTGTCCTGATGCAGCAGCTGGTATGACGCGGCGAGCCAGGCCGCGGCGAGATCCCCCTTCCATTCCTTCGCATGGGCTTCCTGCAGGCGACGCTGCAAGGAGGCCAGGTCGTTGGTGGTGACGTTGCCCTGGCGGGTCAGCAGGTAGATGGCGTAGGCGCGCTGGCGCATGCCCGCGAGCGAGTCGTCGCTGTCGTCGGCGGCGATCTGCTTCAGGGCGTTGTTGGCCGAGGCGAGCATGTCCCGCGGCACGGCCACGCCTCGATCGGCCGCTTCGACGAGATAGTGCACCGCGTAATCCGTGGCGAAGGTATTCGTGTCCGGCGTCGCCGTCCACAGGCCGAAACCGCCCTGCCCGTTCTGTCGCGCGTGCAGCACGTCGAACAGGGCCGCTACCGGATCGGCGGGCGGCGTATCGTCCCCGATCATCCGCGCGGGCTTCACGTCGCCGAATTCGGGACGCTGGCCGAGAACGAGCGCCGGCATCGCCGCGCTGATCACCTGTTCGGTGCAGTAATGCGGGAAATCGACGAGGTAAGCGGCAAGGCCGCGGGCCAGCACGACCGGCACGCTGGAGAACGCCGCGTCGCGACGGGCGTATTCCTCGTGCATGTCGCGCAAGCCGGTGACGTCGCCACGGGCGTGCGCGTCGATGCGGCCGAACGCCAGGTCGGTGCGCATCGGCGACGCGGGGCGTATCGACAGGTCGATGCCTTGCTTCGCCGATTTTCCGCCGGCGCTCGCGGTGAAGCCCAGGTGGCCCGAACCCAGCTTGTCCGTGGCGCGCACGCGGAAGACCGCCACGCCTTCGCGCATCTCGCCCAGGCTCAGGGTTTTCGAGGCATCGCCCACCACCTGCAGTTGGGGACCGACGGCGAGGTTCACCGCGACCGGTATCGCCTTGCCGCCCAGGCCGGTGAGGTTATTGGCTACGCCGACGCTGATCTCGGCTTCGTCGCCGGGAGCGAGCGTGGTCGGCACGTTCGGCGAGAGAACGAAATCGCCACGCACCGTGGTGGCGCCTTCGAACGTGCCGATCTTGTCCGGGGATACGCTCACGGCCATCACCCGCAGCTTGCCGTTGAAGTAGTCGGGCACGGTGTAGGTGAGGTCGCGCGAGCCGTCCACGTCGACGATGCCCGACCAGTAGGCCACCGGCTTGTCGCGCTTGCGACGGAACGGATTGAGCTGCCGGCCGATGGCCCCGTCGGCATCGCCGCCGGGAGCGGCCATCGACATCAGCTTCTGGAAGTCCGGAATGATGAGATCGAGGATCTGCGACGTGGATACCTCGAGCATCCGCTTGCGGAAGAAATACTGCAGCGGATCGCCCAGCTTGTAGCGGGCCACCTGCAGGATGCCTTCGTCCACCGCGAACACCACCGCGCGGGTGGGCGTCGGCGAAGTGACGTGGAAGGTCACCGTTTCGCCGGGTTTCACCAGCGACGGCGATTCCACCGCGATGGCGTTTCGGCGCGCGTCCATGTTGACCGAGAAGGGCACCACGCCGAACGATAGCGGACTCATGAAGATCTCGTCCGACGATGGATCGCGCACGTACTGCACGTTGATGTAACCGTTGCCCTCGAAGTCGGCCGGCACGCTGATGTGTTGCACCGAACTGGTGGTGTCGGCGTGGAACCAGGCGTGCGCGTAGACCTTGTCGCGCTCGATGGTGATGAGGCCGCTACCGGCGTAAGGCGCACGAATGGCCACGTCCACGGATTCGCCCGGCGCATAGTCTTTCTTCGACAACGAGAGCTGGAGCTCCGCGTTGCGCTCGAGCGAACGCGAGACGTTGCCCTCGCCCGCCACCGACCAGGCCACGCGGTTCACCTCCTTGCCGTCCGCGTTCTTCACCACGAGGGCGAAATTGCCTGGCTTGTCCGTGGGAAGGGTCACGTCCGTCCCCGAGGCAGGGATGGTCAGCGGCGTTTCCGTCAGCGTGGTTTCGCGAGCCTTCGACTCGTACTTGTACACGCCCGAGTCCTGCCTGGTGAGCACCGACACGTAACGCGTCTCGACGATGGCCTGCTTGAGGCCGCCCAGGTCGATGCGTTTTGCGCCTGGGTCGATGGCGACGAGATTCACCTTGCGAACGGCGTCGCGGCTCACGTAGTCCAGGTTGTCCGCGGACTTGTAGCCGACCAGCCACGCGTTGGACGAAACCATGCCCTGGGTGGCGGCGGCCACGCTGCGACCGCCCTCGGCCTCGTAGGCCTTGGCGAGGAAATAGAGCTGGTAGGTGGCGTCGGCGTACTTCGACAGGTCGAGCTTGAACTCCGCGTGGCCCTTCTCGTCGGTCTTCGTATCGGCGAGCTTTTCCTCGAAGCCTTCCTTCGCGCGGCGGATGTCGTAGAAGTGGTAGTCGCGATAGCTCGGGAACGACGGGAAGGCGGGGCGCAAGGTCAGCGAGCCTTCCACGCGACGATCCGCCGCCGGCGTGCCGAACAGGTTCTGCGCGTCGACCAGCGCCTTGAGCTCGTCCGGTTTCACCCAACCCTCGGCCACGGCCGTGGAAAGCTTCGCCGACACCTTCATGCGATCGGGCTGGAACTCCTTCACCTGCACGGTGGTGCTGCCGATCTGCGAGTACGGCTTGCCGTCGCGGGCGATGTAGAGATTGACCGTCCAGTTGCCGGTGGGCGAGGTCTCGGCCGTGGTGTAGTCCAGTTCGGCGAAACCCGCCGTGTCCATCGATACGTTGCGCTGGCTCACCGTGGTGCCGCGCGGATCCACCACCTCGGCGATCAGCGGCATGCCGGCCACGCTTCGCGTCCAGCTGTTGGCGCGCACGATCATGCCGATATGGAACAGGTCGCCCGGCCGGTAAATGCCCCGGTCGGAGAACAGGTAACCCGACAGCTGGCCTTGGCTGTGCGCGTTCGGCTCGCCGCCGATGTCGAAACGGGAGAAATCGAGCGTGCGGTCGTAGGCGCTCACCGGGAGGAAGGAAAGATCCTCGCCCTGGCGCACCACGTACATCGCGGGTGCCTTCTCCTGCGTGAAGCCTTTCAGGTCGGTGAAGTGCGCACGGCCGTCCGCACCCGTGGCCTGGGTGAACAGGGTGCTCCCGTTCTTCGCGATGACCGCCACCGAGGCGCCGCCCACCGGCGAGCCCGAACGGATCGACTGCACGAAGATATCCTGGCTGCCGTCGGCCGAACGCTTGGCGATCACGCCCAGGTCGGTGACGACCACGAGGCGCTCGTCCTTCGGAAAATCGTAGGGTACGTACCCGTTGTCGTCGTCGGCATCGGCCACGGCGGCCGCCGCGGCATCGGGGTCGCCGCCCGCCTCGCGGGCCGCGGCTTCGCGAGCCGCCTTCTGCCTGCGTTCGCGCGCTTCCCGCTCCGCCTTGGCGTCGTAACCGGAGAGCTTCAGCAGGAATACGCCACGCTTGCCGCTGGCGAGGTACTGGGCGAGGTCCATGCCCTCGTAATGCGCCTTGCCCGGTCCTTCGTCGGGGAAGGACACCTTCTTCACGAAACGGTCGATGATGTGGTCGGCCGTGAAGCCGTACATTTCCGGCTTCGTGTACGAGCCGTTGTTGAGCGTGACCAGATGCTGCAGCTGGTCGGGCAACACGCGACCGATTTCCACGCGCATGCCGGGCATGTTGCGGGACACCACCGAGATACGCTTGTCGCCGGAAAGCGACAGCAGCGAACCGTCGGCCATGAAGCGGAGCAGTCGCGGGTAATCCGGCACGGTGAGGATCTCGGCGCGCGCCTTGGCCATCGCGTAGCCGCCGAACGAGGTGATGCCCTTGTCCACGCGCACGTAGATGCGCTGGCCAGGCTGCGCGTGGTAGCGGAAACTCTGCGCCTGCGACCAGTCGTTCTCGGTGGGCACCATCTCCGGCTTCACGACGGTGAAGGTCTTCAGGTCGGCGTCGCCGATGTTCTCGACGCCCGGATACTTGTCGCCCGGCGGCACGATCCACGCGTGCACGTGTTTCGCCAGCTCCGTGTCGCTCACGGCGCCGCCGAAGTTCATCACCACGACCTGCTCGGGCTCGTAGCGTTCGTTGTCGACCAGGGTCGCCGACATCTCGTCGAGGGTGAGGCTGTAGAGGCCGGGCACCTTCACCGCGGTTTCCAGCGACGTGTCCGTGCCGTCGCCGCCGCGGCTGCTGACCACGCCGTCGTCGAGCTTCAGGCCCACCGCGCCGTCGTCGCGGGGCAGTTGCAGGGGTTGGGAATGGATGAAGGCGTTGAGGCGACGCTCGTCGTAGGTGACGCTGAAGCGAAGCGGCGAGCCGTGCTTTTCGTCGTGGCCGCGAAGGTCGAGGGCCACTCTCTTTTCGAACTGGGCGGCATCCACCGGATAGTTGAAGCCGATCTGCATGATCGTCTTCTTACGGGTGGGGTCCTGGGGATCCTGGTAGAACTCGCCGTTGACCAGCTTCGCCGTGAACGGCGCCGTGGCGACGGCCACGTGGTCGTCGGCCATGAGCACGTGCGGCGCGAACATCTTCGCCGTGTCGAAGCGGATGTCGATCTTTCGACCCACCGGCCAGTCGCTCGCCGGTACGAACCTCAGCGTGCGGTCGTTCTCCCAGGTCCATTGGCCCGCCAGCTTAGGGTCCATGGCGATGCCGTCGGTCACCGGCTTGCCCAGCGACTCCAGCCGGGCCGCGGAGGCCGAAAAGGTGATGGTCAGGGGATGGATGACCGCCGGGGTACGCGAGTAGTCGGTCACTTCCGGCGCAGGTGCCTCGAACGTGATGCGGTTGGGCTCCACGGGTCGAGGCCGGTTCTGCCACCAGTGCCAGCCGAACCAGCTCGCGGCCGCCAGCACCAGCGCGCCCGCGACGGTGCCTGCGAATTTAAGGGGATGGTTGCGCGCGACGCGGCCCGTCGCGGGCACCCATGCGGGAGCCGACCAGGCCATGCCGCCGACGATGGGCCGGAGTACCCGGCCGAGCAGCCAGAGCAATCCACGCACGAGGCGCACGGGCAGCATGAGGATGAAACGCAGCAGGTCCATGGTTCCCTTCCGATCCTTAAGGGTTGGTGGCCGGGACCGGCACACGGCGGCGCCCTCCGCGGAGGCGGTGGCGGCGGTCGCGTGAGGTCCCCGTATGTCACAGTCTGGCCGCGTCTCCCGTCGCGGCCGTGACCGATTCTGACACAGCCCCGCCACCGTTCGGGCGTTTTGGAGGCACCTGACATGGCCATGGAAATGACCCGGAAAACCAGCCCAAGATGCACGGCGAAAAAGATGCTCGCCCGTGTCGATTCGCGCGCTGCACAATCGACGTCCCCATGAAGGCAGGGAATGTCCCGGCCCGCAACAAAGGAGAAATCCCATGCGTTTCATGGTGATGGTACGCGCCACCCCGTCCTCCGAAGCCGGCGACATGCCCAGCGAGGCACTGCTCACGGCGATGGGCAACTACAACGAAGAGCTGGTCAAGGCCGGGGTGATGCTCGCCGGGGAAGGCCTTCAGCCCAGCGCCAAGGGAGCACGGATCCGTTTCTCGGGCGATCGCCGGGAAGTGATCGACGGCCCCTTCGCCGAGACACGCGAGCTGATCGCCGGCTTCTGGCTGTTCCAGACGCGCTCGCTCGACGAGTGCATCGAATGGGTCAAGCGCTGCCCCAACCCGTTCGAGTACGGCACCAGCGAGATCGAGATCCGCCAGGTCTTCGAAGCCGAGGACTTCGGCGCCGAATTCACGCCAGAGGCCCGCGAGCAGGAAGAACGCCTGCGTGCCGACATCGCTTCACGCCGCTGAACCCACCGTCGACGAGGATACGGACATGAAGATCCAACCTTACGTTTTCCCGAAGAATTGCGAGCAAGCCTTCAGGTTCTATGAGGAGGTTCTCGGCGGAAAGATCATCGAACTGCACCACTTCAAGGACATGCCGCCACAGGAAGGCCACGAAAACACGGGCGAGGAAGGCTGCGGGCCGTCGCCCGAGCAGCTCGCGGCCATGGGCGACAAGGTGATGCACGTGAATCTCGAGGTCGACGGCCAGTCGATCATGGGTTCGGACGGCATCGAACACGGCACGGTGCAGGGCTTCAAGATCAACCTCAACTTCACCGAGGTGGAGCAAGGCAAGAAGGTGTTCGAGGCCCTGTCCAAGGGCGGCAAGGTGGAGATGCCCTTCCAGGAGACCTTCTGGTCGAAGGGCTTCGCCATGTTCGAAGACCGCTTCGGCGTGTCCTGGATGATCAACGTCGATGACGGATCCAAGAGGCCCTGAACCATGCAGTTCCTGATCGTCCGTAAAGCGGACCCCGATAGCGAGGCCGGCGTCGCGCCCCATCGCGAACTCATCGAGGCGATGGCCGACCACGTGGACGTGCTCGCGGCGCACGGACGCTTCCTCGCCGGCGAGGGGCTCAAGCCCAGCCGTTCAGGCGTGCGCGTCAGCTTCGGCCCGGGACGAAAGGCCATCGTCGTCGACGGCCCGTTCGCCGAAAGCAGGGAGCTGGTGGCCGGCATCAGCATCATCGAGGC
This sequence comes from Luteibacter aegosomatis, assembly GCF_023078455.1. GTDB lineage: Bacteria > Pseudomonadota > Gammaproteobacteria > Xanthomonadales > Rhodanobacteraceae > Luteibacter > Luteibacter aegosomatis. The sequence continues at coordinate 139,926 of NZ_CP095740.1, read as the reverse complement.
CGCCTCGATCGAAGAGGCCGTCGACTGGGTGAAGGGATGGCCGGCCGAAGACGCACGCGGCGAGGCGGTGGTGGACATCCGGCCGATCGGTTGCCCCGGCGGACTGAGCTGCTTCAACGACATCGCCGAGGGCAACTCCGATACGCCGCGTTACGTCGTGATGCTCAAGGCGAACGAGCGCAGCGAAACCGACTGGAACCCCGGGCCGGAAATACTCGGTCGCATGGCCGAAGCCAACCGCGCGGGACAGGAGACCGGCTTCCTCATCGGCGGCCAGGGCCTGTCTTCCAGCCGGCATGCGAAGCGCGTGAGCTTTTCCAAAGGCAAGGCCACCGTCGTCGACGGCCCGTTCGCCGAGATCAAGGAAATGGTCGCGGGCTTCTGGGTACTCCGCGTGGAAACCCTCGACGAGGTCATCGCCTGGACGGAAACCTACCCGTTCCCCGACGGGGACGATGCCCGCCTGGAAATCCGCGAGCTGTACCGCATGGAAGAACTCATGTCGCCATGACGCGATGCGGCTTGCCACGCATGACGGCGGGTGCTGTCATGCGTGGCCTATGACGACGCACGATACCCACCGCGCCATCGACGCGATCTGGAAGATCGAATCGCCACGCATCGTCGCCACCATCGCCCGGATGGTGCGCGACATCGACCTCGCCGAGGAACTGGCGCAGGATGCCCTCGTGGCCGCACTCGAACGCTGGCCCGGCGAAGGCGTGCCGAAGAACCCCGGTGCCTGGCTCACGCAGACGGCAAAGCATCGCGCGGTGGATCGCATCCGACGCGAACGCATGGCCGGACGCAAGCTCGAGGCGTTGGGCAAGGACATGGAAGGCCTGCTCGAATCCGCCGACGAAGCCCTGATCGACGCGCTCGACGACGACATCGGCGACGACATGCTGCGGCTGATCTTTACCGCCTGCCATCCGGTGATTTCGATCGAAGCGCAGGTAGCCCTCACGCTGCGCCTGCTCGGCGGCCTGTCCACCGACGAGATCGCCCGCGCCTTCCTCGTGCCCGAAGCGACCGTGGCCCAGCGCATCGTGCGCGCCAAGCGCACCCTCGCCGATCCGGCGATCGCTTATGAGGTGCCGCGCGGCGACGCCCTGGGTGAACGGCTCTCCGCCGTGCTTCGCGTGGTGTACCTCGTCTTCAACGAGGGCTACGCGGCGACCGCCGGTGGCGACTGGATGCGCCCGGCCCTCTGCGACGAGGCCCTGCGACTCGGCCGCGTGCTGGCCGAGCTGATGCCCGACGAGCCGGAAGTCCACGGCCTCGTTTCACTCATGGAGATCCAGGCGTCGCGCACCGGCGCACGCACCGGCAAGGACGGCGAGCCCGTACTGTTGCTCGACCAGGATCGCGGTCGCTGGGATCGCCTGCTGATCGGCCGTGGCCTCAAGGCGCTCGAACGTGCGGAGCGCCTCGATGGCGCGCGCGGGCCCTATGCCCTGCAGGCGGCCATTGCCGCGTGCCATGCAAGGGCCGCGCGGGCGGACGACACCGATTGGCCGCGCATCGCCGCGCTATATGCCGAACTCGTGGACGTCATGCCGTCACCCGTGGTGGAACTCAATCGCGCGGTCGCCGTGTCGATGGCGGACGGCCCTTCGTCGGCACTCGCCATCGTGGAGTCGTTGCTCGACGAACCCGTGTTGAAGGATTACCACCTCCTGCCCAGCGTGCAGGGGGATCTGCTATACCGACTGGGGCGGTTGGGCGATGCGCGGGAGGCATTTCTACGTGCCGCGTCGATGACGCGCAACGAGCGGGAAAAGGCCTTGCTGACGCACCGGGCGGATGCGTGCCTGATCGCCTGAAAGGCCACGCTCGCCCGAACGCGTCGACCTGGGTTCTTGCACGCGGGAACGACGAACCGCACGGTTCACCGTTGCTCGCGAATCGAACTCACGTCGTTCCTGCGCACGCAGGAACCCGGCGCCGCGCAACCGGTCTGCGCGATGCGTCCTTGGTCAGTGCGTCACGTCGATGTTCACCTTCGTGCCATCCGGCACGTCCTGCAGTTGCTGCAGGATCGATCCGGTCAGTTCGAAGTGCTCGCGTGCCGACACCGGGTTGAGGTTTTCGACGGCGTATTCGCCCTCGGCGAAGATCGGCAGCGTGACGTACGTGTAGCACTCGCCGTCTTCGCGGGTCTTTCCGGCCTCGATCAGCGCCTCGATCAGGGGCGGCAGCAGCCAGTCCTCGGCCACGTCTTCGCGCAGGCGCGCGTTGAAGTCGTCGACGTCGTCGGCCACGCGCTCCACCTCGGCGGTGCCGGTATTGAGCCAGTACACGCCGCCTTCGTCGGCTTCGTAGAACATGTCGCCGAGGGCGGTGAACACCAGCGGGGTGAACGCATCGCCGATGCGCCAGCGCCAGGCGTCGGCGAGGGCTTCGATGGCCGCCTTGTCAGGCGTGCAGGTGAGGTCGTTCCAGGAGAGTTCCATGAGCGGGTGGGGGACGGCGGGGATGGCCTAGTCTACTCCCCCAGCGCCCGGATCACGGCTTGGACGAAAGCCGCGCGATCCTTCGCCTGCGCGTCGTCGGTGGCCACGGGCCATGCGGCGAGCTGCACGATCACCAGGCGGCGCTTCGGATCGACGTGCAACAGCTGGCCGAAGATGCCGATGCCGGCATACGAGCCGTCGTCGTACGTCCACCATTGGTAGCCGTAGCCTCGGCCCGGCACGCCGATGTCGGCGTGCCGCCGCGTGGCGTCGTCGATCCAGCCGTCGGCCAGCACGTGGCGGCCTGCCGCCACGCCGCCGTCGAGGAGGAACTGGCCCATGCGGGCATAGTCGGCCAACGTGGCGGAGACGCCCGAGCCGCCCGCTTCGGTCCCGTCGACGTCATCCTTCAGCCAGCGCGCGTCCGCGGCCATGCCGTACGGCTTCCAGACCTTGTCGGAGAGGTAATCGGCCAGCGTGCGTCCGGTGGCGCGCTCGACGAGGATGCCGACCAGGTCGGTCTCGCCGGTCTTGTAGACCCAACGCTCGCCCGGCGCGAATTCGCGCGGCAGCTTCGCCATGTAGGTCACGAGCAAGGGCACGCCCGGCTCGCGCTCGCCTTCGTACATGCGTGCCACGTCGGAGCGCGGATCGGCGTAATCCTCGTTCCAGCGTACGCCCGAGGTCATCGTGAGCAACTGGCGCACGGTCACGTCGCGATAGGCGCCCGTGGCCAGCTCGGGAATATAGCGTGTCACCTTATCGTCGAGACCGTGGATGCTGCCGTCGCGCAAGGCGGCGCCGACCAGCGTCGAGGTAAACGACTTGGCGACGGAGAACGAGGTCCAGCGCGTGTCCGGCGTGGCGCCCAGCCCATAGCGCTCGAGCCGGACGCGGCCATCCTGCAGCACCATGATGCCGGCCACGTGGTGTTCGCGCATGTAGTCGTCGAGCGAACGGCCGTCGTCGAAACGTGGCCTCAAGGGGTCGCCCGGCGGCAGCGGATGCGCCGTGCCATGCCGTACCACGTTGCTCGCGTAGCGTGTTTCCATGGCGCGAAACGCCGCCTCCCGCTCGCCCTGGTTCCAGAACAGCACGTCGGTACGGCGCGCATGCGGCGTGGCGCAGGCGGCCAGCAGCAGGACGGCGAAGACGGTCGCGCGACGTGGCGACAACCTCATGCCACGCTCCGGCGCCGCACGAGCTCGAAGATGCCCAGCGCCAGCGACGACAGCAACGCGGGACCGAGCCCGTAGATGACACGATAAGCCAGCAGGGCGGCGAGGACCTGCGCGCGCTGTTCCTGCGGGAAGGCGGCGAGCGTCAGTGCCTCGAAGGCGCCGATGCCGCCGGGCGTGTTGCTGATGATGCCGGCGATGATGGCGCCCACGTAGATCGGCGCGAAGTCGAGGAAATGACCGGCGATGTCCGGGGGAACCAGGAAGTACATGGCCGCGGTGGCGCCGGTCATCTCGACCACGCCCAGCGCCATCTGCGCACCCGCCGAGCGGGCGGACGGCACCGGCGTGGTGAACTTCCATAGCCGCAGTTCGTCGTGCATGCCGGCCAGCCAGCGCAGCAACAGCACGAAGAGCACGATGATGGCGGTGCCCAGCCAACGCCCCCAGCCGTTGGCGATGGACGGTTCGAGCATGAGCGCCAGGCAGATCGTGGCGGCGAAGCCCATGCCGACGGCGAAACCCACCAGGCCCACCACGCGGGCGACGTCGGGCGTGCTCAGGCCCAGCCGCGAGAGCATCCGGTAGCGCACCGCGGTACCCGTGATGGCATGGAAGCCCAGGGCGTTGGTGATGGCGTGCACCACGAAGCCGGAGAAGATCTTCATCTTCAGCGACACCTTGCCCGGCACCACCGTCTCCACCGCCATCGCGTCGTAGATGGCCAGACAGCTCCAGCTGACGAACGTGCTGGCGACCGAGGCGATCACGTGCCAGCGCGGGATGCGGTCGATGGCCTCGCGCACGTCGTGCCAGGCCATGCGCTCGATGTAGCGATGCAGCAGGAACACCGCGACACCCACGAAGGCCAGTGTGAAGGCGTATTTCGCCGCGCGGCTCGCCAGCGGCCTGCCGGTGGTGTTGTGGTGCGTCGGGGTCACCGCGTCGCTCGTGGGAAGGTCGAAGGCGGGCATGATCCCCCGCGATCCCTTCCGCCACAAGTCACCCTCGGCTCTCGACGCGCCCGTCGCGAATCCCGATGGTGTGCCCGTCGAGCGCCTCGACGTCGGCCGGATCGTGCGTGATCACCATGAGCTGGAGGTCGAGCCTCGCCTGGAGCGCACGCAGTTCCTCGCGCATGCGGCCGCGCAACGCGGGATCGAGCGCGGAGAACGGTTCGTCGAGCAGAACGATGCGCGGTTCGGCGATCAGCGCACGGGCCAACGCCGTACGCTGGCGTTGGCCGCCGGACACCTGCGCCGGATAGTGGTCGGCCACGGCGTCCAGCTCGAACAGGTCCAGCCAGTGCGCCACGCGATCGTTTCGTGCATGACGCCGCGGATTGATCCAACCGCGCGCGATGGCGAAGCCGACGTTCTGGGCCACCGTCAGGTGCGGAAAGAGCGCGTAGTCCTGGAAGACGTAGGCCACGCCGCGGTCGCTCGGCGGCACGTCGACGCCGGTGTCGAAAAGCGCGCGACCGTCCACGCGCACATGGCCGGCATCGGGTTTGAGCAGGCCCGCGATGGCGCGAAGCGTGACGCTCTTGCCCGCGCCCGACGGGCCATAGAGCACGATGCGCCGATGCGACGAGGTGAATGCCACGTCCAGATCGAAGCGCTTGCCCGCGTCGCCGAGCGCCAGGCGGATGTCGACGTCGACGCTCATGCGCGCGGCCTTTTCGCATGCTGCGGCGCCAGCCATCCGGCCAGCAGCAGGGCAGCCACGCACGTCGCCGACGTCACCCCCACCATCGTCGCCGCGCCGGCGTCGTCGCCGGCCTGCACGGCCGCGTAGATCGCCACCGAAAGCGTCTGCGTGCGTCCCGGCAGGTTGCCGGCGATCATCAGGGTGGCGCCGAATTCACCCATGGCGCGCGCGAACGCGAGCAAGGCGCCCGCGGTGATCCCGCGCGCCGCCAAAGGCAACGACACGCGGAAGAACACCGCCGCCTCGCGAAGACCGAGTACCCGAGCAGCGCTTTCCATCTGTGGGTCCACCGCCTCGAACGCCGCGCGGGCGGCTTTCTGCACCAGCGGAAACGCCACCAGCGTGGAGGCGACGACCGCACCCTGCCAGGTGAACACCAGATGGATGCCCAGGCCATCGAGCCATGAACCGAACGTTCCGCGCCGGCCGAACAGCACGAGCAGGTAATAGCCCATCACCGTCGGCGGCAGCACCAGCGGCAAGGTGAGGATGGAATCGACCAGCTCGCGTGCGGGCGATCGCCAGCGCGACAACCCCCAGGCCACCGCCGTGCCCAGCACGAGGTTGATCGCCGTCGCCCAGCCGGCGACCTTGAGCGACAGGAGCAGCGGTTCCCAGATGCCGTCCACGTGGCCTCAGGGCTCGCCGAAGCCGAAGCCACGGAGGATCGCCGTGCCTTCGGGAGAAAGCACGAACGCCTGGAACGCCTTCGCTTCGCCGGATTGCTTCGATCCCGCGACCACGGCGATGGGATAGCGGATCGGCGTGGGCGTCGGTACGGTGGCGGCCACCGTGACCTTGTCTTTCGCGACGGCGGCGTCGGTGGCGAAGACGAAGCCGGCGTCCACCTCGCCGCGCGCCACGTAGTCGAGGCCTTGCCGCACGTTCTGCGCCAGCACGCCCTTGGCCGACACCGCCTCCCACAGGCCGAGCTTCTCCAGCGCGGCCCGGGTGTAGCGACCCGCCGGCACCGACGCCGGGTCGCCGTAGGCCACGCGCCTGACCGAACCGGCCTTGAGGTCGTCCGCCTTGCCGATGGCGCCGCTGCCGTCCTTCGGCACGATCAGCACCAGTTCGTTGCTGGCGAAGTCCTTGCGCGTGGCGGCCTCCACGGCTTTCGCTTCCACGGCCTTGTCCATGGCCTCCTCGTCGGCCGACGCGAACACGTCGGCCGGCGCACCGTTGGCGATCTGCCGCAGCAGCACGTCGGAGGCGGCGACATTGAGCACCACGTGGGTCCCGGGATGCTTGGCCTGGTACGCCTTGCCCATCGCCTGGAACGCGTTCGTGAGGCTGGCGGCGGCGGAGACGACGAGATCGTCGGCGAGCGCGAGCGTGGGCGCGGACAGCAGGAGGAACGCGACGAGGGGGCGCAGCCGCATGGGGAGGGTCCAGAGCGAAAGTTACGAAACTATATCGCGCTCCACGAAGCCGCCGCACCGGCCTGCGCCGGTGCGACGAGCGACGCGACACCGTGTCGCATCGCGTTCACGCCGCGCCATGCCATCATCCCTGGACCCGGGTCCAGGGTCGTGAAGAGGGGACGTCGACGTGCGTCGCGTGGCCGGACATCGCTGGTGGTCGTGGATGGCGGCATTCGCCGTCTGGATCGCCGTGCTCGCGCCGACGATCTCGCGTACCGCCGAGGCCTGCGTTTTTCCCGAGCTGACCGCGGCGTGCGGTCACGTCGCCGCTGGGCACGAACACCATCATCACGACGGCGGTCGGCACGACGAAGGCGACGAGGCCTGCGGGTATTGCACGCTCTTCGCCAGTACGCCGACCCTCGGCGGCACGTTCTTCGTGCATGGCGTGGCCTTCGTGGTGGCGCCGCCGCCGGCGATCCGCCCCGTCACGCGCGGTTTCCACCGCGTGGCGTTTCTCCTTCCCCCCTCGCGTGGCCCACCCGACGTCGTTCGATCCTGATCGCCTTCGATCCGACAACGACACGGACCCTTAGCCATGCCCATCCTTTCGTCCGATGGTCGCGTGCTCGCGCGCGCCATCGCCTGCGCCCTCGGCGCGGGCACCCTGTCGGCGCACGCCGCCGACGATCCGCAACACGCCACCACGCTGCGTGAGGTGCGCGTCTCCGCCGCCCGGCAAGCCAGCGCCGTCGACCCCGACATGCCCTCGGCCGTCGAAACCGTCACGGCCGAAAAACTCGACCGCCTCAACGTCGTCAATACCGAAGACGCGCTGAAGTACCTGCCCGCCTTCGGCATCCGCAAGCGCTTCATCGGCGACGAGAACGCGACGTTCTCCGTGCGCGGCACCAGCAACCAGCAAAGCGCGCGCGGCCTCGTCTACCTCGACGGCATGCTGCTTTCCAACCTGCTGGGCAACAACTGGGCCAATCCGCCGCGCTGGTCGATGGCCTTTCCCGAGAACCTCGCCCGCGTCGAGGTGATCTACGGCGCCTATTCGGCGCTCTATCCGGGCAACGCCATCGGTGCCACCGTGCTGATGACCACGCGCATGCCCGACAGGCTCGAAGTCACCGCCGACGTGCAGGGCTTCACCCAGCACGTGGATACCTATGGCGTGGACCGCGACTACGGCGGCAGCCGCCAGAGCGCCACGCTGGGCGATCGCAGCGGCAAGTTCGCCTTCCTGGTCGGCGTGTCGCACCTGCAATCGAACGGCCAGCCGCTGGTGTACGCCACCCAGAACCGTTCGACGGCCACGGGCGTCGCGCCCGTCGTGAACGGCGCCGTCGGCGATACCGGCCCCAACGGCCTGCCGCGCGAAGTGCTGGGCATCAACAGCGAGGGCCAGGAAGCGACGAGCCAGGACGAAGCGCACCTGCGGCTCACCTACGACTTCACGCCGGAACTCACCGGCGGCGTGACGGCAGGCTACTGGAAGCAGGATCTTTCCCATCGCACGGAGAGTTTCCTGCGCGACGCCGCCGGACGGCCGGTGTATGCGGGGCCGGTGACGATCGACGGCCACCGCTACGAGCTACCGGCGAATGTCTTCGCGCCGAGCACCCGTCGGAGCCGCAACGAACTCTACGGCATCTCGCTGGGGACCCACCGGGAAAGCGGCTGGAACGTGGAGGGCGACGCGTCGTATTTCGACATGGACCGCAATCGCGACCGCGTCGCTTCCGCCTTCGACGACGACGGCCCCGGCTTGCTCACGGCGGGCGACGGCAGCCGCTGGCGCACCTTCGACCTGCGCGCGAGCCACACCCCGGACAGCGGCGGCGCGAACACCCATGCCGTGAGTTTCGGCTACCACTTCGACGGCTACCGCCTGCGCAACGCGAACCTTGCGCTGGACGATTGGCGCGACGGCGCCGCAGGCGGCTTCACGGGTGGCAACGGCGGCAGTACGCAGACGCAGGCCGTCTACCTCCAGGACGCCTGGCAGCTCGACGACCGCTGGCGCCTCACCGCCGGAGCGCGCTACGAGCAATGGCGAGCCTTCGGCGGATGGCGCGCCACCGCGACCGCGCGCACCGGTTACCCGCGACGCGAGGAATCGCATACCTCGCCCAAGCTGTCGCTCGCGTACGCGGCCAGCGACGAACTCACCCTGCGGCTGTCGGGCGCCCGCGCCTACCGCTTCCCCACGGTGAGCGAACTTTTCCAGGGCACCTTCAACGGCATCTCGATCATCAACAACGATCCGAACCTTAAACCGGAAAACGATCTCTCGCGGGAGTTGTCCGCCGAATGGTATCGCGGCAACGGCGTCACGCGCTTCACCGTGTTCCGCAGCGATACGCGCGATACCCTGTTCAGCCAGACCGACGTCACCGTGTTCCCCAACGTTACCCGCGTGCAGAACGTGGCGCTGGTGCGCACTCGTGGCGCGGAGGCCAGCTACGACGGCACCGGCGTGGCCTGGTCGTGGCTCGACCTCACGGCCAATGCCGCCTATACGCAGGCCACCACCGTGAGCAACCCGCGCAATCCGGCGTCGGTGGGCAAGCAGTTCTATCGCATCCCGCGCTGGCGGGCCAACGTGGTGGCGTCGCTCCACGCCGATGCGCGCACGACGCTGAGCCTGGCCGGGCGTTACTCCGGGCGCCAGTACAACACGCTGGACCATAGCGACATCGATCCGGACACCTTCGGCGGCGCGAGCGACTTCCTCACCTTCGACGCGAAGGTGACCTGGAAGGCGAACGAGCACCTGGAGCTGGGCGTGGGCGTCGACAACCTCACCGACCGCCGCTATTACGTCTACTACCCGTATCCGTCGCGTACCTTCCTGGCGGAGGCGAAGTTCAGGCTCTAGGACGCGAGCGATATCACGCCGCTTCGGTGGACGCATGCGCCACCGACGGCATGTGTTCGTCGAGCATGAACGACGCCGCGCCACCGCGCCACAAACGGTCGAAGAACGCGGCGACGCCCGCGCTGCCGGTGGCGAAATCGCAACTGAGGCGAACCAGTTCCGCGCCCGGCACGGCCAGTCCACCGGGACGCCGCACCAGGAAGGGCTCGATGCCGCTCGCCACGCGATGGGCCTCGCGGCGATAGATCGCCGCGCGGTCCGGCAGATAGCTGGCCAGATCGAGCAGGGTTTCGCCGATGCCCGCCAGTCCGTCCTGCCGTCCCGGAGAAATGGCATGCGGACGGAACAGGTCGGCTTCGGCCGCCATCACCATGTCGCGATAGCCGAGGTCGCCGGTGGCGGCCAGCATGCGCGCGGCCACCGCGACCACGCCCGCCGTACCGTGACGAAGGTACGGCGTGACCGTGCCGTGTCCGACCTGAAGCGGCCAGGTAGGGTCGCCGTCGACGTTGAGGCGCCGCTGCGCGAAGTCGTAGGCCAACGCGCGCCGCGCTCCGACGATGAAGCGTGTTTCGCCCGTGACCAGATGCAGGTGGAGCAGAAACAGCGCGACGCCCGATGCGCCATGGGCCAAACCCACCGGCTGCGCATCGTTCTCCGGCCACCGCCAGCCATGGTCGTCGTCGACGGCGGCGGCGAGCAACGCGTCACCCGCCACGATGGCTTCGCGCAGGAACATGCCGTCGGCGGTTTCGTACCAAGCCTTCAGCCTGGCCAGCCCCCACCCGGACTGGCCCTCGTGAAGGCCGCGGGAGACCCACTCGCCCGGCCCGCCCGACGATCGCCGCAGCAGCGCCGTGGCGGTCTCGCCATGCCCGGCGTCGTAAAGCACCCAGGCGATGCCGCTATCTCCGTTGGCCAGGTCCACGCCGCGCGGCCGCGCGCTCCGCGCACCGTCGAGCACGAAATCGACGAGTCCGGCCGGTGGGGTGCGCCGCCCTTTCAGGTACGCGTGCAGGACGCCCGAGGCGCCATGGGCCACGCCCCAGGGATGCGTCTGGAAGATTTCGGCGCCGGCCGGCACGTAGCGATCCGGCCGGGCATGGGCGGCCCGATCCTCGATGAAACGGAACAGCTCCGCCGAAGGATCGCAGGCGGGCAGATGGAGCCCCCCGCGATGGGGAACCGGCGGATTACCCCCTTCGAGGCGCTCCACGGCATCGCGGATCCGTCGCATCGCGTCCAGCGGACGCGGCCTGCGCTCCGGGTCGTCGGCGAGAAGATCCACGATCGCGTCGCCGATCTCCGCGGGATACCCCATGTCCCTCGCCATCCGCGAGGTGAAGCGCTGCGCCGCGCCGCGGTCCAGCGGCAGCATCGCGTTGATGGGCGTCATCGCCGCGAGCAGGTTGGCGCCGAACGCGTACCGATCGTCGGCGCATGCCGCCGCGTGGTCCTGCCGCCGCCGTGTGCCGGGGGCGAAACCCGGGGTGATCAGATCGGGGGATACGTCGAGCCCGTCTTCGACGCAAGCCTCCAGGTCGATGATGCGCACCCCTCCCTCGCCGTCGACGATGCAGTTGTGGAAAGAGAGGTCGCCCAGCGAGACGCCGGCCCCGTGCACGCGATCGACGACGGCCGCCAGGTTCGTGAATACCTTGCACAGATCGCCCAGGAAAACCGCGACGTCCGCGCGCGTGGCGCGGGTCTTGAGCCATGGGTACCGACGTCCCAGCCACCGGCGCAGCGTCTCGCCCTCGAGGTATTCCTCGACGAGGAAGGTGTGCTCCCACTCGCGAAAATGCGCTATGGGTCGCGGCGCGACATTCAGTGGGGCCAACAGGCGAAGAAGCCGGAACTCCTTGCGCAATGTCGCCGTGGCGGCATCGGCGCCGCCGATGTAGGGCCGCGCCTCCTTGACGACGACCCGTCGACCCTCGTCGAGATCGTCGGCGAGATAGACCCCGCCGGCCGACGAGAACGACAAGGCCCGGTGCATGCGAAACCGTCCGCCGCCGATCGACACGGGGCCCGCTTCGCCCCCGCCGTCGGAGGGAAACGGATCGCGCAGCCATTCCGGCAGGCGAAAGCACGGTTGCCGCGAGTCGACTTCGCGGAAGCCGTCGGGGCTTACCAGCGTCCATTGCGTTCGTCCGTCGAGACCGATAAGCGATTCGCCCCGTATACCGCCGTATCGGTAGTACAGCACGCGGGAATCGCGGTATCGACGATCGGTCAGGACATAAGGGCCCACGTATCCGGAAAGCGAGGCATGGAGATCCTCCAGCACGCGCCGGAATTCCTCCGTATCGCGCGGATAGATCGTCATGAACTTGCCCGATCCGCCACGCGGCCAACGTTTTCCGTTGATGTTCCCGAGCATGGCCGCGTCGGCGGCGAACTTGAATGCGATGCCGCCGTTGACGAGTACGGCCGCCGCGATCGACAGCACGATCCGCGCCGTGGCGGACACCGAAGAGACGTGGATCTTCCAACCCTGCGCGGGCAACACGGCATCGGCCGGCATGCACTGTACCCAGATGCCGCTGCGCTTGAGATCCCAGCGTCGATGTTTGCCTTTCCGGCCCTCGTGCCTGCGCACGATACGCCGGACCGGGTCGACGAAATCGCCTTCGTCGATCGGTCGATGGCCATGGGTGTCGAAATAGTCGCTGTCCACGCCCGTGTAAGGAAGCAGATCGATCCGAGGTGCCATGACGCGCCGTTCCTTGCCGATACGATGGAACCCGGTGCGTGGAGCGACCCGGACGTCGCTCCACGCACCTTTGCCTCCCGTGATTGCTGTGGCGACGATCACCCGCGGCTCGGCGCGGGTGGCGATCGCCCGGTCACTTTCATCGGGACATGCCCGACTCATTCGTTGAACGCGTCGATGTTTCCAAAGCAGCAACTCGTGAGGCTGCACGCACTGGGGTTGGTGACGTCCGTGATCGCACCCGCTTCCGTGTCCTGTTGCAGCAATTGCAAGCCAAGTATCTGGTTCATATCCCTATTCCTCCTTGATGACCGCGCACTTCGCGGGAAGTGCGAAGTGCGGCGAGATTCTGTAATCGGCCTTCGGGGCGCCGCAACGGGCGCGGGCGCGCTTTTGCCGGGAACCCGCATCCCACGCGCCTTTTTTTCGGCCGTGGATCGATTCCGGTCATGTCGTCGTCCGGATGCGGACATCGTTGTCCGTGGGCGGACGATCCAGGCCGCTGCGCGGCAGGCGTACCTTGGCGACGGCTCCGCGGCCCTTCGGCCCCGGGGCCAGGTCCACCTGCCCCCCGTGTGCCTCCACGATCAATCGGGTCAGGCTCAGCCCGATGCCGGAGCCCGTGGGCTTGGTGGTGAAGAACGGCACGAAAAGGCCGTCGCTCGCGGGCAATCCGACGCCGTCGTCCTCGATGCGCACCATGATGTGGGTGACCTCCACCCACCAGTTCAGTCGCACGGCGCCGCCGGTCTCGAACGTCGCTTCCACGGCATTGCGCAGCAGGTTGATGAACGCCTGGTCGAGCTGGTCTTCGTCGCCGCGAACCGTGATCGGCGTCCGCCCCAGCACCTGGATTTCCCGTCGATCCTCCAGGCGCACGAGACGCAAGAGCGACTCGTCGAGACGGAACACGCGTTGCTGCAACGGCGGCAGGCCGGCCAGTCGACCGTAGCCGGAAAGGAACCTGGCCAGCGCGTCGGCACGACGTCCGATGGCGTCGAGCCCTTCCCGCAGAACGTTCTTGGCGTCGTGGTCGTCCGTCTCGAGCATGGCGGTCAGGCTGCCGGCGAGCGAGGCGATCGGTGTCAGCGAGTTGTTCAGTTCGTGGCTCAGCACGCGCAGCAGGCGTTGCCAGGCGCGGCGCTCTTCCTCGTTCAGGGCCGCGCTCAGGTCATGCAGCATGATGAGCGTGTGTTCGCGGCCGTCGCTATGCCACACCGCCCTTCGCACGGCCCAGCGTCCGGCGGTGGCCTCGAAGGGGTGCTGCATGATCGTGTCGTCCGCCACCGCCATGACGGTATCGAGGCCCAGCTCCGAGGCTCGTCGTCCGATGACGCCGACACGGTCCGCGCCCAGGAGGCGACGTCCGGCGGGATTGATCAGGCGAAGACGCCGTTCGTCGTCCATGACGAATACGGCGCTGCTGAGCGCCACGAGCATCTTGCTCAGCAGGTGGGATGCCTCGGTCTGTTTGCGCCGGCCGGTGCGCAGGTCGTCCGCCAACTGGTTCATGTGGGCGACCAGCCCCTGCAAGGGACTGCCTGCCCTGGGCTCATGACCGCGCAAGCCGTAGTCGCCCTCGCGTAACGAGGTCAGCAACGCGAAGACCGCTTCCAGCGTGAAGATCAGGTACTTGCCCAGCCACCAGCCCATCAAGGCCATGCCCGCGAGGCCCGCCGCACCGATCGCGATCCGCGCATTCGCCGGAAGGCGTTCGGCGATGGCCAGCAGCACGACCGCCAGGACGCCCGGCCACGTGAACCCGACCGCCCAGAGAATGGCACGACGGCGCAACCGCGTCCGGTCGGTCCAGGGATCGGACAGCTTCGGGAAGCCCTTCATCGTCCGCTCCGTGCGTTCAGTCCACCTGTTCGGAATGACTTTTCGATCGATGCTTGTCCAGGCGGCGGTAGAGCGCCTGCCGCGAAATACCCAGGGCTTCGGCGGCCCGCTGGAGGTTGTGGTCGTTGCGCTCCATCGCGTTGCGGATCAGCATCTCCTCGGCATCCGGCAACGTGAGGCTGTCGAGCACCAGCGGCGTGTCGGTGGACCGGCTCAGTGCGAGGTCGGCGGCATCGATCTCCTTGCCCGAGGCCAGGAGCATCGCGCGCTCCACGGCATGCTCCAGCTCGCGCACGTTGCCCGGCCAGGCATACGTCCGCATGGCCCGCTCGGCCGACGGGGCGAATACCATCGCATCGCGACCGAGCCGACGGCATTCGCGCAGCAGGAAATGCCGCGCCAGCGGAACGATGTCCTCGACGCGCTCGCGCAACGACGGCAGACGAACCTGCATGGCATTGAGGCGATACAGCAAATCGCGGCGAAAGCGGTTCGCGCGGATGGCCGCTTCCAGGTCGGCATTGCTGGTCGAAACGACCCGCACGTCTACCCGGCGGGTGCGTGTGGAGCCGCTCCGTTCCAGCTCGCCCTCCTCGATCACCCGCAGCAGCTTCACCTGGTTGAACAGGGCGATGTTGCCGACTTCCTCGAGGACGAGCGTGCCTCGGTGGGCCAGTTCGAACCGTCCGGGCCTGGGCGTGGGGCACTCTTCGCCGAACATGTCGTCGACGAAGCGCGATTCGGGAAGGCTGCCCATGTCCACGCGGATGAGCGGCTGCTCCACGCGTGGCGAAAGGGCGTGCAGCTCGCGTGCGAAAAGCGACTTCCCGGTGCCGTTCTCCCCGAGGAGAAGCACGTTCGCATGCGTTTTGGCGACCCGCGACACCAATTCGACCACGTGCCGCATCGACGAGGATTCGCAGATCCTCAACACGTCCGACGACTGGCGCGACAGGGACGCTTCATGTCGCAACCGCAGGTTCTCCTCACGCATGTCGCGCAGCGCCAGCTGGGCACGCACGGTATGCAGCATGCGCGCGTTGCTCCATGGCTTCTCGATGAAATCGGCCGCGCCCAGGCGCATGGCCTTCACGGCCAGGTCGATGCTACCCCACGCCGTCATGACGACCAGGGGCATGTCGGGTACTTCTTCGCGCAGTCGTCCCACCAGGGCCAACCCTTCGTTGCCCGAGGTGGTATCGGCGCTGTAGTTGAGGTCGAGTACGGCGCACGAGAACTCGCTGCGCGACAGGGCATCCAACGCCGCGCCGGGCGAGTCCACTTCGAAGGAAGGGATATGCTCCGTGCGCAGCAGTACGCGCATCGCGAGGCGCACGTCGGGGTGATCGTCGACGATCAGAACGGGTGGTCGCGTATCCTTGCGATGCATGGGCGCTCCTTCGGGCGGCCGGAAGACGGTATCCATCGTTTTATCCTTCCCTTATCACATGTATGGGGTCGATCCGCGCCGCGCGCCATGCGGGCAGGCCGCTGGCGGCGACGGCCGCGATCAGCATCGCCGCGCATGCGGAGGACGCCACCGCCACGTCGACCGGACTCTCCGGTGCCCATACCCGGCCAAGGGGACCTTGGTGCGCAAGCAGGGAGCAGCCCAGTCCCAGGCACGCACCGATCACGGCCGTGCGCACGTTGCGCGAAACGATCACCGCCGCCAGGTCCGTGGGCGTAGCGCCCAATGCGGAGCGCAACGCGAAATCGTGACGCTTCACCACGACCTCGACCGACTGGCTGGAGTACAGTCCCGTGCATGCCAGCAGCAGCGCGAAAAGCGCGAACGTGGCGGACACCGCGGCATCCCTGCGATAGTCGGCGGTGACGGCGCTCACGTCGGCACGCATGGGCCGGCCCTCGGCCGCCGCGACGTAAGGTGCGATGCCGTGGATCGCGTCGCGTACCTCGTCGGTACCCAACGCTTCCGCGGCGGCGCCGCGAACCACGATGTACGTGGGCATGTAGAGGCGGATGAAGTCGAACGAACTTTCCCATGCCTGTGCCAGCGGAACGAATACGGTTGGCTCGGGGGGAAGTGCCGGCCCCGCATGTCGCGTGTCGCCCACCACGCCGACGATTCGCAACGGCGCATTCGGCGAGAGCTTCGATGCGGGCACGACATCGGCGCCCACGCCGTCGACCGCGAAGGCCTTCAGGTAGGCCTCGTTCACTACCGCTACGCGCGCCGCGCCTTGGACGTCGGCGGCACCGAGGTAGCGCCCCGACACCAGATGCAATCCCATGGCCTGCAACGCGCCGGGCGTGGCGAGCGCGTACTGCGTATAGCGCACCGAACCGTCCGGCGCGGCGAAGGGCATGACGAAGCTTCCACCCGCCGGCAGGTGGTTGGACATGCCGACGGCATCGATGCCGCGATGGGCCGCCAACTTCGCCGAAACCGCCTCGAACAGCGCGACCACGTCCTGCACCCTGGGAAACTGTGCGTCGTCGGCCTTGATCTCGAACACCTTCGCTCCGTCGGCGTCGAAACCCATCGGCACGCGATCGAGCGTCCGCAGCCGGATCCCCGTGCTCAGGCACAGAAGGAGCAGCACGACCGCAAGCGCCGTCTGCAATACGTTCGTTCCCCAACGCGCCCGCCGCCCTGCCGGGCCGCCGACGAATCCGCGCCCGGCGGAGACGTGGTCGTGGAGCAGCGCCTCGGATCTCTCGTGCAGCGATCCTGCGACGAACGCGATACCCAGCGTGAGCGCGGCGATCGCGACGCCGAACAGCCGGTCATGCCAATCGAACCGTATCGCACGCGGAGAGATCATCCATTCGTCGGGAAGAAAGCCGCTGAACACGTCGGCCACGATGCCGCCCAGGGGGATTCCCACCAACGTCGCGAGAAGCCCGATCAACGATGCTTCGCCGATGGCGGAAATCCACGACCGCCATCCGTGCGCTCCCAGTGCGATGAGCGTGGCCACCTCGCGCGAACGCGCCACGGCGCGCACCAGCAGCAGGTTCGACAAATTGAGCCCGGCAATGGACAGCACCGCGAGGGAGCAGGCGAAAAACATCCATAGCGAAGGCCTGGCCTCCCCCGTGATCTGGGCATCGAGGGGCGTGGCGCCGTGGAAGGCCAACCGCTCCGGTCCGATCCGAAGCGTGGCCGCGTGAGCCCGCGTGATGTCCACTACCTCACGGGAAAAGGCCGCGGCATCCACGCCGGGCTTGAGCCGGGCCACCGCATTCATGTTCGCCGCGTTGTCGCCGGCGTGCCGGGACAGGTCCAGCGGAAGGAGCAGGTCGACGTCGGTAAACAGCCGGTAATCCGCCGGAAGAATGCCGCGGATCGTCGTGGACCGGCCGTTGATCGTCAGTGTCTTGCCGATGGCATCCGGGTCCGCATGCCACCGGCGAACCCAGAAATCATGCGAGAGCAACGCTTCGTCGGCCTTTCCCGACAACCCTTGTCCCATCGCCGGCCGGACTCCCAGGGTAGGCAAGAATCCCGCATCCATCCGTTGCGCCGTCGTCAGGAACACGATGCCGTTCGCGCTTACGTTGGTCGATTCGGGCATGCGCGCGATGCCCCGCGATTCGATCGTGTCGGGCAGCCCCACGTCCTGATAGAGCATCGGCGACGCATATCGGACCGGTCCGTCGGGAGCCCGTTCGCCATACAGCACGACCCGATCGCGATCGGGAAACGGCAGCGGATGCAGGATCAGGCTGTCCACCAGCGTGAAGGCCCCCACCGTCGCCGCCACGCCGAGCGCGAGGTTCAGAGAGGTGAGCAGGAGAAAACCGGGGCGGCGTATCGCGCCCCACCACGTGCGGAAGAGTCTGCGCGCTGTGTCGTTCACCGGAACGATTCCATCGCGCGTCGCGCGTCGAGACCGCATTCCGCCTCGTGCTGGAGTTGCTGGTAGGTGCTTTCGTCCACTACCTGGCCGTCGAGCAGGCGAATGAGACGGTCGGCGACGAATCCGAAACGCTCGTCATGGGTCACCATGCAGATGGTGCGGCCTGATCCGTGCAGGCGGCTGAGCAACGCCATGACGATTTCGCCGTTGCGCAGGTCGAGATTGCCCGTCGGCTCGTCGGCCAGGAGGATGGCCGGGTCGCCGACGAGTGCACGCGCCACCGCCACCCGTTGCTGCTGGCCGCCGGACAGTTGCGCGGGGTAATGGTCCCTGCGATGCGCCATGCCTACGCTGGCCAGGGCATCCGCCACCCTCTCGGCCCGCTCGCTTCGCGGCAACCCCTCGCGAAAGCTGAGCGGCAAGGCCACGTTCTCGGCCACGGTGAGTTCCCCGATGAGGTTGAACGACTGGAACACGAAGCCGATGAGCCGGTTGCGCAGCATCGCCCGTTCCTTGCGCCCCAGCTCGGCCGCCGAGTGGCCTGCCACGCGAAGCTCGCCGTGGCTTGGCGTATCGAGAAGCCCCATGAGGGATAGCAGCGTGGTTTTCCCGCATCCCGATGGACCGGCGATGGAAATGAATTCACCGGAACGGATATCCAGATGAATATCCGTGAGTACGTGGTTTTCCATGGCGCCGGCGCGAAACACCTTGCCGATGCCGCGCATCTGGACGATCGCGCTGCTTGACTCCGCGGACACGGTTCGACCTCGCTATTGGGGGCCAGGGCGCCGCTTTTCAGGATGCCGCGCCCGCATGGGACGATTGTCGTGTATGCACGGAGAAGGCAAGGAAGGTATGGCGCGTTTGCCGGAAACGCTTGACGATGCGTTAGGCCTTAACGAATTCCTTACGAGTATTTGCCTCGTGGCCAAAACGTTTTTTATTAAGCAAAAACTAAGCTTATAATAAGCTTAAGGGGATGGAACGCGGCCCTGGGAACGTCGCGGTGTTTTTTCGGGTCGCGCAGGCATCCATGCGACGCGGCCCGGCGTGTATGGAGATTCTCCCCATGGTTCAAAAATTTTCGTTGGGCGGCCGCGTCGCCTGGCTGAAGCGCTACGACCCCGACAGCTTGATCCGTCCGGCCGTGGTTCGTTTATGGAATGGCCTGGCGGCACGTCTCGACCTTGCCGCGCTGCGCTCCCCGCCACGGCATACCGGCGAGAAAGCCAAGGAAATCGAGCTGCGCCGCATCGAGGCCCTACGCGCGCGCGGCGCTCCCGTGCCACGCGTGCTCGGCGAGGGTCCGCGCAGCCTCATCCTCAGCGACATGGGACCGACGCTCGCGCATCGACTCAAACGCCTGAAGAGCGCCAACGACGCGGACATTCTCATCAGGCAGACGGCGCAGGCCATCGGCGAACTTCACCGCCATGGCGGCTACCTCGGACAGGCCTTCGCCCGCAACATCACGGTGGGCGAACGGGGCGTGGGGTTCATCGACTTCGAGGAAGATCCCAGCGAGATCATGACCCTCGCGCAAGCCCAGGCCCGCGACTGGGTGCTTTTCACCACGGGCGTGGGGCCCTATTTCACCGGCCGCGTGGACGCCTTGGGCGACCTGATCCGCGAGGAAGCCCTCAACGTCGAACCGCAGGTGGCCCGTGAGGTGCATCGCATTGCCCGGCGCCTCGGCTTCCTGGAACGCGCCGGGCGCTTCCTCGGACGCAAGGCGGCCGCGGTGGGAACGGCGGTGGGAGCCATGCGCAAGGGTTTCGCCAGCATCGCGTTGGTGGCTTACCTCGTCGACATGCTCAGCGACGGCGATTGCGACATGTGGAGAACCGTGGTCTCCGTGGTGGAGCAAGCCGCCCTCTAAGGCGTTCATCACCGTGAAGGCCATGGCGCACAACGACGTAATCGTTTACGAGTAACGCCATTTACGTGCCCACTCCCCGTGTCGGTGCCGGTATGCTACCCCGCTGCTGGCCCTCCTTGACGTCCCCACATGACCGCCATGACCCGACATCCCCGCATCGAAGCCCTGATCGACCGCATGACCCTCGAGGAGAAGGTCGGCCAGCTCGGTGTGTTCGCCGATGCCGTTCGCCCCTTCGCCCCCGACATCAATCCCGAGGTGAACGCGCGCGGTGCGGCCGAAGTGCTCGACCAGATCCGCGCGGGCAAGGTCGGCGCCCTGTTCAACGGCGTCGGTGCGGCGGAGGGCCGCGAAGCGCAACGCGTGGCGGTGGAAGAGAGCCGGCTCGGCATCCCGTTGCTGTTCGGCTCCGACGTGATCCACGGCATGCGCACCGTGTTTCCGATCCCGCTGGGCGAGGCGGCCAGCTTCGAGCCTGGCCTTGCCGAACGCACGGCGCGGGCCACGGCCGTGGAGGCGACGGCCGCAGGCGTGCATTGGACCTTCGCTCCGGCCATGGACATCGCCCGCGACCAGCGGTGGGGCCGCGTCGCCGAAGGCGCCGGTGAAGACGTAGTGTTGGGCGCCGCGTTCGCCGCGGCGCGCGTACGCGGTTTCCAGGGCGACGACCTCACCGCGCGCGACTCCCTGCTGGCCACGCCGAAGCATTTCGCGGCTTACGGCGCGGTGGCCGGCGGCATGGAATACAACACGGTGGACATCTCCCCGCAGACGTTGCGCGACGTGCACCTGCCGCCGTTCAAGGCCGCCATCGACGCGGGCGCGTTGACGGTCATGAGCGCCTTCAACGACATCAACGGCGTGCCGGCCTCGGCCAGCCGCGAACTGATGACCGGCATCCTGCGTGACGAGTGGGGCTTCCGCGGCTTCGTCGTCTCCGATTACACCGCGGACATGGAACTCATCGCGCACGGCTTCGCCGAAGACGAACGCGACGCGACGCGGCTGGCCTTCGTCGCCGGCGTGGACATGAGCATGCAAAGCGGGTTCTACGGCGCGCACCTGGCCGATCTCGTGGAAAAGGGCGACGTGCCCATGGATGTGCTCGACGAGGGCGTGCGCCGGGTGCTTTGCGTGAAGCAGGCCATCGGCCTGCTCGACGATCCCTACCGATCGCTCGATCCCCAGGCCGAAGCCGACGTATCCACCCTTCCCGCGCACACGGCATTGGCCCGCGATGCCGCGCGCCGCTCCATCGTTATGCTGAAGAACGACGGCACGCTGCCGTTGCGCAAGCGTGCGCGCATCGCGTTGATCGGGCCGTTCGCGCGCGACCGCGACAATATCGAGGGTTGCTGGACGCTGTTCGGCGACAAGACCCGTTACGTCGACATCGAAGCGGGCATCCGTGACGCGCTTGGCGGCGACGCTTCCCTCGAGGTGGTGGACGGCTCGGGCATCGAAGCCCCGCTGGAAGGTGGCATCGACGCCGCGGTGGCCGCGGCACGCCGCGCCGAGGTGGTCTTGCTGGCCATCGGCGAACCGCAGACCTATTCCGGCGAAGCGCAGGCGCGCACGCAGATCGTGGTGCCCGCCGCGCAGCAGGCGCTGGCCGAGGCCGTGATCGCCACGGGCACCCCGGTGGTGGTGCTGTTGAAGAACGGGCGCGCGCTGGCGCTCCAGGGCGCCGTTCGCGAGGCCAACGCCATCCTCGTCACCTGGTTCCTCGGCACGCAGACCGGGCCGGCCATCGCCGACGTCGTCTTCGGCGACTACAACCCTTCCGCGCGCCTGCCGGTGAGCTTCCCGCAGGATCCTGGCCAGCAGCCGTTCTTCTACAACCATCCGCGCACGGGCCGACCCGAATTGGCCGACCAACCGCCGGCGTTCAAGTCGCGCTATCGCGAGGTGACCTTCGAGGCGCTGTATCCCTTCGGCCATGGCCTGAGCTACACCACGTTCGCCTACACGGCACCGTCGGTGAAGGCGAGCGTGCAATGGGACGAGACCATCGTGGTCAGCGCCACGGTGATGAACACCGGCGCGGTGGCCGGCGAAGAAACGGTGCAGCTCTACGTGCACGACCGCGTCGCCAGCCGCGTGCGGCCGGTGCGCGAACTGAAGGCGTTCCGCAAGATCCTGCTCGCGCCGGGCGCCGCCGAGGAAGTGGTGTTCGAGCTCACGCGCGCGGACCTGGCCTTCACGCACGTGGATGGGCGCACGTTCGAGGCCGAGCCGGGCCGATTCGACGTATGGATCGCGGGGTCGTCCGCGCAGGGCGAAGCCGCCTCCTTCGTACTCGAAGCCGAGGGCTGAAGCGGGCACGTTGCCGCAGGCGCGAGCGGACGGTCTTCGCGCTACCGTATGAGGGGTTTTCCTCATCGGAGTCCACCATGCACGACCTCAGAGGCAAGATCGCCCTCGTTACCGGCGCGGCCAGCGGCATCGGCCGCGCCATCGCCGAGGCCTACGCCAACGCCGGCGCGACGGTCGTCGTCGCGGACATCGCCGCGGACAAGGCCCGCGACACCGCGAACGCCCTGGGCGACGGCGCGATGGGCATCGCCATGGACGTCGCCGACGAATCCCACGTGGACGAGGGCTTCGCGCGCGTCGAGCGCGAACGGGGCCCCGTCGACATCCTGGTGAGCAACGCGGGCATACAGATCATCTCGCCGCTGGTCGATCTCTCCTTCGCCGACTGGAAGCGCATGCTGGCCATCCACATGGACGGCGCGTTCCTCACCTCGCGCGCGGCGATGCGCCAGATGATAGCCGCGGGTCGCGGCGGATCGATCATCCTCATGGGCTCGGCGCATTCGCACGTCGCATCGAAATTCAAGGCACCGTACGTCGCCGCGAAACACGGGTTGCTCGGCCTCGCGCGCGTCGTCGCGAAGGAAGGCGCGGAGCATCGCATCCGCGCGAACGTCATCTGCCCCGGCTTCGTGCGCACGCCGCTGGTGGAAAAGCAGATTCCCGAGCAGGCCAGGGAACTGGGCATCTCCGAAGCGGAGGTCGTGCGCGACGTGATGCTGCGCGACACGGTCGATGCGGAATTCACCACGCTCCAGGACATCGCCGACACCGCGCTCTTCCTCGCCGGCTTCGGATCGAACGCGCTCACCGGGCAATCGTTGCTCGTGAGCCACGGATGGCATATGCAGTAGGCAGGCGCGTCCTGGCAAAAACGCTAGCCGAATCCCGGCGACCGCCGCGGGCTAAAAAAAGGGGGGGCGCCGAAGCGCCCCCCTTTTCTTCCCATTCCGGGGAAGGCGATCAGATCGCGTAGTACATCTGGAACTCGAGCGGGTGGGTGCTCGCGCGGTAACGCGTGACTTCCTGCATCTTCAGCGCGATGTAACCGTCGATGAAGTCGTCGGTGAACACGCCGCCGGCCTTCAGGAACTCGCGATCCTTGTCGAGCGCGCTCAGCGCCTCGTCGAGGCTGGCGCAGACCTGCGGGATGTTCTTCTCTTCTTCCGGCGGCAGGTCGTAGAGATCCTTGTCGGCCGGCGCACCCGGGTCGATCTTGTTCAGGATGCCGTCGAGACCGGCCATCATGAGCACCGTGAAGGTGAGATAGCCCGACTGCATCGGATCCGGGAAGCGGATTTCGATGCGGCGGCCCTTCGGGCTGGACACGTACGGGATGCGGCACGACGCCGAACGGTTGCGCGCCGAATAGGCGAGCATCACCGGCGCTTCGAAACCCGGCACCAGGCGCTTGTAGCTGTTGGTGGTGGAGTTGGCGAAGGCGTTGATGGCCTTGGCGTGCTTGAAGATGCCGCCGATGTACCACAGCGCCGTCTGCGACAGGCCGCCGTAGAGGTCGCCCGCGAAGAGGTTCTCGCCGTTCTTCGACAGCGACTGGTGCACGTGCATGCCCGAGCCGTTGTCGCCGACGATCGGCTTGGGCATGAAGGTGACGGTCTTGCCGGCCTGGTGGGCCACGTTCTTGATGACGTACTTCATCGTCATCAGTTCGTCGGCCTTCTTCACCAGGGTGTTGAAGCGCGTGCCGATCTCGCACTGGCCGGCGTTGGCCACTTCGTGGTGGTGCACTTCCACCACCTGGCCCAGCGACTCGAGCACCTTGCACATGTCGGCGCGCAGGTCGCCCAGGCTGTCCACCGGGCTCACCGGGAAGTAGCCGCCCTTCACGCCCGGGCGATGGCCGGTGTTGGTGCCGTCGTACTTGTAGCGCGACGACCAGGCGGCCTCTTCGGAGTTGATCTCGTAGAACACGCGGCCCATGTCGTTCTGCCAGCGGATCGAGTCGAAGATGAAGAACTCGGGTTCCGGACCGAAGAACGCCGTGTCGGCGATGCCGGTGGACTTCAGGAAGGCCTCGGCGCGCTTGGCGATCGAGCGCGGGTCACGGCCGTAGGCCTGCATGGTGCTCGGCTCGAGCACGTCGCAATGAAGGATCAGCTGCTTGTGGGCGCTGAACGGATCCAGGTGCGCCGTCTCCGCGTCGGGCAGGAGCACCATGTCCGATTCGTTGATGCCCTTCCAGCCGGGGATCGACGAGCCGTCGAACATCTTGCCGTCCTCGAACGTCCCCTCGTCGATGGCGTGGGCGGGGAAGGTGACGTGGTGGTGCTTGCCGAGCATGTCGGCGAAGCGCAGGTCGACGAACTCGATGTTCTCTTCCTGGATGAGGTTCAGCACTTTGGAAGCGGCGGACATACGGACCTCGAATTGGGTATGGGGCGGAATGCTTATAGCAATCGCTGTGCCAGCGGCTCCGCCATCGACGGGGCGCCCTGGGCGAGCCCAGGCATCATAGACCGGCCCTGGACGGAATGCCGAATTGCACCATTCCGGTGCAACTCGGCGCGTTATGCACCAATCGGAAAGGGTTGACGCCATCCGCCCGACATGGTTTTTGTGTCGTCCGTATATCTTCCGGCGACCGACGGCCGCTACCCCTCCCCAAGTTTCGACCGATGACGAAAAAACACGAAGACGACACGCCCGACGCCGGGCGCCGCCGCCTGCTGGGCGGCATGGCCTCCACCGGCGCGCTGCTCGCGCTGGGTGGCGTGAACGAGGTGGCCGGCGCCGCGGGCAAAGCGGCATCCACCGCTCCGGCCGGGGCCGAACTCGATGCCCTCCTCGAGAAGCACATCGACCACGTGGTGGTGATCTACGCCGAGAACCGCAGCTTCAATAACCTGTTCGGCGACTTTCCCGGGGTGAAGGAACCGCTGTCCTCGCTGCCGCCGGAGCGCACGAGGCAGATCGACCGCGACGGCAAGCCCTTCGATACGCTGCCTCCCATCTGGGGCGGCATGGTGCCGCACGAACAGACCGTGGCGCACCGCACTTACAAGGTGGCCGAGAAGGACCTGACGGGCCTTCCCAACGCGCCGTGGGCGCTGCGCATGCCCGACGGCACGCCGCTGCCGCACGGCGTGATCACGCGCGACCTCGTGCACGCCTTCTACAACAACCAGGCGCAGATCAACGGCGGCAAGAACGACGGCTTCGTCGCCTGGGGCGACAGCGGCGCGTTGGTAATGGGCCACTACGCCGAGGCGCCGGTGCACCTGCGCCTGTGGCGCTTGGCCGAGCAGTTCACGCTCTGCGACAACTTTTTCATGGGCGCCTTCGGCGGCTCGTTCCTCAACCACCAGTACCTCGTGGCCGCGCAGCCGCCGATCTATCCGGATGCCGACAAGGGCCCGGCGCAGTTCAGCATCGCCGTGACCCGGAGCGGCAAGGCGGACGATCCCCGTCTGAAGCTGTCCGACGAATCCCCGTCCAGCGCGATGCAGGGCAAGCCGAAGTTCGCCCACCACGCCACGCTCACGCCGGATTTCTTCGCGGTGGGTACGATGGGCCCTCCGTATTCGCCGGGCTTCAACGTCGACCGCAAGAATCCCCTGCTGGCCGACATGAGCAGCCCGAACAACCTCGTGCCGCAGAAGCACAAGCACATCGGCGACATGCTCTCCGCGAAGAACGTGGACTGGGCCTGGTATGCCGGCGGCTTCCAGGCCGCGCTCGACGGCCATGGCGACAGCGACGACGGCAGCTTTCCGTCCACGCCCAACTTCCAGGCCCACCACCAGCCATTGAATTATTTCGAGGATCTCGCGCCGGGCACCGAGGCGCGCAAGCACCGCCTGCGTGACGGCGGCCTGGGGGAAACGGCGAAAACGAATCGTTTCCTCGCCGACGTGGTCGCGGGCAAGCTGCCCACGGTCACCTTCTACAAGCCGCAGGGCGATCTCAACATGCACGCCGGCTATTCCGACGTGGAAGCCGGCGACCGCCACATCGGCGCCATCGTGCACGAACTGCGCAAGAGCAAGCAGTGGAAGAACATGCTCGTGATCGTCACCTTCGACGAGAACGGCGGCTGGTGGGACCACGTGGCGCCGCCCAAGGGCGATCGCTGGGGGCCGGGCACGCGCATCCCGGCGCTGGTGGTATCGCCGTTCGCGAAAAAGGGGCACGTGGAACACACGGTGTACGACACCGGTTCCATCGCGCGTTTCCTCACGCGGCGGTTCAAGCTGGAAAAGCTGCCGGGATTGACGATGCGCGAGGAAGCCATGATCGCAGCGGGCGGGCCCGCACCGGGCGACCTGACCGAGACGCTGGACTTCTCGCCCCGGTCGTAAGGGTTTTTGCGACACGCACGTACCGCGCCGTGGGCACCCGGCTTTTCAGTGCCCCACCCCACCCGATGCGAACGGCGGCTTGGCGAACCAGATGACGATCATCGCCAAGCCGAACATCAAGCCGAAGATCCAGAACACGTCGTTCACCGCCAACGTCGCCGCCTGCATGTCCACGATGCGATTCAAGGCGGCGTTGGCCACCGGGCCCTGGATGCCGCCCGCCTGGAACCGGTCGAGGTATTCCATGGTCGTGCGATCGCCGGATACGACGTGCTCGGTGAGTACCGCATGGTGGAACGTCGTGCGGTGCGAATACATCGTGGTGCTCACCGCCGTGGCGATGCTGCCCGCCAGGGTTCGGAAGAAGTTCGACAGGCCCGATGCGCTCGCCACCTGCTCGTCGGGAATGCCCGAGAGGATGATCTGGTTCACCGGCACGAAGAACAACGCCACGCCCGCGCCCATCATGAAGCGCGGCTCCGCCAGTTCGTGGTACGGGGCGTTCGTGCTCAGCGTGGACATCCAGAACGACGCCGCGGCGAAGATCGCGAAGCCCACCGTGTTGAGCACGCGCAGGTCGAAGCGGCTCTGGAACGCGCCCACCAGCGGCGACATGAAGATCGCCAGCAAACCGATGGGCGCGACCACGAAGCCGGCCCACGTGGCGTTGTAGCCGAGCACCTCCTGCACCCATTGCGGCATCACCACCGTGCCGCCGAAGAAGGCGAACATGCCCAACGACAGGCACAGCACGCCGACGAGGAAGTTGCGTTTGCCCAGCAGGCGCAGCTCCACCACCGGGTTCTTGTGCATCAGCTCCCAGGCCACGAGGAAGGTGAGGCACACCAACGAGACGATCGCCAGCACCGTGATGAGCTTGGAGCTGAACCAGTCGTCGTCGTTGCCGTTGTCGAGCATGAATTGCAGGCAGCCCACGCCGACCGCCAGCAGGAACAGGCCGACCGCATCCACCGGGATCTTCACCACTTTCGATTCGCGGCCGCGCAGGAGGGTGAGGGTGATGATGAGCGCGAACAGGCCGACGGGAATGTTGATGAAGAAGATCCACGACCAGTGGTAGTTGTCGGTGATCCAACCGCCGAGAATCGGACCGAACACCGGCGCCACGACGACCGTCATCGCCCATAGCGCCAGCGCGATGGGCCGGCGCGCGGGCGGGTAGTTGTTGAGCAGCAACGTCTGCGAAAGCGGCACCATGGGCCCCGACACCGCGCCTTGCAGGAGACGGAACACGATCAGCATCGGCATGCTTTGCGACAGTCCGCACATCGCCGAGAAGATCACGAACAGCAGCACCGATACGCTGAAGGTGCGCACCTCGCCGAATCGCTTCGCCACCCAGCCCGTCAGCGGCTGCATCACGGCGCTCGCCATCGAATACGCACTGATCGCCATGGTGCCTTCGTTGCTGCTGACACCGAGGTTGCCGGCGATCGTGCGCACGGAGACGTTGACGATGGAAATGTCGAGCACTTCCATGAACGTCGCCAACGCCACGCCGGCCGTGAGCAGCGCGAGCTGCCCGCCATGCATCGGCGGCGGCGTACCGCCCTGGCCTTTCGCGCCGGCCATGCGTCAGCCGCGCTTGGCCGGAACCGGGGTGGGCACGGCGACCGTGTTCTCGCGGATGATCTCCTGCGCGCGCTGGTCGGCCTCGCTCATTTCCTGCTCGTAGACGTTGGTGCTCGCCAGCGGTTTGGTGCGCGGGGTTTCCGCCAGCACCTTGCCGTCGCGGTCATGGGTGTCGACGGTGACGTAGGTGGACAGGCCCACCCGCAGCGGGTGCTTGCGCAGATCCTCCGCATCGATCGCCACGCGCACGGGCAATCGCTGCACCACCTTGATCCAGTTGCCGGTGGCGTTCTCGGCCGGGAGGAGCGAGAAGGCGCTTCCCGTGCCCGCGTTCAGGCCCACGACCTTGCCGTGGTATTCGAAGTCGGAGTACATGTCCGTCGTGATTTCCACCGGCTGGCCGATGCGGATGTGCTCCAGTTGCGTCTCCTTGAAGTTGGCGTCCACCCAGAGATCCTGCAACGGCACCACGGTCAGCAGGTCCTGTCCCGGCTGGATGCGCTGGCCCACCTGCACCTGGCGCCGCGCGGCGTAGCCTTCGATGGGCGAGACGATGGCATTGCGTCCGCTGTTCACCCATGCGTTGCGGAATTGCGAGCGGGCCTGGATCACGGCGGGGAAGTTTTCCACCGACGTACCGTCCACCTGCGCGTGCGCGGCGGCGGCTTCGCGTTCGGCCGCCTGCAATGCGGCATACGCCTGCTGCATCTGGCGTTTGCCGGTGTCCACTTCCTCGGCCGAGACCGCGCGGCGCTCGAGCAGCGGGTGGCGACGGTTATATTCGTCGCGGGCCTGTTCGTACTGCGCGCGACGCTGCGGAATGGCGGCGTCGGCCTGGTTGGCTTGCTGCTGGCGCGCCTGTGCCTCGCGCACGGCTTGCGCGAGCTGGCCCTCGGCGTTCATCAGGGCGACCTTCGCGTCGACCGGGTCCAGGCGCACCAGCACCTGTCCCGCGTGCACGCGCTCGGTTTCCTCCACGGCCACTTCGACGACGGTGCCGGCCACACGCGACGAGATCGTCACCATGTCGCCCTTGACGTAGGCATCGTCGGTCTTCTCGCGCTGGGTGAACACGAAGATGTAGAGCAGAAGCCAGGTAAGGCCGGCAAGCAGGAAGACGGCGGCGATGATGGACAGGACGATGATCTTCTTGCGCTTGGCTTTCGGATCGTCCTTGTCCTCTTTCTTGTCGCCGTCCTGCTTTTCGTCGTCTTTCTTCTTGTCGTCTTTCTTGTCGCCGTCTTCGCCGTCGTCTTTCTCGTCGTCCTCGTCGCCGTCTTTCCCCTCGCGCTCGGGATCGCTCTCGTCGCCGTACTTGTGCAGGTACTTGTAACGGTACTTGTAGGGTAGCGGTGCGTTCGCGCCTTCGTCGCGCGGTTCGTCGTTCTCGGTGGTCATCGCGTGGATTCCTTGCCGGCCGCCACGGCCGGAAGATCGGGCAGGTCGTCGGCGCGGTAGCCGCCGCCCAGTGCGTGGATCAGGGAAAGGTTGGCCGACAGCGTCTGGCTGTCGATCTGCAGGCGCGCGTCGCGTTGCTGGTCCACCTGCATGTCGGCGCGCAGCCAGTCGCGGTCGTCGATGAGGCCTTTGGAGCGGCGATCGCCGGCCCGGCGCTGCTGTGCACGCGCGGCTTCGAGCTGTCGATCCTGCTGTACGCCGCGCGCGTCGAGCATGCGCAGGGTTTCCACGCCCTGCGCGACCTCACCCGCCGCCTGGACCACGGCGCCGTCGTATTGGGCCACCGCGGTGTCCAGTTGCGCCTGCGCGCCTTCGTACTGCGCGCGCAGGCGGCCGCCGCTGAAGATCGGCAACTGGATGGAGGGGCCTATCCCTCCCAGCGTCAATTCGGTACGCGTGCCCGAGCCAAGGTCCGGATACGTGCGCAGGTAGGCACCCAGCGCGGTCAGGCTGACATCGGGGTAATAGGCCTTGCGCGCCTGGTCGATGTTTTTCGCCGACGCCTCGATCTGCCAGCGCGCCGCCGCGATGTCGGGACGACGCGCGATGAGGCCCAGGCGTGCATCGGGCGGAAGATCGGTGTCGGCCGCGGGCAACGGCCGAGGCACGAGGTCGCCCAGTTCCTCGAGCGAGACGCCCGCCAGGGCGGCGAGCTGCACCAGGTCGAGTCGCGCCGCGCCTTCGAGCTGGGCGACGCCGCCACGTTGCTGGGCGAGTTGACCGTCGGCCTGGTCGAGCGCGGTGGGATCGTCCAGGCCGCCGTGCACGCGTAACTGCACCAGCTCCCGGTACTCCTCCGCGCTGCGCACCGCATGCCGCGCCACGGCGAGGCGAGCCTGCTGGGCCTACCAGTCGAAGTAGGTGTTGACGACGTTGTACTGCAACGACGTCGCCGCCGACGCGCGCTCGGCCTCGGCGGCGCGCGCCTGTCCCACGGCGGCGGCCACGGCATCCTTTTGCTTGCCCCACAGATCGAGGTCCCACGTCGCCAACGCGCCGGCGGCACCGCTGTTGCTCCAGCTGCTGCCCGGGCTGAGCTGGAATCCCTGGGCACTGCCGGTGGCGCCGGGCGCCTGTCCGCGCAGCGTGACATCGTTGTAGCCGTGGTTGCCGCTCAGCAAGCCGCGCACCTGCGGGTTGAGCTCGGCCTTCGCCGAATCCACCGCGCGCAACGCGGCGCGATAGCGGGCCTCGGCCTGTTCCATGTCCGGCGACCCGCGCATGGCGAGTGCGATCACGCGGTCGAGCTGGCCGTCGCCGTAGCGGCGCCACCATTCGGCCGGTGGCCAGCCGGCCTGCCCCGTGGGAAGGCCGGCCAGCGGCACCTCCTCGCGGGGCACGAAGGCAGGCGGCCGCACGGGGGGCGCGCAAGCGGCGAGCGAGAGCGCGGCCGCGACGACGACGATGCATGGACCGCCGCTCGAGCGGCGGGTCCGGAAAGGGTTCGACACCATGACGGGTCCGTATGCGAATTCTTGCGAACGGGCACCGTCCACAGTTACAGGCACCGCGTGGGCACGATGTGATGGCAAGCCGCTAAGCTATGGCGCCGTCCCCCCACGAAGAAAAGCCCGTCACGTGAACGACTTCATCAGCGCCATCCTGCTCGGCATCGTCGAGGGCATCACCGAGTTCCTCCCCATTTCCAGTACCGGCCACCTGCTCATCGCCGAGCGCTGGCTCGGCGCGCGATCCGATCTGTTCAACGTCGCGATCCAGGCCGGCGCGATCCTGGCCGTCACCTTCATCTACTGGCGCACGCTGTGGAGCTTCGTGCTGAACTGGCGCCGCCCGGAGACGCGCGACTACGTCGCCAAGCTGGCCGTGGCCTTCCTCATCACCGCGGTGCTCGGCCTGATCGCGACCAAGCTCGGCTTCAAGCTGCCCGAGACGATCACCCCGATCGCCTGGGCGCTGATCATCGGCGGCGTATGGATGATGGCTGCCGAAAAACTCGCCGCGAAGCATCCCGAACGCACCGCCGTCACCTGGCGCGTGGCGATCCTCGTCGGCCTCGCGCAGATGGTGGCGGGCATTTTCCCGGGTACCTCGCGGTCGGCATCCACGATCTTCGTCGCCATGCTCGCCGGCACCAACAACCGCGCGGCGGCCACGGAATTCGCCTTCCTCGTGGGCATTCCCACCATGTACGCGGCCACCGGGTACGAGCTGCTGAAGACCTTCAGCCACGGCGGTGCCGCGGGCGAGGACTGGACCGGGCTCGCCGTGGCCTTCGTGGTGTCCACCCTCGTCGCGTTCGCCGCGGTGAAGTGGCTGCTCGGCTACATCCGCTCGCATCGCTTCACGCCGTTCGCGATCTATCGCATCGCGTTGGGCGTCGCGCTGCTGTTGTTCCTGCCGGCCGGCGGCTGAGCCGGGTCGTCGCGCCTGCGTACGCCGGCGCGACGAACGATCAGGCGACCGCCGCGATCTCCTCGGCCTGCTGCTCCAGGAGCTGCTGCCGGCGCAGGCGCAACTCGGCTTCCTGCTGCGCCATGATCCGGCACTGCGGGTCGCTGGTGCGCTGGAACAGCTCGCTGGTCCACTCGATGAAGGCCTGCACGCGCGCCGAGAGGTGCCGCTTCTGCGGATAGACGATCCACAGGTTGGAACCGGTCGAGATCGTGTCGGGCATGACGATCTCCAACTGGCCCTTCGCCAGCGCGTTGGCGGCGAGGCAATGCGGAGTCTGGATGATGCCCAGGCCGGCCACGGCCGCCTGGATCACCGACTCGCCGTCGTTGATCAGCATGTGCGCGTCGACGTCCACCGCCACGCGACCGCCCGGCGTGTCGAACTGCCACTGATAGGGCTTGCCGGTGGTGGGATAGACGAAGTTGATCGTGCGGTGGGTCTTGAGGTCGTCGATGCTGCCCGGCGTGCCGTGGCGCTGGAGGTAGGCCGGCGCGGCGCACAGCACGTTGCTGAAATGGCCGATCTTGCGCGCGATGAGGCTGGAATCGGCCAGCTCGCCCATGCGGATGGCGCAGTCGAAACCCTCTTCGTTCAAGTCGAAGGGGTAATCGCACATGGTCAATTCGAGCCGGATGTCGGGGTAACGCCGCTCGAACTCGACGAGGTTGGGGATGATCGCGGAGCGCCCCACGGCCGATGAGGCCGCTACCCGCAACTTGCCCGCCGGCTTGGTGCGGGCGTAGCCCAGCGCCTCGGTGGCCTCGGTGAGATCGGCAAGGATCTCCTTGCAACGCGCATAGAACGCGGAGCCATCGTCGGTCAACCGCAAGGATCGCGTGGAGCGAAAGAACAGCCGCGCGCCGAGGCTCTCCTCCAGGCGGGAAATGGCGCGGCTGACGCCCGAGGGGGTCATCTCGAGATGCTGCGCCGCAGCGGAAAAACTCTTGGCTTCGACCACCCGTACGAAAACGCTTATCGCCGAAAAATCTTCCATCGTCGACCTCGGAATCTTCGAATTCGTGACTGACCGTCACAGGCGAGGTGATTGTAGACCCATTTTTCGCTTGACGAGCAAGACCTAGATTTCGCCACCTGAAGTGGTCCGGCTTGACCTCAACCAATGTTGAGGTCACATCCTGCCGCACCGCAACGTCTTATCCCATCCCTTACCGACTCACCCAGGACAGCCATGAAGAAGAAAATCCTGTTCGGTTCCTCCGCCCTCGCGGTCGCCGTCGCCTCGGCCATCTGGCTGAGCGCGGGCGGGCCCACCCGCGCCGCCGAGCCCGCCGCCGCGCCGCCGGCCCCGGAGGTCACCGTCGCCCAGGTACTGCTGCGCCCGGTCACCGACAGCGCCTCGTTCACCGGCCGCGTGCAGGCCGTGGACACCATCGACGTGAAGGCCCGGGTGAGCGGCTACATCGATTCGACGCACTTCCATGAAGGCGCCACGGTCAAGAAGGGCGACCTGCTCTTCACCATCGACCCGCGCCCGTACAAGGCCGAGGCCGATCGGCTGGCCGCGAACCTGGTGCAGGCCAAGGCCGAAGCGAAGAACGCCGACGCCAACGCCGCCCGCGGCGCCAAGCTCGTGGCCCAACATGCCGTGTCCCAGGAAGAAGCCGATCGCCTGGACACCGCCGCCGCCAGCGCACGCGCGCAGGTCGCCTCGGTGCAGGCCGCGCTCGACGCCGCCCGCCTCAATCTCTCGTTCACCGAGGTGCGCGCGCCCGTCGACGGCCGCGTGAGCAACCAGCGCATCACCCCGGGCAACCTCGTGACGCCCAGCGATACGCTGACCAGCGTGGTGACGGTCGATCCGATGTACGTGTACTTCGACGTCGACGAACAGACCTTCCTCAAGCTCGACCGCCTGCGCCGCCAGAACGGCCGCGCGCCCGAGGTACAGATGGGCCTGGCCGACGAGAGCGGCTATCCGCACGCCGGCAAGATCGACTTCATCGACAACCAGGTGCGTGCCGGTGCCGG
The DNA here is from genome assembly GCF_023078455.1 of Luteibacter aegosomatis. GTDB lineage: Bacteria > Pseudomonadota > Gammaproteobacteria > Xanthomonadales > Rhodanobacteraceae > Luteibacter > Luteibacter aegosomatis. The sequence goes on along the minus strand of NZ_CP095740.1, from coordinate 105,974 downwards.
CACGATCCGCTTGCGCGCCGTGTTCCCCAACGCCGATGGCGCCTTCACCGCCGGCCTCTTCGCCCGCGTCGAGTTGCGCAGCGGCAACCCCGTGCCGCGCGCGCTGATCGACGACAAGGCGGTGGGCACCGACCTGGGCAACAAATACGTCTACGTGGTGGGCAAGGACAAGAAGGTGGCTTATCGCCGCGTGTCCACCGGCGCCCTCGTGGACGGACTGCGCGTGGTCGACGACGGTCTCGGTGCCGACGACGTGGTGGTGGTCAACGGCCTCCAGCACGTGCGTCCGGGCGTCGAGGTGAACGCAAAGCGCGTCGCGATGGCCTCGCTCGTGCCCAACGCCGGCCAGAACGTGGCCTCGCGTCCGGCCGGCGTCGACAGCGTGGCGCAGAACCAGGACTGATCCTCCCATGAAAATCGCGCAATTCTTCGTCGAACGCCCGATCCTGGCGGGCGTGCTGTCGGTGCTGTTCCTGATCGCGGGCGGTATCGCCGTGTTCAAGCTGCCGATCAGCGAATACCCGGAAGTGGTGCCGCCCACCGTGGTGGTGAAGGCCACCTACCCCGGCGCCAACCCCAAGGTGATCGCCGAAACCGTCGCCACGCCGCTCGAAGAGCAGATCAACGGCGTGGAAGGCATGCTCTACACCTCCTCGCAGTCGACCAGCGACGGCACGATGACGCTCACCGTCACCTTCGCCCTGGGCACCGACCTGGACAACGCGCAGGTGCAGACGCAGAACCGCGTCTCGCAGGCCCTGCCGCGCCTGCCCGAGGAAGTGCAGCGCCTGGGCGTGACCACCACCAAGAGTTCGCCCGACCTCACGATGGTGGTGCACCTGACCTCGCCGGACAGCCGGTACGACATGCTCTACCTGTCGAACTACGCCCGCACGCGCATCAAGGACCAGCTCGCCCGCCTCGACGGCGTCGGCGACGTGCAGCTGTTCGGCGCGGGCGAGTACAGCATGCGCATCTGGATGAACCCGGAAAAGCTCGCCATACGCAACCTCACCACGGGCGACGTGGTGAAGGCCATCCGCGAGCAGAACATCGAAGTGGCCGCCGGTGCGCTCAACGCGCCCCCGGGACGCAACGACAACGCCTTCCAGGTGAACATCAACACGCGCGGCCGCCTGATCACCGAGGACGATTTCCTCAACATCATCGTGCGCAGCGACCCCACCGGCTCGGTCACGCACCTGCGTGACGTGGCCCGCGTGGAACTGGGTTCGAACAACTACGCGCTGCGCAGCCTGCTCAACAACAAGGAGGCCGTCGCGATTCCCATCTTCCAGCGCCCGGGCTCGAACGCGATCGCGATCTCCGACGAAGTGCGCAAGGAGATGGCGGAACTGAAGAAGGACTTCCCGCAGGGCGTGGACTACTCCATCGTCTACGATCCGACCGTGTTCGTGCGCGGCTCGATCGAGGCCGTGGTGCATACGCTGTTCGAGGCGATCGTGCTCGTCGTGCTGGTGGTGATCCTGTTCCTGCAGACCTGGCGCGCCTCGATCATCCCGCTGGTGGCCGTCCCGGTCTCGCTGATCGGCACGTTCGCCGTGATGTACCTGGTGGGCTTCTCGCTCAACGCGCTGTCGCTGTTCGGCCTGGTGCTGGCCATCGGCATCGTGGTGGACGACGCCATCGTCGTGGTGGAGAACGTCGAGCGACACATCGAGCACGGGCTCGAACCCAAGCTGGCCACGCGCCAGGCCATGAAGGAAGTGACCGGCCCCATCGTCGCCACCGCGCTGGTGCTCTGCGCCGTGTTCGTGCCGGCGGCTTTCATCAGCGGCCTCACCGGCCAGTTCTATCGCCAGTTCGCGCTGACCATCGCCATCTCCACGGTGATCTCGGCGTTCAATTCGCTCACCCTCAGCCCGGCGCTGTCGGCCATCCTGCTCAAGGGCCGCGACGAGCCCAAGGACCGGCTCACGCTGTGGATGGAACGCTATCTCGGCTGGATCTTCCGCCCGTTCAACCGCACGTTCGAACGCGCGGCACACGGCTACGTCGGCGGCGTGAAGAAGATCCTTCGCTTCTCGGCCGTCGTGCTGGTGATCTATGCCGGCCTCGTCGCCCTGGGCGTATTCGGCTTCATGAAGACGCCCACCGGTTTCGTGCCGCCGCAGGACAAGCAGTATCTCGTGGCCTTCGCGCAGCTTCCCGACGCGGCGTCGCTCGATCGCACCGAAGCGGTGATCCGCAAGATGGGCGACATCGCCATGAAGGATCCGGGTGCGGAAAGCGCCGTGCAGTTCCCCGGCCTGTCGATCAACGGGTTCACCAACAGCACCAACTCGGGCATCGTCTTCGTGACGCTGAAGCCGTTCGAGGATCGCCGTGCGGCCGACCTGTCGGCCAACGCCATCGTCGCGCGCCTCAACAAGCAGTTCGCCGGCATCCAGGATGCATACATCGCGATCTTCCCGCCGCCGCCGGTCAACGGCCTCGGCACGATCGGCGGTTTCCGCATGCAGATCGAAGATCGCGGCGACATGGGCTTCGAGGAGCTGTACAAGCAGACCCAGGGCATCATCGCCGCCAGCCACAAGACGCCGGAACTCTTCGGCCTGTTCTCCAGCTACCAGGTGAGCGTGCCGCAGTTCGATGCCGACGTGGATCGCGAGAAGGCCAAGAGCGAAGGCATCGACCTGGGCGACGTGTTCCAGACGATGCAAGCCTACCTCGGCTCGCTCTACGTGAACGACTTCAACCGCTTCGGCCGTACCTACCAGGTGAACGTGTCGGCGGAGCCGTCGTTCCGCCACGAGCCCTCCGACATCGCCAACCTGAAGACGCGCAACGCCAACGGCGACCTCGTGCCGCTGGGCTCGTTCGTCACCGTGCGCCAGACCAACGGCCCCGACCGCGTACAGCATTACAACGGCTTCCCCACCGCCGAGATCAACGGTGGCGCGGCACCGGGTTACAGCACCGGCCAGGCACAGGAAGCGATCGAGAAACTGGTCAAGGCCAACCTGCCCAACGGCATGACCTACGAGTGGACGGAGCTGACCTACCAGCAGATCCTCGCCGGCAACACGGCGGTGCTGGTGTTCCCGCTGTCGGTGCTGCTGGTGTTCCTGGTGCTGGCCTCGCTGTACGAGAGCCTGAGCCTGCCGCTGGCCGTCATCCTGATCGTGCCGATGGTGCTGCTCTCGGCGATCACCGGCGTGATCGTCACCGGTGGCGACAACAACATCTTCACCCAGATCGGCCTGATCGTGCTGGTGGGCCTGGCGTGCAAGAACGCGATCCTGATCGTCGAGTTCGCCCGCGAGGCGGAAATCGACGGCATGAACCGCGTCGACGCCGTGCTCGAGGCCGCCCGCCTGCGACTGCGCCCGATCCTCATGACCTCGTTCGCCTTCATCATGGGCGTGGTGCCGCTGGTGACCTCGCACGGCGCCGGTGCGGAAATGCGCCATGCCATGGGCGTGGCGGTGTTCGCGGGCATGCTCGGCGTGACCTTCTTCGGCCTCATCTTCACCCCGCTGTTCTACGTGCTGATCCGTGGCATGAACGAGCGTTCGGCCGCCCGCCGCGCCGCTCGCCGCGAACGCCGTCTTCTCGAACACGCGGCACGGGAGTCCTGATCCATGAAAACCCTGTTCCGTAGCACCGCCCTGTTCGCCGCCCTCGTGCTCGCCGGTTGCGCGAGCGTGGGCCCGGACTACCACGCGCCCAAGGAAGCGCCGGTCACGCTGCAAGGCGTCGATCCGGCGCGCCAGACCACCGTGGATTTCCAGGCCCAGTGGTGGAAGCAGTTCGGCGACCCGACGCTCGATACGCTGATCCGGCGCGCCGCGGCGAACGCGCCCGACCTGAAGATCGCGGTGGCGCGCCTGAACCAGGCGCGCGCCGCCCTGGGCACGGCGAAGTCGCAGCAGATTCCCGACATCGAAACGGGCATCGATTACTCGCGTGCCCGGGGCCAGCAACCCGGCTTCACCGACCAGCGCACCACGGTCACGACGTACCAGGCCGGCTTCGACGCGTCGTGGGAGCTCGACCTGTTCGGCGGCATCCGTCGCCAGGTGGAGGCCGCGCGCGCCGATGCCGCCGCCGGCGAAGCGTCGCTGCACGACGCGCAGGTCACGTTGTTCGCCGAGGTCGCGCGCAACTACTTCGACCTGCGCGGCACGCAGCTGCGCATCGACGTGGCCAAGCGGGATATCGCCAACCAGCGGGATTCGCTGAAGGTGATTTCGGCGCGCGTGGAGGTCGGTACCGGCGCCGAGCAGGACCTGGCCAGCGCCAAGGCCCGGCTCGCGGCCGTCGAAGCGCAGCTGCCCGTGCTCGAGACGCAGTCGCAGGCCGACCAGTTCCGCATCGCGGTGCTGTTGGGCGTGCGTCCGGGCGAGCTCGACGTCGACCTGTCTCCCACCACGTTCAAGCCCATCGACGTGAGCATCGCCATCGGTGGTGCGGACGCGGTGCTGGCCCGCCGCCCGGACATCCGCGTGGCCGAGCGTGAACTGGCCGCCGCCAATGCGCGCATCGGCGTGGCCAAGGCCGACTGGTTCCCGCACATCTCGCTGGGCGGCTTCATCGGTTTCCTCGCCGGGCGCAGCAACGATTTCGGCGGCGCCGACACGCGTGCGTTCTCCATCGCGCCGAGCATCGCGTGGTCCGGCCTCAACGTGCAGCGGGTGAACTCCGGCGTGAAGGGAGCCAAGGCGCGTGCCGAGGAAGCCCGCGCGAACTACGATCGCACCGTGCTCTCCGCGCTGGAAGACGTCGACAATTCGCTGGTCGGCTTCAACCAGCAGCGCGTGCGGGTGGAGAAGCTGATCGTGCAGGCAAAGGAGAGCCGCCGCGCCGCGGAACTGGCGAAGCTTCGCTACGACGCGGGCCGCACCGACTACCTCGAACTGCTCGACGCCGAGCGCACCCAGCTCTCGGCCGAAGACCAGCTCGCCGAAGCCGAGGCGGCGATCAACGTGCGTGCCGTGCAGCTGTACAAGGCGCTCGGTGGCGGCTGGGAAGCCTGCGGCGACGCGTCGTGCAGCGAGGTCGCGAAAGCGCCATGAGCCCGGCCAAGGTCCATCGCCTGCCGGTGCGCGAAACCCGTTCCGCCGCCACGGTGGTGGAACCGCCGCTCAACCAGCGCGTGGCGCTGGTGAGCGGCGCCAATCGCGGCATCGGCCTGGAGGTGAGCAAGCAGCTCGCCTCCTGCGGCATCACCGTGTTCATGGGCATGCGCGAGCCGGGCAAGAACGAGAAAGCCCTGAAGGCCGTTCGCGCGCTCGGCGGCGATGCCCACGCATTGAAGCTCGACGTGACGAAGTCCGCCGACGTGGAAAGCGCCATCGCGCAGATCGAGGGCCGCACCGGTCGCCTGGACATCCTGGTGAACAACGCGGGCGGTTACTTCGACCACGACGCACGCGCGGCGCGGCCCGACCTCGACCGGATCCGCGACGCGCTCGAGGTGAACCTGCTCGGCGCATGGCGTCTTACCGGCGCCGCGTTGCCGCTCATGCGTCGCCATGGCTATGGGCGCGTGGTGAACGTATCCAGCGAATGCGCCACCGTGGCGATGTGCTGCGACACGGCACCCGCCTATCGCGTGTCGAAAGCCGCACTCAATGCGTACACGCAGGTGGTGGCGAAGGAAATGGCCGGCAGCGGCATCCTCATCAACGCGGTGTCGCCCGGCTGGACCGCCACGACGCTAGGCGGCAGCGGCGGACGGCCGGTGGCCGAGGCCGCCGAAGGCATCGTGTGGGCGGCGTTGTTGCAGGAGCGCGAGGCGGGGAACGGCGACTTCTACCGGGATCGCGTGAAGATCGGCTGGTGAATTGGCTCAGGAAGCGGCGTCGCTTGCTCGGACGCAAGGCGCTGGACGGAGCGATGACACACCATCGGCTCTACCGCGAAATGATATGCGCGAACCACGTCCACCCGCGCAGCCGCGCGGTGATGAGCTTCACGCACGTGAGCATCGGCACCGCGAGAAGCGCGCCGGGAATGCCCCACAGCCAGCCCCAGACGAGCAGCCACAGCAGGATCGCGACGGGCGAAAGCCGCGAACGGCGCCCCTGCAGCATCGGCGTGATCATGTTGCCTTCCACGGCGGTGATGCCCGCGAAGGTCATGGCGGGCAGCAAGGCCGTGCCGATCTGCTGGAAATGCAGCGAGCCGACCACGGCCAACACCGCCGTCGTGGTGATCGAACCGACGTAGGGAATGAAGTTCGCCACCGTGGCGAAGCATCCCCATAGCAGGGGATCGGGTACGTCGTAGAAATACAGCATGCCCGAAGTGACCAGGCCCAAGGTGACGTTGATCGCGACGGTGAGCAGCAGGTAGCTCGATACCTCCACCTGGATGCTGCGCACGATGCTGACCGTGTGCCGCTTATAGGCGAAGGTGGGCGATATCTCCACCGCCCGGCGCAGGATTTCGTCGCCATACACGAGGAAGAAGAACACCAGCAGCGCCACGGTCAGCACGCTGGCGACGATCTTCGGCGCCGTCGACACGACGTCCCATGCGGTGAACGCCAGACTGCTCGGTTGCTGCGCCGCGCGCGTGACCGCGCCCCCGGTCAGCGACTGCGTCGCGCGACTGGCAGCCTCGATCTGCTGCGTGAGCGGCTTGATTTTCGGCGCCAGCGAACGCATCGCCGTGGGCGCCTCGTGGAACCAGTTCATCGCCGGCTGCGACAAGGTGGCCACGGCGCTGACGATGCCCGCGCCAAGCAGCAGCATCAGCGTCACCGCGGCCAGCCAACGCGGCACGCGCCAACGCGCCGCCGTGGCGACGATCGGGTTCAGCGCGAGGCCGATGAAGGCCGCCAGCACCAACGGCACCAGCAACGATTTGCCGATGGCGATGGTGTAGACCACCGCCAGCAGGATGATGCCCGTGAGCGAAATGCGTATCGCGCGCAGGTGGCGCGAGATACGCCGGGTGCTTCGCCCCGCGCCCGCCTTGCGCCGCGGCCGCGCCACCAGCGATGACACGGCCGAACCGGGCGCCGCCGTGGACGCGAGCGGCGTGGGCAGCGGACTGGCGGCGTCGGTCACGGCGACTCGGCGGCGACGTCGGCGGCGTCGCCCGCGAAGTCGCCGAGCAGGCTGCCGGCGGCCATGGAAATGAGCTTGCCGACGATGTCGGCACTGCCGCCCGCGACCAGGCCGCTCACGCCAGGGACGGCCAACGGATTGACCTTCGCCGTACCCAGCAAAAAGCCGGAACCGGCGGCGAGCCCCACCACGGTGAGCGGGTGTTCGTAACCCCGTGCGATGAGCGACGCGGCGGGCGCCACGGTTTCCTCGCGCGCGACGACGACCTTGGCCCGGGCTTCGGCGACCTTCGCCATGTTGCTGAAAATACCCATCGTCTAGTCCTCGGCGCGCTCGCCTTCCGCCCTGCCCCGTTTCGCCGCTTCCCTCGCCAGGGTGGCGAGTTCGGCACGCGTGGCGGGAAGGGTAAGCCAGTGCATGCCCCGGCGGAATACCAGGATCGACAGCACCAGCAGGATCAACTGAAGGCCGGCCAGCGCCGTCAGCGCCCATGCCCACGAGCCGAACCACTGCGCCAGGCCCCAGCCGGCCAGGGCCAGCAGCGTGAATCCCAGCGCCACGGCGAACACGATGGCCGCCAACCCCATGAACAGCATCATGACGATGCCGCTGCGCGCGAGCCCGATCTCCGCCAGCGCCAGCTTCAGCTGGGCGCCGAACAGGTTCTTCAGGCCGACGCCGAGGCGGCGAACGTCGTCGATCCAGGACGGCATCGCCGTTCCGGGTCGCGGATCCACCGCCTCGTGGTCGTCACCGAGCCCCGAGGGACCGTCTTCCCGCATGCGTCGTCCCCCGGGCCAGCGAATCAGTTACGGAAAATCCGGCCCGCGAGCCAACCGGCAGCAATGGCCATCGCGATGGACTGTACCGGCTTTTCGCGCACGTAGTCGCGGGCGACGTCGAGCCAGTCGTTGGCGCGGTCGACCGCGTCGTCGTAGGCCTCCTTGCCGCGCAACTTGGCTTCCTCGGCCTTTTCGGCGGCGCGCGTGGCACCGTGGGCGGCCTTGTCGGTGGCGGTGTGCAGGCCGCTTTCGACCTTGTCGGCCGCGCGATCCACGGCGTCCTTGGTGCGGTCGACGGCGTCGGAAGTGGCCTGCTTCACGCGCTCGGCACGCTCTTCGATGCGCTCGGCGGCCGACAGGGTGTTCGCGGCGGCGGTGGCGGCGTTGGCAACGCGGTCCTCGGGCTTACTCATGGTGGACGTCTCCATCGTATCGGGCAGGTCAGGTTAGTGGGCAAAGGGTGACAGGCAGGTCACGGCGCGCCGCGCCCCCGGAAGAACGAGATGATCGCCAGGATCAGGAAGATGACGAAAAGGATCTTCGCGATACCCGCCGCCGTGCCGGCGATGCCGCCGAAACCGAAGACGGCCGCGATGATCGCGATCACGAGGAAAATGAGGGCGTAGTGCAGCATGGCAGCGTCTCCGTCGTTAGTACGCGGGATCATTTAAATCCCGCGCGGCGCGCATGCCGCGTGAACGTGCTGAACGCCGGCGGCGCGGCGTTCAGCATGGGCTTCACGATGCCGTCACGCCTTCACTTTCGGGTTGAGCGAATAGGTGCCGGTGAGCACCGCCTCGTCGATGACGTGGCCTTTGATGACGTCGCGGAACTCGGCCAGCGTGAAACCGTTTTCCAGCTCTACCTTTTCCACGTCCAGCGCATAGACGTGGAAGTGATAGTGGTGCGCGATCGTGTCGTTCCACGGCGGGCACGGGCCGTCGTAGCCGTGGTAGTGGCCTTCCATGTCCGGGTCGCCCTTGAACCAGCCGGTGTAGTCGTTGAGGCCCTGTACCGTGCCCGGCGGACCGACCAGGTCATCCTTCAGCTTGCCGTTGCCCTTGCCGCGCGGCACGATGCCCTCGCCGCAGGCGCCCTCGGCCAGCTCACGGCATTCGACCGGGATGTTGGCCATAAGCCAGTGCACGAACTCCACGCGCGGCAGATCGCGGGGCACGTCGCGGCCTTCGACGTTGACGTTGTCGGGCTTCGACGGCACATCGGTATCGATCACCGCGATGGCGAACGACTTCGCCGTGGCGGGCACTTCGTTCCAGGCCAGGTGGGGGGTGGCGTTACCGGCGGGCTTGATGCGCTCGCCGCCGATTTCCATGAAGGCGTTGTTCGCGGGGATCGGCTTGCCGTGTTCGATGCTGTCGCTCTTGAGGCGCATGGGGATGTCCTTCTTGCTTCGTGGAGGAGAGTCGATGGATGGCGCCGTTCTCGTCGTCCGACCCGCAGGCGTCGGCGAAACGGCCCGTGACCTTCTTTCGGCGATCCCGTCGCCGACGGCGCGATGCATCGAAGACGGAGGCGGATCGAAGGCGATGGCGCGGCTCACGTGACGGGCTCCCGGGTGGTGGCTCAGGTTAGCCCGCCGTTCGCGAAGGCCAGGTCAGCGCCGTATCGCGTCGAAGCGGGCAGCGATGTAGTCGTCGGTAAAGCTGGTCATGCTGAAATCGCGGATGAAACCGCAGTGGCCGCCGTATTTCGTGATGTCCAGCTCCACGTTGGGAGGCAGGCGCAACTGGTCGAAGGCGGCGACGGGGATCACGGGATCGTCGCGCGAGGTGAGGATGGTGGCGGGAACGTGCAGGTTCATCAGGCGATCGCCCGCCACCGAATAACCGTCGAGATAGGCCTCGAGCGAGTCGAAATCGGTGTGGCGCAGCACCAGCGAGCGCGTGAGGTCGCGCATGTTCTGGTTGAGTTCGTCCAGTTCGAAATAGGTCTGCTGCGGAAACGCCTGCTGCTTCATGCGCAACGAACGGCGCCACTTCTGCATGAAGTACGTGCGGTAGAACCACGGCGCCGAGCTTTCCAGGGAGAACAGGCCCTCGCTGGGGTCGATGATGGGACACACCGCCATCACGTAGTCGATGGCGATATTCTGCGAGGGCGCCATCATGGCCGCACGCAACGCGAAATTGCCCCCGAGCGAAAACCCGGCGATACCCACCGCGCGCGACGGGAACATGCGCGATATCTCGCCCAGCGCGATCACCACCTCGTCGATGCGGCACGAATGGAACAGCGCTTCGTTGAGCCCGTGGCTGTCACCGTGATCGCGGAAGTTGAGCCGGAAGACGTCCCAGCCGTCTTCGAGCAGACGGCTGCCGGTCTGCAGCACGTAGGTGGAATCGACGCTGCCTTCCCAGCCGTGGAAGAGGATGGCCAGGCCGCGCGATTCGGCGCCCGTGGCCTGCGCCGTGTAGCGCCCGCTCAGGCGATCGCCCTGGCCCACGTCGATGAGCACTTCGTGGGCGTTCTCCTGCACCTTGTGGGCGCGCTTGGGCAGCAGCCGGCGACGCACGCCGCTGGATGAGAGCATCGTCTGGACATGGCCGCTGCGCAGGGGCCACGGGGGAACGAAGTCGGAGCCTTTCGGCAGGTTCATACGACCGCGCCGTCTTCCAGCGCGGCGGCGATGCGCTCGCGCGAGGCTTCGGCCATGCGGCGACGGCCGTCGGGCGACATCGACACCGGCTCGAGGAAATGCACCTCGACGTCGAGCGGGGCTTCGCCGAGCAGGCGTAGGAAGTTGCCCATGAAGCTCTCGCCCTCGCGGAAACCCGCGTCGACGATGCGGCGGCCGTGGCGCGCGAAGCGCAGGGCCACCGGCTGCACGGGTACTTCGGCATCGAGCGCCGCCTGGAAGATGCGCGCATGGAACACGCGCAGCACGCCGTTATGGCCGGTGCCGCCCTCGGGGAACACGGCCACCGAGCGGCCCTCGCGCAGGCGCTGCACCATCACCGCCATCACCGAGGCGAGCGAGTGGTTGTTGCCGCGGCGGTGGAAGATCGTGCCGCCGCGCGAGGCCATCCAGCCCACCAGCGGCCAGTTGGCGATTTCCGCCTTGGCCACGAAGCAGGCGGCGCGCTGGGAGTGCAGCAATTCGATGTCGAGCCAGGAAGTGTGGTTGGCCACGAAGAGCACCGGATCGGGCAACGGGGTGCCGAAGCGGCGGCTACGGAAGCCGAAGACGCGCAGCAGCATCGTCGACCACATGCGGATGGTGCGATGGGCCAGCGGCTCGCGGCCGTTCTTCATCACCCCGCCCGCCCAGCTCAGGATGAGGGCGCAGATCACGATGCCGAACAGAACGTGGAGCAAAAGCAAGGGCACCCGCCAGACGTAACGCAGGGGACGCAGGCGGTCGCGAGGGGTTGGGTTGGCAGTGGCGGCTTCCATCGAGCGGACAAGATTAACGATGGGCGACCTCGCCCGCTAGGGGAAATACCGATTGTTTTTGTCTATCGGGCGCTTAAGGGACCTCAGGCGGCGGCGAGGCCCAGCGGCAGGGCCGTGGACGCCTTGACGGTGCGCAGCACGAAGCTGGTATTCACGTCGGCCACGCCCGAGGCATTGAGCAGGCGGTCGAGCAGGAAACGCGAGAATCCGTCGAGGTCGGCCACGTACACCTGCAGCAGGTAGTCCATGTCGCCGGTGAGCGCATAGCAGGACACGACCTCCTCCCAGGCGGAGACCCGGTCGGTGAAGGCGTCGATGGCGGGGGATTCGTGATGGCTCAGTTGCACGCGCACGAAGGCCTGGAGGCCCAATCCCAGGGAACGCGGTTCCAGGCGCGCCCCATAGCCGGCGATCACGCCGTCCGCTTCCAGCTTCTGTACCCGGCGCAGGCAGGCCGAGGGCGACAGGTTCACCTCGGTGGCGAGGTCGGCATTGGTGATCCGGCCGTTGGCCTGGAGCACGGCGAGGATGCGCAGGTCGGTGCGGTCGAGGCTGACTTGCATGATTCTGTCTTCTTTCTGCCCATGATCGACCGATCATTGCACAGCTCGTGATCTTTCATGCAATAAAACAAGCCTATTGCGCACGATCCTGACTAAGCTGTTGCCCTACTCGTCCCACCGCCCCAAGGAGGCCCGCCATGGACACCCCCCGCCGCGTCGAACATCAGCAGACCGACCGCGGATACGTGCCCGTCTACGCGACCGGCACCGTGGAGCAGCCGTGGGCGAGCTATACGAAGACCGACCATGAGGTCTGGGACACCCTGTACCGGCGCCAGCGCGAGTTGTTGCCGGCCTATGCCTGCCAGGAGTTTCTCGACGGCCTGGATGCCTTCGGCATGGGCGAAGGCGGCATCCCGCGCTTCGACGACCTCAACGAGGTGCTGGGCAAGGCCACCGGCTGGACCATCGTGGCCGTGGAAGGCCTGCTGCCCGACGAGGTGTTCTTCGACCACCTGGCCAACCGTCGCTTTCCGGTGAGCTGGTGGATCCGCAAGCCCGAACAGCTGGACTACCTGTCCGAGCCGGACCTGTTCCACGACCTGTTCGGCCATGTGCCGCTGCTGCTCAATCCGGTGTTCGCCGATTACATGCAGGCCTACGGCAAGGGCGGCATGAAAGCCCACGCCATCGGCCCGGAAGCGCTGATGAACCTCACGCGCCTGTACTGGTACACGGTGGAGTTCGGCCTGATCCGCACCGACGCGGGCCTGCGCATCTACGGTGCCGGCATCGTCAGCTCGAAGGGCGAATCGATCTACTCCATCGATTCGAAGGCGCCTAACCGCATCGGGTTCGACCTGGAGCGGGTGATGAATACCAGGTACCGCATCGATACCTTCCAGCAGACCTACTTCGTGATCGACGACTTCCAGCAGCTGTTCGACGCCACCGGCCCCGATTTCACGCCGATCTACGCCAGACTGGCCGAAGGCATGCCGGTGTCGGCCGCGGACGTGCTTCCGAGCGACAAGGTGTTCCAGATCGGCACCCGCGAGGGCTTCGCCACCGGCGCGGACAACTAAAGCTCAACGGCGGCCTAACGAACGTCCCTCTACGATGCACCCACGTTGTTGAAATCAGGGTGGATGCATCGTGGTCGTTTTCGATATTCCCTTCGCTTCCGTCGGTCCGGGTCTGTGGTTGCTGCAGAAGAACGAGACCGAATTCGGTGAATTCTGCTCGCGCGACGATGCGCTGGCGTGTGCGCTTGCCGAAGGGCAGCGCATCGAGGCCGGGCGAAGGCCGGCACGGGTAGTCCTGAACATCGAGGGCAACGACGGACACTGGCGGGCGTTCGATACGTCGATCAAGCCGATCTGACCGGATTTTCCGACCATCCACCGAGGGGTGGGAGCGGACCCTGTCCGCGAACCCTCGCGGGTGGCTATCGCGAATGAGGCTGTGTAGTGATCGAGCGGGTTTTTACCGCTCGCCCGATCACCGCATGGCCTCATTCGTATGCGGGACAGGCTGAGGGTTCGCGGACAGGGTCCGCTCCCACCCGTAGCCCTTTGGCAGGTGGACGGGGTTTATCGCGGGCAAAATAAAACCCCGGCAGCCAGGGGAGGAGCTGCCGGGGTCGCGTCGGGTCCAGGCCATCAGGGGAAATGGCGGGACCCGGGACAACCAGGCGAATGGTTCGGCCTGTTTGCCAACAGGTCGCCTCTCGGCGATCGAATACTTAGATAAGGGCGGAGCCGTGAAGTTCCCGTATCACTTGGCGGTCGTGTTTGGGGTCTGTTTAACTTCGGCGCCCGTCGCATGGTCGGCCAGCCATGGGCGCACCTGGGCGACCCATAGCGCGTAGCCTTTCGGGTTCATGTGCAGACCGTCCCCGATGAACAAATCCGGCCGGGGCTGACCGTTCTTATCGAGCATGGCGGGCGCGACGTCGAGAAAGGCCACGCCTTTCTGGTGCATCGACCAGTCGCGGATCAGTCGGTTGGCTTCGGCGACCTGGGCCAGCAGGTTCGCGCGGGCCACGCTCGGCTTGATCGAGATGAAGGCGATCGGCACGTCGGGTTCGTCCTTGCGCACCTTGGCCACGAAGGCGGCGAAGTCGTCGCGTACCGTCGCCGGGCTGTCGCCGCCTTCCAGGTCGTTGTCTCCGGCATAGACCACGATCGCGACCGGGTGGTAGGGCTTCACGATGCGGTCGGCGAAGGCGGTGGCGTCGTCCATGTCCGAGCCGCCGAAACCGCGATTGATCGTGCGGTACGCCGGAAAGTCTGAGGCCAGCGAGCTCCACATGCGGATCGACGAGCTGCCCACGAAGAGCACCGCGTGCTCCGGTGGCGGGCGGGTCTTGTCGGCGGCCTCGAAGGCCTGGATGTCGCTTTCCCAGCGGGCGTGGTCGTTGTCGCGGGCGGCGGCGCCGAAGGCGAGGCCGAGAAGAACGAGGGCGAGGATCGGACGTTTCATCCGTCCGACCGTACCTCCTCAGGCTTTCGGGGGCAAACCACGCTCCACCGCGGTGACCTTGAGCACCGCCTCGATGCGCTTGCCGTTCCAGCGATAGATGAAGTGCTCGGCCTGCACGCAGGGCGCCACGACATCGGGGTAGAACGCCGCCACGCATTCGCCGCCGGGATGCCGCGCGCTGTCGTAGACGATGCCGTTGGAGCCGTCGTCGCGGAGGCTGCGCGCCAGCCGCACGCTCGCGGCGTACGAATCCGGATCGTGTTCGGCGCCCCAGCCGCCGCGGATGTCGTGCAGCCTCGCGCTGACGGCGGTCTTGTAGCAACGCACCTGCACGTCGGTGGGCGGCTCCTTCGTCGCGGCCAGGAAGGCCTCGCGATGGAATACCGTCTCCTCGATGGCGGTGGGGATGCTGTGCGCCGCGTAGAACACCCCCCAATGGCCATCGGAGAAACGGCTGCCTTCGGGCGGAATGTGGGCGAAGGCGGCCATGATCGGCGTCGTGCCCGGGCCCGAGACGCGCCGTGACGGCGGCACGAGGCTGAGCGCGCCCATCTCGTCGCGCAGGCGCGGGTTGGTGAGGGATTCGACGGCCATCACCGCGTCGATGTCACCCGGATCGGCGATGCGATCGAACAGCCCCACCGGCGGGAAGCGGCTGGGTACGATGCGGTAGGCCTGGGTCCAGCGGATCCGCCGCTGCGGCGGCAGCGCGCTCATCCGTTCCAACCGCGCTGGGCGTCGAGGTATTGCCGTACGACGTAGAGGTCGGCCACGTTCCCCGAGAGCATGCGATCGAGCGCGGAGCGTCCGCCGAACAGGGCCGCCTGGTTGGGCTTGCGCACCCAGGCGTCGGCCTGGGCGGGGTCGGGAAAAAGGATCTGCAGGTCTTTCCAGATGCCGAGCAGGTAGCTGATGCGCTCGATCGCGTCGCGCGAAAGAGCGCCATCCTGCTGTTTCTTCCACTTGAAATAGGTGGATTCGGGCGGATCGCCCAGAAGGGTGCGCTGCTCGGCGGCCTTGAGCTTCCAGTGCTCGGCAAGCGCGAAGAAGGCCCTGAGGGCCGGGCCGCCGAGGTCGGCGGCGTGGTTCGGTTCGGCATGGATGGCGGGGCGCATCTTCGGCTTCACCTGTGGAGTTGTGACCGATTCTACTCCATAACTAGATTTTTTGGTGTAGCCCTTCGCGATCCCGTTCGCGGACAGGGTCCGCGATGTCACTTCCGCGAGGCGATCCATGCGTCGACACGCTCCTCCAGCACCGGCAACGGCACCGAGCCCAGGGCGAGGATCGTGTCGTGGAACGCCCGCAGGTCGAACTTGCCGCCCAGTTCCTTCTCCGCGCGTTCGCGCAGCGCGAGGATCTTCAGGTAGCCCAGTTCGTACGACAGCGCCTGCCCCGGCCAGCTGATGTAGCGATCCACCTCGTTGGCGATCTCGCGCTGGCTGAGCGCCGTGTTCCGGGTGAGGTAGTCGATGGCCTGCTGGCGCGTCCAGCCCTTGTGGTGGATACCCGTGTCGACCACGAGGCGGCAGGCGCGCCACATCTGGTAGGTGAGATAGCCGAAGCGTTCGTATGGCGTGTGGTAGATGCCCATCTCGTTGCCGAGGTATTCCGAATACAGCGCCCAACCCTCGCCGTAGGCGGAAATGTAGCCATCGCGACGGAACGGCGGCAGGCCCTGCTGCTCGGCCGACAGGGCCAGTTGCAGCGCGTGGCCCGGCATCGACTCGTGCAGCGTGAGCGCGGGCATGTTGAACAGCGGACGCGACGGCAGGTCATAGGTGTTCACCAGGTACGTGTCGGCACCGCCGCGGCCCGAGGTGTAATACGGCGCGATGTCGGCCGGCACCGGCTCGATGGCGAAACGCTGGCGCGGCAGCAGGCCGAAATAGGTGCCCAGCTTCGCGTCCACCTGCTTGGCGACCCAGGCGGTGCGCATCAGCAGTTCGTCGGGCGTCTTCGCATAGAACTGCGGATCGGTACGCAGGAATTGCAGGAACGCGGGGAAATCGCCCTTGAAACCGGTTTCCTTCATCGTATCCAGCATCTGCGCGTGGATTTTCGCCACCTCGCGCAGGCCGATGGCATGGATCTCGTCGGGCGAGAGGTCGAGCGTGGTGTACTCGCGGATCTGCTGGCGGTAGTAGTCCTTGCCGTCGGGCAGCGATTCGGCGGCCAAGGTCGTCCGCGCCTTCGGCACGTATTCGTCGCGGAAGAAAGCCAGGAGCTTCGCGTAGGCGGGGATCACGCCTTCGGCGATGGCCTGGCGGGCTTCCGCACGCAGGGCATCGGCGTCGCTGGATGGCATCGTCTTGGGCAGCGTGGCGAAGGGCCGGTAGAGCGCGCTGTCCTCGGGCTTCGTCAGCTCGGCCACGGCGGCGATGGAAGCGTCGCGACCATCGAGCACGGCGCGCGGTACCGTGAAACCGCGCGCGAGGCCAAGGCGCATGTTGGCGATTTCCTGGTCCATCCAGGCAGGCACCTGCTTCAGGTGCGCGATGTAATTGCGGTAATCCTGCACCGTGCGCAGGTTGTCGCCCTGCAGCACGTAGCCCACGTCGGACCAGAACGCCGAGTCGCTGTTGAACGGCATCTGCCATTGCTTGAACGTCTGCGCGGCGGCAAGGTTGCGGATCTGCTCGCGATAGATCTCGAAGTTGATGCGCTCGCCATCGCTCAACGCCTTCGGATCGATGCGGTCGAGCTGCGCCAGCACGTCGTTCCAGTAGGCCAGGCGCTTGTCCTGGCTCGCCGCGTCGACGGTGTCCAGGCGGCCGCCGCCCGGCTGCGCTTCGCCGGAGGTGAGGATGCCCGCCTGGCCGTTGCGCCAGGCCCATTCCTTTTCGTAGATCGACTTGAACGCGTCGTCGGCGGTGGAGGCATGGGCGGTACCGGCGACGAAGCCGGCGAGGGCGAGGGTGCGGAGCCAGGGGGACATGAGGGTTCCGGTGACGGGGAAAGGCCCGATGATCGCACCGGCCATGATGCCGCTCCACCGCCATGGGTCATGGCGCGCGGCCTTCGCCGATGCGATCGGCTCCCACCCCTTCGGTAGCAGGGCTATCGAAACCTTGCCACCGAAGGGGTGGGAGCCGATCGCATCGGCGAATCACGACCGCGACATCACTCCAACCCGGCGTAGTAGACGCGCATCGTATCCAGGTACGCCTGCAGGTCGCGCCCCGGCAGATCCGCGAACGTCTCCCCCGACTCCTTGCAGCTCTCCACACGATCCGGCCGGAAGTTGCGGAACGCCTGCCGGTGCCGGCACCAGGCGCCGAGCGTCCACGAACCGCCCCAGAACGACAGGCACAACGGCTCCACCTCGCGCGTGCTCGCGCGGCCTTCGACGTCCCGGTACGCCAGGCACAGTACGCGCCGCCCCAGCACCGCCTCGTGCAGGCAGTCGAGCATCGCGGCGATGCGGTTCTGTTCGGGATCGCGCCAGATGGGCGCGAAGATCTTCGACTTGGCCGAGCGCTCGCGCAGCTCGGGTGGCAGCACCGCCTCGATCTTGATGAGCGCCGACTGCGCCTCGCGCGCCAGCCGTTCGCCGGCGAAGGAGCGAACGAAACGCGTACCGGCCACGAGGGCTTCGAGTTCGTCGGCGGAAAACATCAGCGGAGGGATGTCCGAGCCCTTGCGCAGCATGTAGCCGACACCGGCCTCGCCCTCGATGGGCACGCCGGAGAGCTGGAGATCGGCCACGTCACGATAGACCGTGCGTGGCGAGACCTCGA
Organism: Luteibacter aegosomatis; assembly: GCF_023078455.1. Classification (GTDB taxonomy): domain Bacteria; phylum Pseudomonadota; class Gammaproteobacteria; order Xanthomonadales; family Rhodanobacteraceae; genus Luteibacter; species Luteibacter aegosomatis. Next base: position 88,011 of record NZ_CP095740.1, on the reverse strand, counting down.
GCATGTCGGCCAGTTGCCGCGCGGGCAAGGCCGTGCGGCGCCCGCGCAGGGCGTTGATGATGAGGAACAGGCGATCGGCGCGGCGCATCCGCGCATCATCGCTTTCCGCGCGGCGCGCGGGAAGCGATGAAGGTCACGGGCGCCCATGGCCACGTCCTCACGCGGCCGCGCGGTTCTGCGCGCGGGCCAGGGCCGCGTCCTGGTCGGCGGCGCGGCGGATGGCCGGGCGAGCCGACAGGCGGGCCACGTAGCTCTCGAAGACGTCTTCGCGGGGCACCAGGCCCATGCCCATCGTCCACTCCAGCGCGTTGCCCCAAAGGATGTCCGCCGCCGTAAAGCGTTCGCCGAGCAGCCACGGCCCCGTGGCGAGCTGCGTGCGGACCATGTCCAGCACGGTGTCGAAATCGCCGTAGGGGCAATACGCCAGCGGCGCGGGGGCGTGCTTGAGGTGGCGATCCATCACCGCCGGCTCGAAACAGCTGCCGTAGAAGGCGAGCCAGCGCAGATAGGGACCGCGCAGCCGGTCGGACAGTCCCGGCGCCAGCCCGGCTTCGGGAAACAGGTCGGCCAGATAGCTGAAGATCGCCGTGCGTTCGGTCACCAGACTGCCCAGGTGCACGATGGCCGGCACCTTGCCCATCGGGTTGACCTTCAGGAAAGCCGGGCGCCGGCTCTCGCCCGCCGAGAGATTGAGCAGGTGCATGTCGTACTGCGCACCCAGCTCTTCCAGCAGCATCAAGGTGCTGGTGGAGCGGCTGTGCGGCGCGTGATGGAAAACGATGCGCTGGCTGTTCATGGCTTTCTCCCTCTGGGGTTCGTCGATGGTGGCGCGGAGCCGGTCCCACGGCACGGGTCCGTCCGTCATCAGGCCGCAGCGGGACAGCGGCGCGTACAGGTCGGCAAGTCGTTCAAGGAAGCGATACATGCGGGTCCCCTCCCGGTGGCTCGGTAGGGAAATCATGGAGGGGGGCTACTGACAACGTGCTGTCAGCAGCCCCTACAATGGACGTTTTCGCGCCAGAGCCCGTCCCGATGACGAAATCGATTTCACTGATCCAGTTCCTGATCGAAGCCAAGCGTGCCGAACGCATCACCGGTGAGCTGAGCCTGCTGATCGAAGTGGTGGCCCGCGCCTGCAAGCGCATCTCGGTGGCCACCGGCAAGGGCGCCCTCGGCGGCGTGCTGGGCAATGCCGGGTCGGACAACGTGCAGGGCGAGGCGCAGAAGAAGCTCGACGTGATCTCCAACGAAATCCTGCTCGAGGCCAACGCCTGGGGCGGCCATCTCGCCGCCTGCGCGTCGGAGGAAATGGAAGACCCCCAGCCGATTCCCGACGCGTACCCGAAAGGCCACCACCTGTTGCTGTTCGATCCGCTCGACGGCTCGTCGAACATCGACGTGAACGTGTCGGTGGGCACCATCTTTTCCGTGCTGCGCTGCCCCGACGGCGTGACCGAAGCCACCACCGCCGACTTCCTCCAGCCGGGCACCGAGCAGGTGGCGGCCGGTTACGTGGTGTACGGCCCGAGCACCCTGCTGGTGCTTACCTTCGGCCATGGCGTGAGCGAGTTCACCCTCGACCGCGAGATCGGCAGCTTCATCCTCACCAAGCGCGACATCACCATTCCCGCCGACACGGGCGAGTTCGCCATCAACATGTCGAACCAGCGCCACTGGGAAGCCCCGATGCAACGCTACGTGGGCGAACTGCTGGCCGGCACCGAGGGCCCGCGCGGGCGCGACTTCAACATGCGCTGGGTGGCCTCGATGGTGGCCGACGTGCATCGCATCATCACCCGCGGCGGCGTGTTCTTCTATCCGCTGGACGCCAAGATCACCGGCAAGGGCGCCACCGGCAAGCTGCGCCTGATGTACGAAGCCAATCCCATGGCCTTCATCGTCGAGCAGGCGGGCGGTGCCGCCACCACGGGTCGCGAACGCATCATGGAGATCCGGCCCACGGGCCTGCACCAGCGCGTGCCGGTGTTCCTGGGGTCGAAGAACGAAGTGGAGATCGCCACGCGGTATCACCTGGAAGCCGACGGGACCCGGGGCTGATCGCTCCGCGGGTTTCGCCGATACGATCGGCTCCCACCCCTTCGGTAGGCAGGTCATTCGGACCTCGCCGCTGGAGCCGATCGTATCGGCGATGAATACCGCCCGTGTTCCGCCACCTTTACGCCCGCCCGGCGCCGCCGCGCGGTCCGATCATCCACCAGCCTTCCCATTCGCCCCATCCATGACCCCGCGCAGCGTCCGTTCCTGGCTCGTACCGTTCCTCGCCGTCCTGCTCGCCGGTTGCGGAGGCCACAAGGCCGATACGCGGCCGGACACGGCCGTGCCCGTGCTCGCCGCCAAACCACGCATCGGCCTGGCGTTGGGCGGCGGCGCGGCCAAGGGTTTCGCGCACATCGGCGTCATCAAGATGCTCGAGGCCAGTGGCATCCATCCCGACGTGGTCTCGGGCACCAGCGCGGGCAGCGTGGTGGGTGCGCTCTACGCGAGCGGCATGGACGCCTTCCGTCTCCAGGAACAGGCCTTCGCCCTCGACGAGGGGAGCATCCGCGACGTGCGCTTCTTCTCCGGCGGCCTGGTGCAGGGCCAGAAACTTCAGGATTACGTGAACCAGCTGCTCGGCCAGCGGCCGATCGAGAAACTGGCCAAACCCTTCGCCGCCGTCGCCACCCAACTGGAAAACGGCGAGCGCGCCGTCTTCATCCGTGGCAACGCGGGCCAGGCCGTGCGCGCGTCGAGCAGCATTCCCGGCGTGTTCGAGCCGGTGGAGATCAACGGCAGGCATTTCGTCGACGGCGGCGTGGTGAGTCCGGTACCGGTGGACGCCGCGCGCCAGCTAGGCGCCGACATCGTCATCGCGGTGGACATCTCCGCGCGTCCCGACGGCAACAATCCCGGCAGCATGGTGGGCATCGTCGGCCAGTCGATCACCATCATGGGACGCAAGCTGGCCGAGCAGGAGCTTTCTCGCGCCGACGTGGTGATCCGCCCGAAGGTGGGCCAGATCGGGCCGACCGACTTCGACCAGAAAAACGTGGCGATCCTGGAGGGTGAACGCGCGGCGCTCGCCGCCCTGCCGGCCATTCGCGCGAAGATCGCGGAGAAGACGGCGGCCATGGGCAAGCCGCCGGTACCGGCACGCTAGGAGCCGCCACACGGCCGCACCCCGCTCGGTAGGAGCCGATTCATTGGCGATGCCAGGTCACGACACGGTTAGGAATCGCCGAACCTTCGATCAGCCCGCGTCGATCAACTCCAGGGCCGACTGACGCCCCAGCGAGAGGATGTCGTCGGACAGGCCCGGGTCGGCGACCGCGCGGGCGAGCGACATGCTGCCCACCAACGAAGCGAACACCGTCATCGCCAGCGTGCGGCGGCGCTTGCCGCGAACCGTGTCGGGCAGCGTGGACATGATGAGTTCGACCATTTCCGTGTAGCCGTCGGTAAACGCTTCGCGCGTGCTGTCCGGGCGACGCGCCATCTCGCCGGACAAGGTGGCGGCGACGCAACCGGTTTCCGGATGGTCGCGATGTTCCGCCGAAAGGTAGGCAGCGACCAGCGCGCGCCAGGGTTCGCCGCGAGACGCCGCCACCTTGGACGACATCTTCTCCACCGAAGCGCTCGAACCGGTGGCCACGCACTCGCGGACGAGATCTTCCTTCGAACCGAAGTGATTGTAGAAACCACCCTGGGTGAGCCCGACGTCGTTCATCAGGCTGACCACGCCGACCGCGTCGATACCGTCGGCTCGAAACCGCTCGGAGGCCGCCTCGATGATCTTCTGGCGGGTCTGCTCCTTGTGGCCTTTCTCATAACGCATGCTGCTAACTCCCCGGGATGGTTCCACCGGTAACCATTCTAACGCCTCCTTGCGGATTGAAATGTCGATCCTCATCAAGTGTCTCACGCGCTTGCCGACACCGCTCGTCCGCTCTATGAGCTTATTCGCAAAGGATTTTCAGAAAACTTCCATGTCGAGCGGCGGTGTTCGCTGATAGCGTGACTCTTGCCCCTTGTGGCAAGCACGTTTCGCCTTCAACACGAGCCAAGGATGCCGTCATGACGCCCCCTTCCCGCCGCCGCGCCCTCTGCGTGGCTCTCGCCGTCGCTTCGGCTTTCATCTCTCCTCTCGCCGCCGCCCTCGACTACGATTCTTCGCAAATCTATGTCGAGAACTGCGTGGTGAACTGGAAAGACCAGACCTACCGCGCCAAGTGGTGGACCCCGCCGGGCCACACCCCCGACAACGTCGACAGCGCGCCCAACCCATGGGATACCTCGTGGGAGCGCGTCGCCACGGGAACCCCCACCGGATGCCCCACCGAACCCGTGCCCCCGCCCCCCGGCCCCGGCAACCCGGACGGGCCCGGCACGCCCGGCGAGCCGCGCAAGGTGCTGCTGAGCCGATTGCTCGCCGACGAGGCCGCGCTGACCTCCAGCCCGCTCATGCAGTCGGTGCGCCGCTCCGTCCGAACGCTCGACAACGCCACGGTGGAAGCCGTGAACCCCGGCCGGCCGCAGAACCCGGCCAACGTGCGTCGCGTGGAATCGATCGTCGACGAGGCCACGTTCGATTACCTGTTCCCGTTGCGCCAGCCCGAGTACACCTATCACGGCTTCCTCCAGGCGGTGGCCAAGTTCCCGTCGATGTGCGCCGACTACGACGACGGACGCGACGCCGACGCCGTCTGCCGCAAGACGCTCGCGACGATGTTCGCCCACTTCGCGCAGGAAACCGGCGGCCACGAGTCGTGGCGTGAACAGGAGGAATACCGCCAGGGCCTCATGCACGTGCGCGAGATGGGCTTCGACGAGACCAAGAGCGGCTACAACGGCGAATGCGGCGCCGACGGCTGGAGTACCGAGGCCTGGCCGTGCGGCACCTGGCCCGACGGTCGCTACAAGAGCTACTTCGGCCGCGGCGCGAAGCAGCTGTCGTACCACTTCAATTACGGCCCGTTCTCCGAGGCCATGTACGGCGACGTGCACGTGCTGCTCGATTCACCCGAGCGCGTGGCGAACACCTGGCTCAACCTGGCCAGCGCGAGCTTCTTCTACACCTATCCGCAGCCGCCCAAGCCCTCGATGCTCCACGTGATCGACGGCACCTGGCAGCCGAACGCCGCCGACCTGGCCGACGGTCGCTCGCCGGGCTTCGGCGTCACCACGATGATCATGAACGGCGGCGTCGAATGCGGCGGCACCGGCCCCGAGCATGCCGCGTCGGCCAATCGCATCACCTATTACCGCGCCTTCGCGGCCAAGCTCGGCGTGCCGCTGGAGCCGAACGAGACGCTCGGCTGCCGCGGCATGAAGGCGTTCGCCGAGAACGGCGCGGGCGCCCTGCCGATCTACTGGGAAAACAACTGGACCCAGGAACCGGGCTGCAAGCTCGTCACCTACCAGACCGCGCATTCGGCGCTGAAGGACGGCGACTACGTGCAGTGCGTGCGTCGCGCGTTCCCCGAGGTGGAGATCGTCGACGACACCCGGTCGTAAGACGACGGGGCTTCCCGCGCGTCAGCGCAGCGGATGCGCGGGAACGCCCTCGTTGGTCATCTTCACCGGCAGGATCTTTCCGTCCTTGTCGAACACCATGCGGTCGATGGACACCTGGCGATGGTTGCCGTCGGTGTCGCCGAGCGGATGGCGGTGATAGACGATGTACCAGCTGTCGTCGGCGGCCACGTGGAACAACGAGTGATGGCCGGCACCGGTGGCGATGGCCGGATCCTGCTGGAGGATCTTGCCGATGCGCTTGAAGGGCCCGGTGGGTTTGTCGGCGATGGCGTAGGCCACGGAGTAGTCCGGGCCGGTCCAGCCGCCTTCGGACCACATGAAGTAGTAATGGCCGTCGCGCTTGAACATCAACGGACCCTCGACGTACTTGTCCGGCGTGATTTCCTTGTACACCGTGCCGTCCGCCATCGGCTCCACGCCAGTGAAATCCGGCTTCAGCCGCACGATGTTGGCGTGCTTCCAGCCGCCGTAGATCATGTACCAGGTGCCGTCGTCGTCATGGAACACGAACTGGTCGATCGGCTGGGCGCCGTTGTGGAAGGCGCCGATCAGCGGTTTTCCGAGAAGGTCCTTGAAGGGGCCGTCGGGTTTGTCGGCCACGGCCACGCCGATGCCGCCGATTTCCTTGTCGCTCTGGATGTCGTTGGCGGCGAAGAAGAAATAGTACTTGCCGTCCTTGTTCACCAGCGCCGGCGCCCAGAGCGCCTTTTTCGCCCAGGAGATCGCCTTGATGTCGAGCACCTTGGCGTGTTTCGTCCAGTGCACGAGGTCGGGCGACGAGAACGCATCGAAACCCTGTTGCTCGCTGTAGCGCAACGACGTGGTGGGGTAGATCCAGTACTGGTTTTCGAAGATGGCCGCTTCGGGATCCGCGTACCAGCCCGGGAAGACCGGATTTCCGGCGTGTGCCGTGCCTGCCGCCGCGAAGGCCAGCAGGGCGCAACCTAGCATCGTACGAAACCGCATCGATCTTTCCCTCCCGTCGTGGAGCGTCGATGCTAACCCAGAACGCTCGCTAAAACCGAGCGCGAGGCGCTGGGTTCCTGCCTGCGCAGGAACGACGTGAGGTTGTCGTGGCGCTATATCAAATCTTGTAGCTCGTCGTTCCTGCGCAGGCAGGAACCCAGCGCCTTGCGTAAGAGGGTGCGGTAGACTCAATGCGCATCGGCCGACGGCGCCTTCGGTGGCTGCACTTTCCGCATCAACGGCACGAGTACCGTCGCCACCGCGAAGCAAAGCATCATCACGTGGAATGCGTCGCTATAGGTCAGCGTCTGCGCCTCGCGATAGGTCAGTTGCCACAACCGCGCGAGTCCCTGCTGCGCATCGGGAATCGTGGCGAGAAACGCGTTCATCGCCTCGTTGGTGGCGTTGAGGTGTTCCGCCATGCGCTGGAAGTGCAGGTTGGTGCGGTCGTTGAGCAAGGTGGCGCAGGCGGCGATGCCGATCGCCCCTCCGAGGTTGCGCATGAGGTTGAACAGGCCCGAGGCCTGGCGCAATCGCGCGGGCGGCAGGCCACCGAGCGTCAGCGTCACGATGGGCGGCACGGAGAGCTGCTGGGCCATGCCGCGCAGCGCCTGCGGGAAGAGCAACTCCCGCGCGCTCCAGTCGTGCGTGATAGGCGTGAACTCGAACATCGACGCGGTGAACATCGCCAGTCCGATCATCAGGATCCAGCGCAGGTCGACGCGGTTGGCCAGCATCGCGTACACGGGGATGGTGAGGATCTGGAACACGCCCGTGGAGAACACGGCCTGGCCGATCTGCAAGGCACTGTAGCCTTCCACGCGTCCCAGGAACAACGGCGTGAGGTAGATCGTCGCGAACAGCCCGATGCCCGTCACGAACGAAAAGAAGCAACCGAGCGCGAAGTTGCGGTCGCGCAGTGCGCGCAGATCGACCACCGGTTGCTCGGCGGTCAGCGCCCGCCATACGAAAAGCATCCCCGAGATCGCGCTGACCCATGCCGTGGCACGGATCGTGGCGTCGTCCATCCAGTTCCAGCGCGGCCCTTCCTCCAGCGTATATTCCAGGCAGGCCAGGCTGGTGGCGATCAACGCGATGCCCGGCCAATCGCCCACGCGCAACAACGAAAGATCGGGCTCGTCGATCTTCACGAACATCGGTACCGCCACCGTGACGAAGGCACCGGGCAGCAGGTTGATGAAGAACAGCCAGTGCCACGAATAGTGGTCGGTGATCCAACCACCCAGGGTCGGGCCGAACGTGGGCGCCAGCGACGCCAGCGCGCCGATGGTGGCGGCGGCGACCACGCGCTGCTTGCCCTCGAAGAACACGAACGCCGTGGTGAACACCAGCGGGATCATCGAACCGCCGAGGAAACCTTGCGCGGCACGAAACCCGATCATGCTCTGGATATCCCAGGCGATGCCGCACAGGAGGCTGGTGAGCGTGAAGCCCGCCGCGGATGCCGCGAAGAGCCAGCGCGTGGAAAACACACGGCTCAGCCATCCCGACAACGGGATGACCACGATCTCGGCGATGAGGTAGCTGGTCTGCACCCAGGCCGTGTCGTCGGCACCGGCCGACAGGCCGCCGCCGATGTCGCGCAGCGAGGCCGACACGATCTGGATGTCGAGCAGCGCGATGAACATCCCCAGGCACATGGTGCCGAAGGCGAAGATCTTCTGGGCTTTCGACAGATGCGCGACCGGGCTCATGGCGCGCGCGTATCGATCCGCGCCGTCACCGACAGGCCGGGACGCAGGACGCCCAGGTCGCCGTCGTTACCGTCCAGCGTCACGCGCACGGGCACGCGCTGCACGATCTTGGTGAAATTGCCCGTGGCGTTTTCGGGCGGGAGGATGCTGAACTGCGCGCCGGTCGCCGGAGCGAGGCTCGCCAGATGCCCATGGAACACCTTGTCGGGCATGACGTCGGCGCGGATGTCCACCGCCTGTCCCACGCGCATGCGGGCGAGTTGATCTTCCTTGAAGTTCGCGTCCACCCACAACCCGCGGGCGGGAACCACCACCAGCATCTGGCTGCCCGCGGTGACGTAACTGCCGACGCGCGCCTTGCGGTTGCCGACCACGCCGTCCACCGGTGCGCGCAGCTCGGTATAGGAAAGATTGAGCCTGGCCTGTTCGGCCTCGGCCCGCGCCTGGGCCAGCGCGGCTTCCACCTGGTGACGCTGGGTGTCGATCACGTCGAGCCGGCGGCGCGCCTCGCTGACCGCCGCGGTAGCCTTCGCGGTGGTGGCGCGCGCAGTCTGGAAGTCGGCCCGGGCCCGCTGCGCGCTCTCCACCGACACCGCGCCCTGCCCCACCAACTGGCGGAAGCGTTCGTCGTCGAGCTTCGACCGGGTCGCTTCCGCCCGCGCGCCGCTGACCCCGGCCAGCGCCTGGTCGATGACGCTGCGCTGGAGGTTTTCCGTCGCGTCGAGGTTGCGCAGCGCGGCGTCCTGCGCCGCCACGGCGGCCAAGGCCTTATCGAGGGCCGCGCGGTAGTCGCGATCGTCGATCTTCACCAGGAGGTCGCCACGGTGCACGGCCTGGTTGTCCACCACGACGACCTCGCTCACGTAACCGGCCACCTTCGAGCCGATCACGGTGATATCGCCGCCCACGTAGGCATCGTCGGTGTCTTCGACGAAGCGGGCGTTCGTCCACCACCAGGCCGCGTAGGCCAGTAAGGCCACGAGGACGATGAGGGCGACGATGGGTTTCAACCGCCGCTTGCGTGGCGAGGCGGCGGCGGTTTCGGCGATGACGGACACGGTGGCATACCGCTTGAATGATGATCGTACTTTCTATTATTACGGTCGTCATTTCAGTTTGCAAGAAACGTGTCGCCGGAGGGATGGCGTCGTGACTACACCCCCACGTCGACGTCCACCTCAAGGTCGAACGTGCCCGCCGTCTTGCCCGGCGTGGTGGCGACCGAGAGCGTCACCTCGTGGCCTTCCTGGCGGCTCGTCCAACGCGTCTCCTTGCCTTGACGCGTCCAGCCGCCGAATCGCTGGATGCCCGCCGCCATGCGATCGACGAACGCCGCCGCCGACGTGGCCGAGGCGATCCGGATGCGGCTACGCCACTGCCGCTCGTCACCGAACGCGTAGATTTCCTCACCCTTCATGTCCTTGGGCCACTCGACCTGCGCGTACAGCTTCTGCGGCGTGTACCGATCGGCCATGCGCGAACGGACGAAGCCGCCCTCGGGCTTCCAGTCGTATTCCAGGTGCATCGCCGTGGTGCGGGCGAAGTCCGTGCCGCGCAGGCGCGCCACCAGGTGAAGGGCCGCGTCGATGCCCGACGACAGGCCCGCCGAGGTGATGACCTTGCCGTTGTCGGCCCAGCGCACGTCGCGAACGACGTCGACCCTCGGGAACTTCGCCGCAAGCCCGTCGATGCGCGGCGTGAACGTGGTGGCCTTCAGGCCGTCGAGCAAGCCGCTCGAGCCGAGGATGAACGCCCCGGTGCACACCGACATCGTGTAGCGCGACGACGCGGAATGCTTGCGGATGAAATCGAGCACGCGTGCGTCCTTCTGCGCGTCGGCGACGTCGCCGCCGGGCACCAGCAGCACGTCGAAGGGCGGCGCATCGGCGAAGCTCGCGTCGGGCGTCACGGTGAGGCCCATGGCCGTCTTCACCGGCTTGCCGTCGGGCGAGAGCGTGACCACGCCGAAGCCGGCGGTGCCGAACACCTCGTACGGCCCCGAAAAATCGATGATCTGCACGCCGTCGAACAACACGATGCCCACGCGCACGGCGGGCTCGTTCATCGGTTCATGGGCGGCGAGGGCGGCGCCGGTGAAAAGCACCAGCACGGCGGCGATGAAACGCAATACGGTCGAACGCATCGGAGATCCTCCCCAGGGTGGAATGCGATCGACACGGTAGCGAACGCCATCCCTCGCATGCGGACATCACGCCCGCCGCGACGGACATCGTCATTCGCCGCGCAGGCGCTGCCGGTATTCGCTGGGCGCGATACCCAGGTGGCGCACGAACGCCCGGCGCATGGCTTCGGCCGAAGGAAAGCCGCATTCGGCGGCCACGCGCTTGACGTCCTTGCGCGTGCTTTCGAGCAGGGGCTTGGCGTGGTCCACGCGCAGGCCCTCGACGTATTTCTGCGGCGAGGTACCGAAGGCGGCGCCGAAGCGGCGGCTGAACTGGCGCGTGCTCATGTGCAGGCGCTCGGCCAGCAGGTCGGCATCCAGGCGTGAGCGCAGGTTCTCGCGAATCCAGTTCGCCAACTCGTGGAGCGGGTCGGGCAACTCGAGCGCGGCCAGTTCCGCGCTGATCTGGCTCTGGCCGCCCGAGCGCTTGCTCGCCATCACCATGCGCCGCGCGACCTTCAACGACAGCGGCGCGCCGTGGTCGGCCGTGACCATCGCCAGGGCGAGGTCCATGCCGGTGGTGATGCCGGCCGAGGTCCATACCTCGCCCGTACGCGTGTAGATGGCATCGGGCACCACCCTGACCGCGCGATAGCGCTCGCGCAATTCACGCACGTCGCTCCAGTGCGTGGTGGCTTCGCACCCGTCGAGCACGCCGGTTTCCGCGAGCAACAGGGCACCGCTGCACACCGAGGCGATGCGGCGCACCCGTCTTGCCGCGCCGCGCAGCCAGTCGACCAGCGCGCCGTCGTCACGGGCCCGGTCCACCGCGTCGCCCATGCCGCCACAGACCAGCAGCGTGTCGGTATCCCGGGGCATCGCCGCGCACGCATGGTCGGGCAGCAGGCGCATGCCGGAGGACAGGGTCACCGCGCCGCCATCCCTGGTCAGCACCTGCGTGCGATACAGGGGCGCCTGGGCGAGACCGTCTTCCTGTGCCTGCCGGCTGGCCAGGGCGAACACTTCGAGCGGCCCGCTGATGTCGAGCGACTGCGCGCCCTCGTAGGCGAGCATGCAGACGATGCGCGTCGCCACGGTGTTCAGTGCTCCCGCGTCGACGGGTTGCGCAGGGCGAATTCGCGCGCGGCCCAGTCCAGGAAGACGCGCACGCGCGGCGAGAGCTGGCGCATGCGCGAGTAGAGCAGCGAGACGGGCGCGCTCGGCGGCGGCGTATCCTTGAGGATCTCCACCAGCCGTCCTTCGCGCAACGCGTCCTCGACGTGGAAGCGCGGCACCTGCGCGATACCCAGGCCCAGGCGGATACCGGCCAGGTAACTCTCGGTGCCGGTGACCGTGAACGGCGCGGGCAGCGTCATGGTGCGCAGCTCGCCGTCGATGCGGAATTCCAGCGGCGTCACCAGCCCGCTGGTGATCGAGCGCAGCCCCACCACGCGATGGCCCTCGAGTTGATCGACGGTCGTGGGCGTGCCGAATTTTTCCAGGTATTCCGGGGTGGCGACGGTGAGGCGGTCGAGTTCGGCGACCTTGCGCGCCACCAGTTCGCTGTCGCGAGGACGGCCGTAGCGCAGCGCGCAGTCCACGCCCTCCTGCACGAGGTCCACCCAGCGGTCGCTTTCGCTCATCGACAGTTCGATGTCGGGGTATTGCGCGAAGAACGACGGCAGCGCGGGCACCAGGAAGTGACGCGCCAGCGTGCCCTGCACTTCCACGCGCAGCAGGCCTTTCGGCACCAGGTCGCGAAAGGCGCCGTCGGCGTCTTCCACGTCGTCGAGGATGGCGATGCAACGCTGGTAATACGCCTCGCCGTCCAGCGTGGGGCGCACCACGCGGGTGGTCCGCTGCAACAGGCGCGTGCCCAGGCGGGTTTCCAGGTCGCGGATCACCTTGGTGCAGGTGGAACGCGGCACCTCCATGTCGTTCGCCGCCTGGGTGAAGCTGCGCCGTTCCACCACGCGGACGAAGAGCTTCATCACGTCGAGCCGGTCCATGTCCCTCCCCGTGGGCATTGTTCGTGGGTGCGAAACAGTTAAACCCATTGCGGGTGGATTATCTATCCCGACCTCCGGCACAGACTGTCTCCACGCCGCCGTCCACGGCGGCTCTTATCGGAGACCACGCCATGCACACGAACCACGCCAAGACCGCCCTCGTCACCGGCGCCTCCCGCGGCATCGGCGCCGCGATCGCGGAACGCCTGGCCAGGGACGGCTTCAACGTCCTGCTGAATTTCGCCGGCGGCGCGGACGACGCCGAAGCGCTCGCCCGGAAGATCGAACGGGACGGCGGCCGCGCCGTGACCGCCCAGGCCGACGTGACCGACCCGGCCGCCGTCGCCCGCCTCTTCGACAACGCCGAAGCCGCGTTCGGGGGCCTCGACGTACTGGTGAACAACGCCGGCATCATGAAGCTGGAAACGCTCGCGGAAAGCAGCGACGCGCTGTTCGACAGCCACATCGCCGTCAACCTCAAGGGCACCTTCAACACGCTGCGCGAAGCCTCCCGCCGTCTGCGCGACGGTGGCCGGATCATCAACCTGAGCAGCAGCCTCGTGGGCCTGCTCATGCCGACCTACGGCGTGTATGCCGCCACCAAGGCCGCCGTGGAGGCGATGACCCACATCCTCGCCAAGGAACTGCGCGGCCGGAACATCACGGTGAATGCCGTGGCCCCCGGTCCCACCGCGACCCGGCTCTTCCTCGACGGCAAGCCGCAGGAGGTGGTCGATCGCCTCGCCAAGGCGGCTCCCCTGGAGCGCCTCGGCCAGCCCGACGACATCGCCGCCGTCGTGTCCTTCCTCGCCGGCGCCGACGGCGGCTGGGTGAACGGCCAGGTGCTGCGCGCCAACGGCGGAATCATCTGACGTCGGCCCGCCTTTCCTCCCCCGCCCATCCCCATCGGGAGATACCGCCATGAACACCAGGAACGTCGTGCTCATCACCGGCGCGTCCAGCGGTTTCGGCCGCCTCACCGCCGAAGCCCTGGCCCGCGCCGGACACACCGTCTATGCCTCGATGCGCGCCACCACCGGGCGCAACGCCACCGTGGTCGCCGAGATGGCCGCCTTCGCGAAGGACCACGGCGTCGACCTGCGCACCGTCGAGATGGACGTGCAGGACCAGGACTCGGTCGATGCCGCCGTCGCCACCGTCATCGCCGACGCCGGCCGCATCGACGTGCTGATGCACAACGCCGGGCACATGGTGTCCGGCCCCGCCGAAGCCTTCACCCCCGAGCAGTACGCCCAGCTCTACGACGTCAACGTGCTCAGTACCCAGCGCGTCAACCGCGCCGCCCTTCCCCACCTGCGCAGGCAACGAAAAGGCTTGCTGATCTGGGTCTCGTCGTCCTCGGTCACCGGTGGCACGCCGCCTTACCTCGCCCCGTATTTCGGTGCCAAGGCGGCCATGGACGCCATCGCCATCCAGTACGCCAGGGAACTCGCGCGCTGGGGCATCGAAACCTCCATCGTCGTGCCCGGAGCCTTCACCAACGGCACCAACCACTTCGCCCACACCGCGCCGCCGGCCGACACGGCCCGCCTGGCCGAATACCAGGACGACCCTGACAGCCCGTACCGCGGCTTCATCGAAAAGGTGAACTCCGCGTTCGCCGAGATCGTGCCGGACAGCGCCCGCGCCGAGCTGGTCGCCGACGCCATCGTCGACCTCGTCGCCAAACCCTTCGGTGAGCGCCCCTTCCGGGTGCACGTCGATCCGACCCAGGACGGCGCGGACGTCGTGTTCACCGTGATGGACCGGATCAAGGCCGAAATGCTCCACCGGGTGGGCTTCGCCGACCTGCTCACGCCGCGCATCGGGTAACCCATGGCGAGGGGCCGGCGGTTCGACCGGTCCCCTCGCCATGGGAGTGCTTCAGGCCAGGAGGCGCACCTTCGCTTCACGATCGAAGAAGCGTCCCTTCGCACCCTCGATGAACGCCTTGTGCTTCGTCAGGTCGAACACGCCTTCGTCGGCCTCCAGGCCGGCCGCCTCGAACAGGTTCCGTCCGCCGGCATCGAGGCCGATGGCCTTGAGGTGGCCGAAGGCATCCCGCACGAAATCGATGGCGGCGGCTTCCTTGGCCAACGCCTTCGCTCCATCGGCACCCAGCACCACGGCGACGGCATCGAAGTTGATCGACGGTGTACCCGCCAACTGGCCGTCGGCCACCATCTTGCCGCCGTCCGTCAGACGGGCGCCGCCCACCTTCGGTGCCACGATCTTCACCGTGGCGCCGGCCTTCTCCGCCGTCTTCCTGACGCTCGCGACCAATACCGCATCGGAACCGTCGTCGATGAGGATGCCGACCGTGCGTCCCTCGAGCGTGGCCTTCATCTTGCCGATGATCTGCAGCGCCGGGGACGGCTTCATCTCGACGAGGGGAGCCATCGCCTTGGGCGCCGGCGGGAACGTGTCCAGCGCCAGGCCGTCGGCGACGCGTTTGGCGAGGTTTTCGTCGATATGGCGCAGGTGGCCCACTACGGCCTCGCGCACGTGGAGCGTTTCCACCTTGGAAAGCTCGAACACCAGGGCCGACGCGATGTGTGCCTGCTCGTAGACGGTCTGGCTGGTGTAGAACAGCCGCGCCTGGCTGTAGTGATCGGCGAAGGTTTCCGCACGGATACGGCCACGCGCCCCCGCTTCCTCGGCACCGAACGAGCGGAAGCCGCGGCGCGGGTCCTCCCGTGGCGTATTGCCCTCCAGTGAACTCGGGCCATAGGCCACGCGTCCCTTCGGCACCTGATGCTGCATGTGCGCATCACGCTGATGGTTCGCGAACGGACACTTGGGCGCGTTGATGGGGAGCTGATGGAAGTTGGGCGAGCCGAGGCGGGAAAGCTGGGTGTCGAGGTAGGAGAACAGACGCCCCTGCAGCAAGGGATCGTTGCTGAAATCGATGCCCGGCACCAGGTGCGAAGGGCAGAACGCCACCTGCTCGGTCTCGGCGAAGAAGTTGTCGGGCCAGCGGTCCAGCACCATCCGGCCGATGATCTTCAGCGGCACCATTTCCTCGGGGATGAGCTTGGTCGCGTCCAGGTGATCGAAGGGGAACGCGGCCGCCTGCTCCTCGGTGAACAACTGGACGCCGAGCTCCCATTCGGGGAAGTTGCCCGCCTGGATCGACTCGAAGAGGTCGCGGCGATGGAAGTCCGGATCGGCGCCCGCCAACTTCACGGCTTCGTCCCACACGGTGGACTGCAGGCCCAGCTTGGGCCGCCAGTGGAACTTCACGAAGGTGCTCTTGCCCTTGGCATTCACCAGTCGGAACGAGTGGATGCCGAAGCCCTCGATCATCCGCAGCGAGCGCGGGATGGCCCGATCGGACATCGCCCACATGATCATGTGGAAGGCTTCGGGCGTGAGCGAAATGAAATCCCAGAAGGTATCGTGGGCGCTGGCCGCCTGCGGAAACCCGCGATCGGGTTCCATCTTCACGGCGTGGATCAGGTCGGGAAACTTGATCGCATCCTGGATGAAGAACACAGGGATGTTGTTGCCCACCAGGTCCCAATTGCCTTCCTTGGTATACAGCTTCACCGCGAAGCCGCGCACGTCGCGCGGCGTGTCAACCGATCCCGCGCCGCCCGCCACCGTGGAGAAGCGGGTGAACACGGGCGTACGTTCGCCGACCTCGGTGAGCACCCGGGCGGTCGTGTAGTCGGCCAGCGAGGCCGTCAGTTCGAAGTACCCGTGCGCCGCCGAGCCGCGCGCGTGGACGATGCGTTCGGGGATGCGCTCATGGTCGAAGTGGGTGATCTTCTCGCGGAGGATGAAATCCTCCAGCAGCACCGGGCCGCGCTCGCCGATCTTCAGCGAGTTCTGGTCGTCGCTGACGGCGACGCCCTGGTTGGTCGTCAACGGGGCATGCGAGCCCCCGGCTTCCTGGTGGAGTTCGTCCCCGTTCCCACGCGTATCCTTCGCCGTCGGCGAATCGACATTCTTCTTGCTGACCATGGCGTACCCCGGCTTGAATGGTCGAGCCAACCTGCGCCCACGCGTGTATAGAAAGGGTCGACGTCGTGAACGGACGCGGGCGGCGCCGCGACGCAGGGCAGGGAAACCTGCGTGAGCGCCGCTTCTTGGAGCGACGATCGTTCAGTGCTTGACCGCGTGGCGTCGAACCCGGCTTCATAGTGGCAATCTCGCCCCCAAGGACCGCTCTCCCCATGAACTCGGCCCACGAACTGCGTACGTTGGTCGACGCGCTCATCGACTTGCGCGAACGGTCACGCACGGGCGCGCTGGCCACGCTCACCCGTACTCGCGGATCCACGTTCCGCCGCGTGGGCACGAGCATGCTCGTGCATGACGACGGCGGCATCGTCTGCGAACTGTCGGGCGGATGCCCGCAGCGCGACATCGTCGAGCGCGCGTTGGATGCCATGCGCGACGGCACGCCGCGGATCGTGCGATACAACGCGGCGAACGGCCTCGACCTGATGATCGAGATGGGGTGCGGCGGCGAGCTGGAAATCCTGATCGAACCGCTGGCGGAGCCTCGTTGCCTCGACTTCGTCGATGCCCTCGACGAAGGCATCCGGCAACGCCGTCCGGGACGCCTCGTGACCCTGTTCGCGGTGAATGGGCAGGCCGTGCCGCCCCGGCGCCAGGTCTGGTTCGGCGGGGAACGGCGCCACGACGGCATCGGCGACCCCGCGCTGGACGAAGCGCTCGTCGCGGCCGCGTCCGGCCACACCGCCAGGCCGTCCACGCTCTCGCTGCCTGCGTCGCAAGGTATCGCCGACGTGCTGGTCGAACCGGTCGCGCCGATGCACCGTCTCGTCGTGATCGGCAGCAGCGCGGCGGCACACGCCATGCTTCCGCTGGCGACCGCCCTCGGCTGGCCGGTGACCCTGGTCGACTCGAACCCCGACCGCCTGCGCCTGCCGCAACTTCCGGGCGACGTGCATACGGTGTGCGCAAGCCCAGATACCCTGACCCGCCACTTTCCGTTCGACGCGTACACCTCGGTGGTGGTGATGACCCATAACCTCGAACAGGACATGGCCTACATCCACGCGTTGCGCGATACGCCGCTCACCTACGTCGGCGTCATCGGCTCGCGCGAGCGCGTGCGGCGCATGCACGACGGCGAGGGCCTGTCCGGCCGCATCGTCCATGCGCCGGCCGGACTGGACATCGGTTCGGAAACGCCGACGGAAATCGCCCTGGCCATCGCCGCGGAGATCGTCGCGACGATCCATGACCGCTCCGGTGGGCCCCTGCGCGACCGCGACGGCGCGATCCATTGACGGGGGGCGCGCTTCGCAGGAATTCGGCGATCGTATCGGCGAAGCGTCAAACCGTGGGCAATCCCCCGAGCAATTTATCGAGCGTGACCGGGTAATCGCGCACGCGCACGCCCGTGGCGTTGTACACGGCATTGGCGATCGCCGCGGCGACACCGCAGATGCCCAGCTCGCCCACGCCCTTGGCCTTCATCGGCGAGGACTTCGGATCGGTCTCGTCGAGGAACACGACCTCCTGGTGGGGGATGTCCGCGTGCACCGGCACTTCGTAGCCGGCCAGATCGTGGTTGACGAAGAAGCCGAGCCGCTCGTCGACCACGAGCTCTTCCATGAGCGCCGCGCCGACGCCCATGGTCATCGCACCGATGACCTGGCTGCGCGCCGAGGTCGGGTTGAGGATGCGTCCCGCGGCGCAAACGGCGAGCATGCGCCGTACGCGGATCTCGCCGGTGGCGGCGTGCACGCCCACTTCGACGAAATGCGCGCCGAACGTGGATTGCTGGAAACGCTTTTCGAGGTCGCCGTATTCCATGGTGTCCTCGCCCACCACCTCGCCGTTCACGGCGGCTTGCGCCAGCGGCAGGCTGCGTCCGCCCGCGCTGACCTTGCCGTCTTCGAACACCGCCGTCGCCGGATCGAGGCCGAGGTTCTTCGCCACGTTCTCGCGCAGCTTCACGCAGGCCGCGTAGACGCCCGCGGTGGAGCTGTTGCCGCCCCACTGGCCGCCCGAGCCCGCGGAGACGGGAAAGTCGGAATCCCCCAGCTTCACCACCACCTTCTCGATGGGCAGCCCGAGCATCTCGGCGGCGGTCTGCGCGATGATGGTGTAGCTGCCCGTGCCGATGTCGGTCATGTCGGTCTCGACGGTGGCCGTTCCATCGGCGGCCAGCCGCACGCGCGCGCCCGACTTCATCACCAGGTTGTTGCGGAAGGCGGAGGCCACGCCCATGCCGACCAACCAGGCGCCGTCGCGCTTCGTGCCCGGCGTGGACGAGCGGTCCTTCCAGCCGAAACGGTCGGCGCCCTCGCGCATGCATTGCACGAAATTGCGCTGCGAGAATGGGCGTTCCGGTTTTTCCGGGTCCACCTGGGTGTCGTTGAGGATGCGGAACTGCACCGGGTCGAGCTTCAGTTTCTCGGCCATCTCGTCGATGGCGATTTCCAGCGCCATCAGGCCGGGCGCTTCGCCCGGCGCGCGCATCGCATTGCCTTCGGGCAGATCGAGCACGGCAAGACGCATCGCGGTCATGCGGTTGGCGCCCGCGTAGAGCAGGTGGGTCTGGTTCACCGCGGTTTCCGGACCGCCGCCCTCGAGATCGCCCGACCAGCTTTCGTGACCGATCGCCGTGATCTTGCCGTCTTCGCCGGCGCCGATGCGTATGCGCTGGATCGTGGCCGGCCGGTGCGTGGTGTTGTTGAACATCACCGGCCGAGGCAGGGTGACGGCCACCGGTCGCTTCGCGGCCCGCGCGCCGAGCGCGGCCAGCAAGGCGTCCGCGCGGACGAAAAGCTTGCCGCCGAAACCGCCGCCGATATAAGGCGAGATCAGGCGGACGCTGTCCTTGGGCAGGCCGAGCGTGGCCGCCACGTCGCCCTTGCTCCAGGCGATCATCTGGTTGGCCGTCCAGATCGTGAGCTTGTCGCCGTCCCATGCCGCGATGGAGGCATGCGGCTCCATCATGGCGTGCGACTGGTCGGGCGTGGTGTAGGTGGCGTCCAGCTTTACGGGGGCGCCCGCGTAGGCCCCGGCGAAGTCGCCGACCGCGCTGTCCGCATCATCGCCGGGCTTGGTGGCCGAGCCTTTCGCCGCCGCCAAGTCGAACGCGCCTTTCTCGCGGGCGTATTCCACCTTGACCAGCGACGCGGCCCAGCGCGCCTGCTCGAAGGTATCGGCCACCACCACCGCCAGGGCTTGGTGATAGTGCTGAACCTCGGGGCCGCCGAGCAGCTTGGCCGTGTTGTACTTGCCCTTGCCCAGGTTGCCGGCGTCCTTCGCCGTGACGATCGCCAGCACGCCCGGCGCACGCCGCGCGCGGCTGGTATCGATGGAAAGCACGCGCCCCTTGCCGATCGTCGCGGGCACGATGTAACCGTAGGCG
Source organism: Luteibacter aegosomatis (assembly GCF_023078455.1). Classification (GTDB taxonomy): domain Bacteria; phylum Pseudomonadota; class Gammaproteobacteria; order Xanthomonadales; family Rhodanobacteraceae; genus Luteibacter; species Luteibacter aegosomatis. The sequence goes on along the minus strand of NZ_CP095740.1, from coordinate 68,304 downwards.
TGGTTGGGTACCGCGTCGTGGCGCTCATAGGCATAGCGCGCCGTGCCCGTCGTCTTGAGCGGCCCTTCGACGCGTGGATGGGGCTTGCCGACGACCTTGAGGCGATCGATGGGATTGATGGTGGCGGGCGTATCGAATTTCATGGCATCACCCCTTCGCTTGCGCCAGTACCGAGGCGAGCGTGCGTTCGACCAGCGGAACCTTCATGGCGTTGTGTCGGGTCGTTTGCGCGCCGGCCAGGAGGCGCGGCGTGACGGCCTTCGCGCCCTGCGGCAGTTCGGCCTCCGCGGCCTCGACGCGCCACGGCTCGGGCGCCACACCCCCAAGGGCCACGCGACCGCTGCCGTCCTTCTGCACCACCGCCGCCACGGAGACCAGGGCGAACGCGTACGAGGCCCGGTCACGCACCTTGTGATAGATGTGCGTACCGCCCAACGGCCTGGGCAACGTCACCGCGGTGATGAGTTCGCCGGGCTGGAGCGTGTTTTCCACGTTCGGCGTGTTGCCCGGTAGCGTGTAGAAGTCGGCGATGGGAATGCTGCGGGCCTTGCCGTCGGGCTGCACGGTTTCCACCTTGGCATCGAGCAGTCGCATCGCTACGGCCATGTCGCTGGGGTGCGCGGCGATGCATGCCTTGCTGACGCCGACGATGGCGTGCGAGCGGCTGAAGCCGCCGAGCGCCGCGCAACCGCTGCCGGGAAGTCGCTTGTTGCAGGCTTGATGCGTGTCGTAGAAGTACGGACAACGCGTACGCTGGAGCAGGTTGCCCGCCGTGGTCGCTTTGTTTCGCAGCTGGCCCGACGCACCGGCGAGCAGCGCGCGCGAGAGCACGGCATAGTCGCTGCGCACGATGCGGTCGGCGGCGAGGTCGGTGTTGCGCACCAGCGCGCCGATGCGCAGGCCGCCGTCGTCGGTCTTCGAGATGGTGTCCAGGTCCAGGCCGTTGACGTCGACCAGGTGCTCCGGCTCCTCGACGCCGATCTTCATGAGATCGAGCAGGTTGGTGCCGCCGGCGATGAATTTCGTGTTGCGCATGCGCGCCGCCGCCGCGGCGGCCTGGGCCGGGGAGGTGGCACGTTCGTAGGTGAACGGTTTCATGCCTTGCTCCCGGCGACCTCGGCGATCGCTTCGATGATGTTGGAGTACGCACCGCAACGGCAGATGTTGCCGCTCATGCGCTCGCGCAGTTCGGCATCGCCCACCGCGGCCTTCGCGCCCAGGTCGGCGGTGACGTGGCTGGGCACGTCACGATGGATCTCGTCGAGTACGCCGACCGCGCTGCATATCTGTCCGGGCGTGCAGTAACCGCACTGGTAACCGTCATGCTTGATGAAGGCGGCCTGCATGGCGTGTAGCCTGTCGGGCGTGCCCAGGCCTTCGATGGTGGTGACCTTGGCGCCCTGGTGCATCACGGCCAGGGTGAGGCAGCTGTTGATCCGGCGCCCGTCGACCAGCACCGTGCAGGCGCCGCATTGACCATGGTCGCAGCCTTTCTTCGTGCCGGTGAGGTGCATGTGCTCGCGCAGCGCGTCGAGCAACGTGGTACGCGTGTCCAGGTCCAGCGTCCGCGACGTGCCATTGACCTCCATCGTCACCTGGGCCATCACCGGGGGACGGCCGCCGTCGGGCGTGGACATCTTCGCGAGCAACGGAGGCGAGGCGGCCACCGTCGCGGAAACCGCGCTGAGTTTCAGGAAACCGCGACGGGAAACCTGCAGATCGTTGGAGTCCATGGCGTTACCTCGATGCCGGCGGGTAGTCGGGGGTGCATGCGCCCGCCAGGAATATCAGATTCCAGGGGCCGCTTGGTGTAGTTTTCATGAAACCACCACACGCGGACGGCATCACGATGGAGCGACACGATGCGGTGATCCTGGCGGCCGGCCAAAGTCGCCGGCTCGGACGGATCAAGCAGAACCTCACGATCGGCGGAGAGACCCTCCTCGTCCGCACCCGACGGCTGGTGGCATCGACGCGGCCGAAAAAGCTCATCGTGGTGCTGGGAGCGTTCGCCGACACGCTGGCGTCGCAACTGTCGACCGGCGACGTGGCGGTCAACACCCGCTGGGCCAGCGGCATGGCGTCGTCGCTGCGACTGGCGGCGGACGCGCTCGAAGGCCGCGGGCTGCCGGTGCTGGTCACGGTCGTGGATCAACCGGCGCTTTCGCAGGCGCACCTGGAAGCGTTGCTTGCCGCTTACGACGGCGAATGCGACGTGGTCAGCACGTACGGCCCGATTCGTGGCGTGCCCGTCGTGCTTCGGCCCGCGACGATGCGGCGCGCTTCGTCGCTCGAAGGCGACAGGGGATTCCGCGAGCTGTGGCGCACGGAAAGCGTCCGCTCCGTTCGTGACGACGGATTGGCCTTGGACCTGGATACCGACGACGACGTGCAGGCGGCCATCCGCGGAAACCTGCTCGATCCGGCGTCCTCCCTTCGTTAGGCCGGATCACGCCGTCTTCGGCGGCAATAATTTTCCCTGCGCGATGCGCACCACCGTGCCGACGACGATCAGCGCCATCGCGATGTTGGTCAGCGCGAAGATCATCGGTGCGATCACCGCGATGGCTCCCGTCACGCCGCGCGACACCATCTGGATGGCACCCGCCGAGATCGCGGTCAATCCGAAGCTGAAGGCCCAATAGCTCGGCGCGAACGGCTGCTTCGTGATCCATGGCAACAGGCGGATCAGCACGAGCAGTTGGAAGAGGCCGTAACCCCACATCGCCTGGACGAACGGGCCAGGCATGCCCGGGTCGATCGCCAGCCAGGCGGTGACGGCCACCACGGGCGGCGCCAGCTGGATGCCCAGCGTGGGTCGCAGCGGCACCGGCAACGGCACGGCGTGGAACATGCGATTGACGATCACCGACTCCAGCGCCAGCCAGGCGAAGCCGCCCGCGCCGAGGAACAGGATGCCGTAGGACGGATGGCCGAGCGCACCCGCGACGATCGCGACGATGAAGTTACCGGCCACCGACGGCAGGTAGATGACCGGCGTGACGGTGGTCATCTCGCGGTCGCCCTGCAGCATGCCGCCCAGGCGCCATACGCTGAAGAGCACGTGGGCGATGCCACCGATCCACAGGAACGCCATTGCCCCTACGTGCGAATAGGGCGCCAGCACGACACCCATGAGCGCGGTGCTCGCCGGGGCCAGGCCGATGAAGCAGCACTGCACCGGATGCATGGCTTCCGCCACGGCTTCGCGTCGATCCGTTACCCACTTCAGCAGGTACGCGGCGATGAGCAGCGCCCATACGATGAACCCTGCCGCCATGATGGCTTCGCCGATGATCGGCGGCATGTTCCATAGATGCGACGCCCAGCGCCAATCGGCGCCCAGGCCCACCATACCGAGCACCATGCCGAAGAACGACGCGGGTACGGATCGGATCGCCATGCTGTGTCTCCCTGGTCAACGCATGTGCTGGTCGAGGAATTCGGCGGCGAAGTCCAGCGCCTGCCGCGCCGCCTCCAGCTGCACCACGTTCTGCTGGAAGACGTGGTGCATGCCGGTGTATTCCTGTAGCACAACCTCGCGCCCCTTTTCTCGTGCTTTCCGTGCATATAGCAGGGAATCGTCGTACAGGATCTCCTCCGAGCCGACCTGGATCAGCAACGGCGGAAGCGTGTCGGGCACGTTCATCCACGGCGATCCATACGCTTCGCGCGACGATGCGCCGCCGAGGTAACCCCTGGCCGCGTCCCTGAGGGCGCCTTCGCCGAGCAGGAAGTCGCGGGTGGCCCGCTCGCGCAGGCTCGCGCCGCTGAAGGTCATGTCCGTCCATGGCGAGAACACCACCGCCGCCGTGGCTTTCGAGGTCTGGGCGAGCGTGGCCAGGGTGAGCCCGCCGCCCGCCGACTCGCCCACGATGGCGATCTTGCGGTGGGTCTGCGCCAGTCGTTCGACGGCGGCGACCGCGAGGTGGATGGCCGTCGGCGAAGGCGCTTCCGGGGCGAGCGGATACTCGAGGATATAGGCCACGCGACGTGCCCGCGCAGCGATCTGGCTGACGAGGCCGCGATACGCCGCGGCGCTGCCCATCACATAGGCGCCGCCGTGCAGGTAAAGAAGCACCTCGCCTTCCACCGCGTCCGTCGGCCGGCAGACCCAACCCGGGACGAGCGGGTCGTTGGAGGTTTCCACCGTCACGCCGGCCACCGGGGGCGTGAGGGCGATGTACGCGTCGTATCCGACGCGCAACGAGGCCTGGAAGACCGGCATGGACCAGAAGCCGATCAGCTCCCGGCGAAGCGCCGGCATGGTGGCACGGTCGGCATCCGACAGCGGCACCACGTCGATGGACGAGGACAGGGTCATGGCAGGTTATCCGTTCGGAAAGACGCGGTTGGCGATGTGCTCGGCGAGCATCATCGTGGTGATGTTGGTCGGGGCGCTGATGATGCCGGGCATGATCGAGGCATCGACCACCATGAGTCCCGGCACGCCGTGCACGCGGCCTTCGCTGTCCACCACGCCGTCGTCACCCATGGGAACCGTGGAAGTGGGGTGCGCATAGACGTCGAGGTTGCCCAGCACCGTCGCCTCGAGGGCGGCGTCGTCGTCCCCGATCGAGGGGCGGGCGTCATCTCCTGCGCGACGGTGGCGGAGAACGCCTTCGAACGGCCGATGGCGCGGGCGATGCGCACGCCTTCCAGCATGCGGCGGCGGTCGCGCGCCGTACCCAGCAGGTTGTAGTGGATCACCGGGGCGCTGCGGGGATGGCTGTCCGCGAGGCGCACGTATCCGGTGGACTCCGGCTGCGTCACCGACACCGCGAGCACCAGGGCGCCGCCGGTGGGCGACTGGGCGGGGTCGAACAGGTGCGTGCCCGACACGTGCAGGTCGAGGTCGCCATCTTCCGCTTCCGACGACGCGGTCCAGAGGATCGCGCCCGCCGCCGGGAACACGTTGTTCGCGTCCGGCTTCAACGCATAGATGTTGTAGTAGAACGGATGGTCCTGCAGGCGCTCGCCCACCGGCAGATCCTTCAGCACGTCGATGCCCACCTCCCGCAGGTGCGTCGCCGGGCCGATGCCCGAGCGCATCAGGATGCAGGGACTGCCGTACGCGCCGGCCGACAGCACCACCGTGGCCGCGCGATACGTCCTGCCGTCCGCGTCGACCACGCCCACGGCGCGACCGTCCTCGATCAGCACCTTGTCGATTTCCACGCCGCCTTCGATGTCGAGATTCGGACGCGCGCGCACCCCGTCGTCGAGGAACGCCATGGCGGTATTGATGCGGCGACCGGACACGACGTTGAGCGGATACGGCGAGATGCCGTCCTGGTCCTCGCCGTTGAAGTCGTCGACATAACGGAAGCCGCATTCCATGGCGCCATCGACGAAGGCGTTCATCGACGGCGTCAGTTCATCCTTGCGCCGATGGCGGATCGGCAGCGGACCGGTGCGTCCACGATAGCGGTCGTCGCCGTCGGGCGTGTTCTCGATGGACTTGAACGCACCGAGCACGTCGTCGAACGTCCAGCCCTTCGCGCCACGTTTCGTCCACTTGGCGAAATCCGCCGGCCGGCCACGGATGGCGACGGCGGCATTCACGCCCGAGCATCCGCCGAGGGCCTTGGCCCGGAGCGCGGCGATCATCTTGCCGCCCTCGCCCTCGCGCGTCATGCCCCGATACCCCCAGTCGTGGTCGGCGTCGCCGCCGGCGTGGTCGGCGTTGGAGATCACGGCGGGGAAGAAGTTCGACCGGTAGGCGTTGCCGGCTTCCAGCAGGAGCACGCGGCGGCGCGGGTCGGCGCTCAGCCGGTTGGCGAGGATCGCGCCGGCCGAGCCGCCGCCCACGACGATGACGTCCCAGGCCGCACTCACTTGGCATACCCCGCGGCGATCTGGCCGGCCAGGGTGGCGAACGGCATGTCGAGCGCGGCGTAGACCTCCAGCGCCTTCGGATCGGCGTTGTCGCCCATCGCCTCGACCATCAGCGTGGCGTAGTCGGAAACGTCCACGCCCTTGTGCACGAGGCGGAAGAGGTTCGCTTCGCGCTTGGCCGCGCTGAAGGTGCCGCAGGCGTCGAGCGCCACGACCGGCTGGAATCCCTCCTCCAGAGAGGAAATGGCGGGCAACGAGGCGCACACCTCGAAACTGACGCCGGCGAAGATCAGGTGATCGCGGCCCTGGGCCTTCAGCGAACGGGCCTTCTCGGCGAAGGGCGCGAAGTCCCACGCGTTGACGGTGGAGCGATCCAGGATCTCATCGTTGCCGAGAGCCTCCTTGAGCTCCGGGATGGTGTCGCCCCACATGCTGTCGCGAGCCGTCGTGATGGCGATCACGGGGATGCCGAGCGCCTTGGCCGCCTTCGCCAGGCCCACGACGTTGTGCTTGAGTTCGCCGACGCTGATGTCGCGAACCCCGCTGTAGAGCATGACCTGGTGGTCGACGAGGAAGACGGCGGCGTTGTCGCGGGTAAGGCGGGTACGGGTCGTGGCGGTCATGGTCGTGGTCTCCGGTTGGGGTGGCCACAGGATTCCGCCAAACGGCGCGGCGAGGGAGATAGCTGGCTGGGATGCAGCGTCCAGACACCTGGACGATCGCCGGACGCGCCGGAAACGCCGCGTCACAGGAGCCGCTAAGGTTCGGCTGGCATCGTAGGCGCCATACCTGGGTGGTCCAGGCATGAGCAGCGTTTCATGACACGCACGTTACCCCTCGCGCAGGCCTCCTCGGTGTCGTCCGGGCGCGTTCCCAACCACGGGTCGCTCCAGCAGTGGCGCCGCCGTGCCGTACGCTGGCTGGTAAAACGACTCGTTCCCCCCGCACGCAACGACGTGACGGCGGGCGCGCTTCCGCGCATCGGCATCCAGCGCGTGCTGGTGTGCCGGCCGAACCATCGGCTGGGCAATACCGTGCTGATGACGCCGCTGATGGCGGAGCTGGAACGCGTCTATCCCGGCGCGGAAATCGACGTGCTCGGCGCAGGCTCGGCCACGCTCGACATCTACGGCGGGTACGCCATGCTGGGCGATACGTTCCTCCTCCATCGCAGGGCGGTTCGCCATCCGCTGGCCACGATCGGAACCGTCCTCGCGTTGCGAAAGAAGCGCTACGACCTGGTCATCGACGCCGCGTCGGGGTCGTCGTCGGGCAGGATCCTCGCCTCGATGAGCATGGCCCGGTTCCGTCTTCGCGTCGATGCCGCGGGCGACGCCGTGCCGGTGCACCTGGCCGCGCGGCCCGTTCACGCGCTGCGATGGGCGCTGGGCGCGGACGCGACGCTTCCGTTGCCGCCCATGGACCTGCGCCTGTCGGAAGACGAGCTCAGGACCGGACGCGCCACGCTGCGGCGCGTGATGTCCTCTTCGCATCCGGAAACGGCGCCGGTGCTGGCCATCTTTCCCAACGCCACGGGTGCGAAGCGCTACGACGAGGGCTGGTGGACGACCTTCCTGGCGGAAGTGACCTCCCTCGCGGGGCCCTTGCGCATCGTCGAACTGGTGGCCGCCGACGGCCAGTCGCGCGTGGGTAGCCGCTATCCCACGTATTTCACCAGCGACGTGCGCAAGCTTGCCGCCTTCATCGACGCGGCGGGGATGTACGTCAGCGCCGACTGCGGCGTGATGCACCTCGCCGGCGCCACGAGCGCCATGACGATCGGACTTTTCGGCACCACCGACGCGCGCCGCTACGCGCCCTATGGCGGCATGAACCTCGCCATACAGACCGCCGACGGCGATGCCATCGTCGCGGCCCGGCAAGCCGCCGAAAGGATCCTGCGCGTCATCGGCGTTCCGGCCTGAGGGCGGGCCCTGTCGCTCAGCGGCTTCCATGCGGTCGTCGATATGTGTTTTCGGCCGCGATCCGTGCAAGTTCCGAAGCTATTTTCCGGCGTCGAAAGTTCTTGCTAAGGCCGTCATAAGAATAGGGAAAGGCTGACGTAAGCCTGCGCTCCTAGGCTTGGCTCCTGCCAGCCGTGACGGCCTGGCCCCGTTCACGAGGCATCCTTCATTGGTTTCGGCATCTTCCGGCGCTCTTCGCCAGCGCTTCCAACCCCTGGCATGGTTCGGCGCGCTGTTCGTCGCCGTCGCCTTCCTCGTTCGGCTGATCCTCCTGGTCAAGACGGGCAAGGGCGTACCGCACGACGTCATCGATTGGCTTTACGTGTTCGGCGTGGGCCTGGGTTACGACCTGGTCACCCTGCTCTACGTCGGCTGGCCCATGCTGCTGGTGCTGTGGCTCGTTCCACGCCGGGCTTACGTATCCACCTGGGGGCGACGCATCTTTACCGCCTTCGCCTTCATCCTCGCCTTCGGCGTGCTGTACCTGGGCGCGGCCGAGCTGGTGTTCTGGGGCGAATTCGGCGCGCGCTTCAACTTCATCGCGGTGGACTACCTGGTCTATACCCACGAAGTGGTGGGCAATATCCGCGAGTCGTATCCGATCGTGACGTGGACGCTACTGCTGGTGCTCGCGACGGTCGCCGTGGTCTGGGCGAGTCGCCGCCGCATCGCGCCCCGCGACGAGGGTTCGCGCTTCCTGGCGCGCACCGGCGTCGTGGCCGCATGGCTCGTGCTGACCGTGGGCGTCAGCTTCGCGTTCGATGCCTCGATGAAGGACCAGTCGCGAAACAACTACGTCAACGAGCTCGCGGGCAACGGGATCTACCAGTTCTTCGCCGCGTTTCGGGACAACCAGCTCGACTACGCCAAGTACTACCCGTCGCTTCCCGACAAGGAGGCGTTCGGTCGCCTTCGCTCCCTGCTGAAGACGCCGGACGCCACGTTCACCAGCGACGATCCCATGGACATCACGCGCCGCATCGCGAACGCGGGTCCGGAAAAGAAGCTCAACGTCGTCCTGATCAGCGTCGAAAGCCTGTCGGGCGATTACGTGGAGGGGCTGGACGTATCCAAGCATCGGCACCTCATGCCGAACCTGGATGCGCTGGCGTCGAAGAGCCTGTTCTTCACGCAGCTCTACGCCAACGGCACGCGCACGGTGCGCGGCCTGGAGGCGCTGTCGCTCTCGGTACCGCCGACGCCGGGCGAATCCATCGTCAAGCGTCCGGACAACGAGCACCTCTGGTCGCTGGCCGACGTGTTCAACGCGAAGGGCTACGCGTCCGAATTCGTCTACGGTGGCTACGGCTACTTCGACAACATGAATCACTTCTTCTCGAGCAACGGCTACGATGCCATCGACCGGAACGTGATCGACGCGAAGGATATCCACGCGGAAAACGTCTGGGGCGTGGCCGACGAAGACCTGTTCTCCCTCGTCATCAAGCGCATGGACGACGCCTACGCGAAGGGCAAGCCGTACTTCGGCCACGTGATGACCACGTCGAACCACCGGCCGTTCACGTTCCCCGAAGGGCGCGTACCTCTTCCGCAGGGCACGCGACCGGCCGCCGTGCAGTACACCGACTGGGCGATCGCCGATTTCCTCAAGCGCGCCGCGAGCAAGCCGTGGTTCGACGACACCGTGTTCGTCATCACGGCCGATCACTGCGCCACGAGCGCGGGCAAGACCAGCCTGCCGCTCAATCGCTACCACATCCCGCTGTACATCTATTCGCCGAAGCATGTCGCGCCGGGACGCGTCGACCGGCTGATGAGCCAGATCGACATTCCGCCGACGCTGCTGGGCATGCTGGGTTTCAGCTATACCTCGCGGTTCTACGGCTACGATCTCTTCAAGCTGGAGCCCGGGCGTGAACGGGCCTTCGTCAGCACCTACCAGGAACTGGGCTACCTGCGCGGCGACCGGTTGGACTCGCTCGTGCCGCGGCAGCCGGTGAAGGAACTGATTCCGGACAGGGTGACCGGCGATGCCGAGCCTGCGGAACATCCGAACAAGGAAAACGGCGACGACGCCGTGGCCTATTACCAGACGGCAGCCTATCTCTTTACGCATGGATTGATGCGACACACGCCATAGCGGCGTCGCACCGGCCTCGCTCTCTCAGAACAGCTCGACCTGCCGGCTGGCGAGGCCTCCGAAGCTGTCGCCCAGCGGCGCCAGGATCGCATCCGCGATCGGCGCCAGCTGATGGTCGACATAGTGCTCGTGGTCGATCGTCGAATGCCTGGCCTCGAGCGGCTCCGGTCCGTTGACGGTCATGACGTAGGCGATCCACCCACCGTTCTGATAGCGCAGCGGCCGTCCCTGCCGCGCGTGATGTCGGTCGGCGAGCCGCGCGGCGCGCACCTGCGGCGGCGTGATGCTCTCGTACGAACTCAGCTTGCCGCGCAGCCGCTTGCGGTAGACCAGCAGGTCGTCCATCCGCCCCGCGTGCAAGGCCTTCAGGTAGCCGCGGATGAAGTCCACGTACGGCTCGCCGCGGAATATCCGCCCGAACAGCTCCCGCTGGAAACGCTGGGCGAGCGGTGTCCAGTCGCTTCGCACCGTTTCGAGGCCACGGAACACCAGTTCGTCGCTCCCGTCGTCGGCCACCGTCAGGCCGGCATAGCGTTTCTTGCTGCCCAGCTCGCTGCCGCGGATCGTCGGCATGAAGAACCGCCGGTAGTGCGTGTCGAATTCGATCTCGAGGAAGCTCTGGATGCGCAACGACGACGCGAGATGGTCCTTCCACCATCGGTTGATCCGTTCGACCAGCCGGCCGGCCACCGCCATGGCCTCGTCTTCGGCATGCGCACGCCCCAACCATATGAAGATCGAATCGGTGTCGCCATAGATGGCTTCGTAGCCCGCTTCCTCCACGAGCTTGCGCGTGTCGCGCATGATCTCGTGGCCGCGAAGGGTTACGGCGGCGGCCACCTTCGGATCGAAGAAGCGCGCGCCGGAAGCGCCGAGCACGCCCACGAAGGCGTTCATCAACAGCTTGAACGCCTGCGATAGCGGTTCGTTACCGGCCTTCTTGGCCTTGTCCCGACTCGTCCACAGGGTTTCGATGATGCCCGGCAGGCAATGCCTGGTACGCGAGAAGCGCGTGCCGTTGGGGCCTTGCACGGCGTCCTCGTCGTCGCGTCCTTCCGCCAACCCCACCGGGTCGACCAGGAACGTGCGGATGATCGACGGGTACAGGCTCTTGTAGTCCAGCACGAGCACGGAGTCGTAGAGTCCAGGGCGCGAATCCATCACGAAGCCGCCCGGATAGGATGGACCCGAACCGTCGCCGACGTTCGGCGCCACGTATCCCGCGCGATGCATGCGCGGCAGGTAGTGGTGGCTGAAGGCGGCGATCGATCCACCGAAGTGATCGGCCTGCAACCCGGTGGCGTTCGCCCGCTCCAGCGCGAAGTCCAGCAACGTCGCCTTGTCGAAGATCCGCGTGACCAGTTCGCAGTCCTTGAGGTTGTAGGCGGCCAGTGCGGGCTTGTCTTCACGGAAACGTCGTTCGATCTCGGCCATGCGATGCCATGGGTCGTCCAAGGCCTTGCCTTCGCCCAACAGCGACTGCGCGACGGTTTCGAGGCTGAAGGACGGAAACGACCACATCGCCGCCCGCATCGCCTCGATGCCGTCGATGGCGAGCCGTCCGGGAATGGAGGCGAATACGAAGCCTTCGCGGCGCCGGTGATCGCGCCATTCGATCGGCCTTCCCGCCCGTCCCAGCGCGAGTACCAGTCCGCAGCGGTCCGCGCAGGCCTGGAGCATCTTCAGGTCGAACTGCACCAGGTTCCAACCGATGATCGCGTCGGGATCGTGTTCGCGAAACCACGCGTTCAACGCCATGATCATCTGCGGACGATCCGCGCAGTAGGTCAGGTCCAAGCCGTCGGGCGACGCGGTGCCGGCCGGCGCCTCGCCCAGCATGTAGACCTGCCGTTGGCCGCAACCTTCCAGGGCGACGGAATACAGTTCGCCGCGCTCGCTGGTCTCGATATCGAGCGATACGATGCGCAGCGACGGCCGCCACGCGTCGGCGGCCCGGATCCGCCGCCGTCCGTCCGGCAGGGTCTCGAGGGTGACCGACGCCGTGATGAAGCGCTCCATCAGGTACCGATCGGCGGGACGTATGTCGGCCTCGTGAACCGCCACGCCTTTTTCCTCGAGACGCTTCACCAGGCGAAGCATGGTCCGGTAGCCCTTCGTGTACAGGCCGAGCACGGGCTGCCCGTCGAAGGTCTTCATCGGCAAGGGCTTCAGCGTCACCGAGCGATCGCCGCCGATCGCCGCTTCGATGTCCCCGCGACGCGACGCGTGCACGAAGGCCACCGACGGATGCGCCGGAACCGACACCAGCGTTGGGCCACGCGCGGTGGTCACCCAGAATTCGACTTCGGCGCCTTCATGGGTATCGCGCCAGTGGCGCGTAAGGATGAAGCCGGGTTCGGAAGCGGTCGCGGCGTTCGTCGGGGGCGTCATGGGCCGCCGATGATACTCCACGCGGGCTTACGATCCTCCCGTGACCGTCGACGGCCGGAGCGGCCAGCGATGACGATGCACGTTCGATCTGCTATAAGTCATGAAGCAGTATTTGTAGGACAAATACCGGGCTTTCCGATGGGGGATCGGCACATGGTGAAACTGGCGGCCGTACGAAACCTGCATCACCAGGTCATCCAGGAGCTCGGCCGCTTGATCGTCAGCGGCGAGCTGGCCATCGGACAGAACCTCCCTCGCGAGGAGATCTTGGCCGAACGGATGAGGGTCAGCCGCACCGCGTTGCGCGAAGCCATGAAGGTATTGTCCGCGAAGGGCCTGATCGAATCGCGCCAGAAGACCGGCACGCGGGTGCGCGAGGAGATGTACTGGAACCAGCTCGATGCCGACGTACTCGCCTGGCGCTGCGAATCCATGCCCACCGATGCCTTCGTCGAGAAGCTGGTGGAAATGCGCGAACTCATCGAGCCGGCTGCGGCGGCCGCGGCGGCGAGGCGCCGCACCGACGAACAACTCGGGGTGATCGAGTCGGCTTACGAGGCCATGGCGGCCGCCGAGACCCTTGACGCCTGGGCGGTGGCCGACCTGGCTTTCCACGAAGCCGTGCTGCGCGCGACCAACAACGAACTGATGTCGTCCCTGTTCTCGGTGATCGAGAGCGCCCTGGGTACGTACTTCGTGCTATCCGCGCGGAATTCGGCGAACTTCAAGAACGCGCTGCCGCAGCACTACAAGGTGTACGAGTCTATCCGTCGCCGTCACCCCGAAGTGGCCAGGCAGGCCATGAACCGCATGGTGTCGGACTCGCGCAGCAACCTGAAGAAACAGCGTAGCCGATAGCTCCGCAGGATTCGCCGGCGCGGCCGGCTCCCACCCCGTCGGTCGCAAGGTTTCGACAACCTAACTACGGAAGGGGTGGGAGCCGATCGTATCGGCGAACGGGCTTGCCCTAAGCGTGATTACTCGCTGATCCGGTACATCACCGTGGCATGCGGTGCCAGGTTCACCTTGATCGAACCGTCGCCCTTCGCATCCGTGTGCGCCCACAGGTCGCGCATGGTGTAGCTACCCGCTTTCAGCCCGAGGTCGGCGACCGTCACGTTGACGTCCTTCGCCGCATCGTTCTCGTTGAACACGGCCACGGCGTGCGAGCCGTCCTTCATCGGCTTGACGATGACGTGGATGCCGCCGGCATCGCTCACCTGCTTGCCCTGCACGCCGAGCGGATCCTGGTTGACGGCGATCACGTCCTTGTTGAGCAGGATCTTCAACGCATCGGGCTTGATCTTGCGCAGGTCCGTGCCGATCAGCAGCGGCGAGTTCATGATCGACCACAGGCTGAAGTGGCTCTGGTATTCGACATCGGTCATGCCGCCGTTACCCACTTCGAGCATGTCGGGGTCGTTCCAATGCCCCATGCTCGCGTACTGGTCGAGCACCACGTTCTGCTTGAAGATCTTCAGCATCGACGCGTAGGTGTCGGTGATGTCGCCGGTGGTACGCCACGAACCGGCTTCCACCGGGGCCTTGCCGGCCCACAGCCAGGGCTTGTTCTCGCCCCATTCGCACATGCTGAAGAAGATTTCCCGTCCGCTTTCGCGCAAGGCGTCGGCCATGGCGGCGTAGCGCTTCTTCGCGTCGATCTTCTGGTTGTTGCAGTTATCGTACTTGAGGTAATCCACGTCCCACGAAGCGAACGACTTCGCGTCGTCCTTCTCGTGGCCCAGGCCACCCGGAAAACCACGGTTCTCCTTCAGCGGCTCGCAGGTGGAGGTACCGGCGCTCGAGTACAAGCCGAACTTCAGGCCCTTGGAGTGGATGTAGGCCGCCAGCGCCTTGATACCGCTGGGAAAGCGCTTCGGGTTGGGCTGCAGGTGCCCGTCCTTGTCGCGCTGCCAGTTCGCCCAGCAGTCGTCGATGTTGACGTACTGGTAGCCCGCATCCTTCAAGCCGAGGCTGACGAACTTGTCGGCGATGCCACGGATCATGTCCTCGTTGAATTCATCGCGGCAATGCGTGGAGTTCCAGTTGTTGAAGCCCATCTGCGGGAGCGCCGGCGTGGATTGCGCGGCGTTCGCAGGGGCGGCGGCGACGCCGAGCATGCCCACGAGCATGCCGAGCGCCGCGCCTCGCAGAAGCGTTGTCGTGGAAACGTTCATCGATACTCCGTGGATCAGAAGGTGCCGCGCACGCCGATGGTGTACTGCGTGCCGTCCGCTTCGGCATAGAGGAAGCGGTTGCGGTACACCGAGTAGTCGTACAGATGCTCGTGGGTGAGGTTGGTGCCGGAGACGAACACCGACAGGTTCTTGTTGATCGCGTAGCTCGCGCTGAGGTCGAGCTGGCCGTAGGACGTGCGCGTGGCAGGCTGCGCGCCGGCGCCGTACGAGATGCTCTCCAGGTACGAACCGCGCCAGTTGTAGGCCAGGCGCACCTGCACGGGGCCCTTCTCGTAGTACGCGCTGAGGTTGCCCGAATTACCGATACCGGGTACCGCGAACGCGCCCTGGGTGGAGATCAGGCCCGGGCTGAGCGAGGTGCTGCTCGACACGTGCGTGTAGTTGAAGGCCATGCCCAGGCCGTCGAACGGATCGGGCAGCACGTTCTTGAACTGGTAGTTGAAGGTCACTTCCTCGCCGTAGATCTTCGACGAGTTGAGGTTGACCGGCTGGGTGAGCGTCCAGGTCAGCGGGTTGCCGCTGGCCGAGTCGTTCAGGAACGTGGTGGGCGTGCTAACCAGCGTGGTGAAGTTGCCGACCTTCTTGTGGAAGCCTTCGACCGCGAGGTAGCTCGCATCGTTGATGTACCACTCCAGGCCCATGTCGAAGTTGGTCGACGTGTAGGGCTGCAGCGCCGGGTTGCCGCGCGAGATCGTCAGCGAGTTCGGGCGCGTGCCGAAGCTGGTGTTGTAGTACAGGTTGCTCAGCTGCGGCGGCGTCAGCGTCTTGGAGTACGCGAAGCGGTAGATCAGGTTGTCGAGCAGGTTCCACTTGAAGTTCAGCGACGGCAACCACTTGTGGTAACCGCCGTCGGCCGACTGCGGCTGCAGCCCGCCGTAGGCGACCTGGCCGTTGCTGGTGTCGTTCGGGTCGATGCGATAACTGATCGGCGGCTGGTTGATGGCCGTGGAGGTGGAGGTCACGTTCACGTAGCGCATGCCCAGGTCCAGGCCCCAGGGGATGTTCCACAGCGTGCCTTCGAGTTCGGCCTTGGCGAAGAAGGACTTCTGCTTCTCGGCCACCTTGTTGTAGCTACCCGGGTTGATGGCCGCGTCGAGCGTGCCGCCGTTGGCCGCGAGGCCGGCGAGCAGGGCTTCGCGCTTGTCGGCCGGCAGCTGGTTGTAGGCCGCCGGCGAGGCCAGCCACGCCAGGTAGGCACGCGGGTCGTAGGCGACCCACTGGTCCGGCAGGCCCGCCGAGGTGACGCCCTTGACGCGATCCGGCGGCGTGTAGAGGTACGCACCCACCGCGTTCGGATCCACGGGAACATTGTAGCCGCAGTACGCGTTGCACAGGATGCCGTTCGGCGTGCCGTAGCTCACCGACGTCACCGACTGACGGGTGTACTCGCCACCGAAGACCAACCGCGACAGCATGCCGTCGGTGAAGCTCCTGTCCAGCTTGATCTGGTACTGGTCGACCTTGTTGGTGACGTTGTTGCCCGAACCCGCGTTGCAGCAATGCGCGTCCAGGTTGGTCAGGTCGGTCGTGGACAGGATGTTGGAGTAGGCCGGCGGGCGGTTGTCGCCGCCGTTGGTCCAGGTCGGGTTGACGCCGAAGTTCTTCGCGCCCATCACGAGGAAGTAGCCGTCGGGGCTGACCTTGTTCCACGCCTTGGAGCTGGAGACGTCCAGGCTCAGCTTGGTGTTGGGGTCGACGTCGAAGCCCAGGTTCAGGCCGTTCTGGTAGCTCTTCTCGTAACTCGGGCTCGACGACAGGATGTAGTCGTTCGCCATCGTCGAGTTGCTCTGGGCCTTGCGGGTGAAGCTGGTGACCGTGTTGTTCTCGTCGGTGGTGAGCGACTGGATGTCGTTGGTGTTGCCGTATTCGCCGAACGCGCGCTGGAGGTTGTCGACCTTGTAGCTCGAGTAGAGCGTATCGAGCTGCACGGTCAGGCGGTCGATCGGCTTCCAGTCGATCGCGCCGCTCACGCCCTTGCGGGTACGCGTCTCGTCGATGAAGTTGCTCTGCAGCGTCTCGGGAACCGCGACGTGCTGGTAGCTGGGATCGGCCAGGCCGGCGGACTGCGAGATGTTCTGATCGGCGTACCAGGAGTTCGCCTGGGTGTTGATCTGCGTGTCCTTGCGCTTGTAGTACGTAGCCGAAACCATGTAGCCGAACGTGTGGTCGTTGTTGGTCCAACCGAACACGCCCGAGGCCTTGGGCGTGGTCTTGCCCTTCCAGTCGCCGTCGATGTTGCTGTTGACGCCGGCAGCGCTCCAGGCGCCATGGATGCCGGTGAAGTCGAGCGGGCGCGCCGTCTGGATGTTGACCACGCCGCCGATGTCCACTTCGGGAATGTCGGCCGACGACGTCTTGTTGACCTGCGCCACGCTGATGATTTCGGAGGGCAGCACGTCGAAGTTGAACGCACGCGAGCCGGAGGCCGTGGCCATCTGCCGGTTGTTGACCGTGACGGCGACGAATTCCGGACCGAAGCCGCGCACGGCGATCTGGCTCGACTCGCCGCCGCTACGGTTCACCGATACGCCCGGAACGCGCTGCAGGGCGTCGGCGACGTTGGGGTCGGGGAACTTGCCCGTTTCCTCGGCCGAGATCGAGTCGACCACGTTGACCGCGTCGCGCTTGATTTCCTGCGCGCGCTGCAACGCCGCCAACTGACCGGTCACGGTCATGGCGCCGAGGTCGGTGACCTTCTTGTCCTCGGTTTTCTTGGTCGCATCGTCCTGCGGAGCCGGCGTGGCGGGTGCGGCGCTCGTGGAACTTGCGGCGGGGGCCGCCTGTGCGTGTGCCTGCACGGCGTAGCCGGCCATCCCGACGACACCCGTCGCAACCAGCGCCGCGCGAACCGCGAACGCCATCTTCGTGAGCTGCATGACTTTCCTCCCCTCTATGTGAAATAGCTTTTTCGGACGTGCAAAGCGTCGTGTCCATCGGCGCGGTCATCCCTCGTGACGGCCTCACCGCGGCTTACGGCCATCGGCCCTACCCTTCCCCAAGGCGACCGGGCCAGCGTTCCATTTGTAGTATTTTAAGATTAATACGCAAACGCGGACCTGCAAGCCGCGGCGCAGCAAGAACGTGGCGAGCCCTTCCTTACAGGCACTTGCCGGCTCTACGTGCCGAAAAAGCGGGGTTCGCCACGAGGCGGCGGCGGGGCGGCGGGGTCATATGTAGGCCGTCATGCTGCGCTGCAATCAGCCGCCTCGACGGAAAGGCGCCTTCGAGCGGTTCGGGGAACCGCCTTCGCCGTCGATTCCCACGCCGCCTGCGCGCCGACGTGGGCGGATTCCCGCGGGCCGCATGGCTGCATCCACAGGGCATTTCGTGCGACATTCCGGTGGCCGATGACGTGGCCGAGCGCGCCACCACGCCAGGAATGACTATGTCGTTGATCGATCACATCGAGTTCGCCGTGACGGATGCCGAAGCATCACGCCGCTTCTATGAGCAGGCCCTCGCCCCGTTGGGCGTGACGTTGATCATCACCCGCGAGAACAACGGTCGCACTCGCCACGGCTTCGGGCGCGACGGCTATCCGAGCCTGTGGATCCACGACAACGGCAAGCCCGGAGATGGGCACGTGGCGTTTTCCGCGGACAGCCGCGATGCGGTGAACCGGTTCTACCAGGCGGCACTCGAGGCGGGCGCCCGCGACAACGGCCCACCGGGCATCCGCTCGCACTACCAGGACAACTACTACGCCGCCTTCGTGCTGGATCCGGATGGATTCAACATCGAGGCCCTGTACCTGGGCGCGTAAGAACCTGCGCCATGAGTACCCCTTCCAAACCCATCGTGGTCGAAACCACCGGCACCGGCACCCACCAGGTATCGGTGGCGGCGCAGGGTCCCACGTTCTATGTCGATGAGCCGGTCGAGTTGGGCGGCCTTGCCTCCGGACCCACGCCTTACGAACTTCTCGGCGCCGCGCTCGGCGCGTGCACCGCGATGACGATGCAGATGTATGCGCGCCGGAAAGGCCTGCCGCTGGACAGGGTGCAGGTTGCCGTATCGCACAGCCGCGACGCGCGGACCGGCCGCGATCGCTTCGATCGATCCATCTACATCGAGGGTGCGCTGGATGAGGCGCAGACAGCGCGCCTGATGGAAATCGCGGATCGATGTCCCGTGCACAAGACGATGTCCGCCGGTGCGGACATCACGTCGAGGCAGGTGGATGGCCCTTCCCACGAAGGGAACGTTCTTCCACGCGACTCGTCGCATGCGTTGGCCATGGCCGCCGCTTGCGATCGATTCGATCTGACGGGCTGATTGCGCCGGGCGTCACAGGGGCCCTGCCCCGGTGGGCGGCGCGGCTGTTCCGGTCGTTGTCGAGCCCGCTCACCACGGAACCGTCATACCGTCCCTATCGAGATACTCGAGGCCAGGCCGGCTGCGCTTTTTCAGTATCACGTCGAGGATGAGCGGAATGCTCTCTTCGACGGTATAGGGTGCGTCGTCGCCGCCGAGGTCGGTGCGGATCCATCCGGGCGCAAGCAGGAGTAGCGCCCGTCGCGAACCGGCGTGGCGAGCGGCATAGCTACGCATGAACTGGTTCAGCGCGGCCTTCGATCCGCGATAGAGCTCGCGCCCCCCTCGCTCGTTGTTGGCGATGCTTCCCTGCCCCGACGACATGACACCGATGAGGCCGTCGTCGGCCACCAGTGTTTCAAGGCGTTCGATGACGCGCATCGGACTCAACGCATTGGTGACCATGACGTGGATGAACTCGTCGGTCGTAATCTCGGCGATGGTATCGCCGGGATGTTCGTTCGTGGTGCCGGCATTGACGAAAAGGATGTCGAAGCGCTCGTTCGCCCGGCGATTGCGTAGCGCGTCGACGTCTTCGGCCACCGTCATGTCCATTCGCTCGATCACCAGTCGCCCGTCGTTCGTGTCGACCAGATCATGCAACGGCGTGTGGCCGCCTCCGCGGACCGTACCCGTCACGTTCCACCCTTTCGCCAGGAACGCTTCCGCGAGCGCACAGCCTAATCCTCGCGATGCGCCGACGATGAGGATGGAAGGCTTTTCACGTCCGAATGGGACCATGGTGTCCTCGGGTTTCACTTCAGTGGACAAGGTAATTTCCTCAGGCTCGCCGTGCGTTTCGACAGCACAGTATATATTCCTGTCGACTGCTGCTGTCCCGGCCTACGGTGTATCGCTACGACTCACCGAAAATGGTTCGCCATCTTCCATGAAGCCATGGACCACCACCCGATTTCGCCCGCGCGACTTCGCCGCGTAGAGGGCCTCATCCGCGCGTCGCAGCAGGACGTCCAGCGACGGCCAGGTGTGTCCATCGGCAAACGCCACGCCCATGCTCAGCGTGATGGCCGCATGGTCTTGGTCCGCCTGCCCATCGGCGAATGCTGCACGGATACCATTCAGGAAATGAATGGCCGACACCCTGTCGATGCCACCGATGGCGACAAGGAACTCCTCCCCACCGATACGCCCGACCGCACCGCGCCCCAGTGTCGCGGACGCATCCGCCAACGCACGACCGACGCGAATCAGGCATTCGTCTCCCGCCTGGTGGCCGAATCGATCGTTGTAGAGCTTGAAGAAATCCACATCGATCATGGCGACACAGAGACCGTCGTCGTGGCGGGTCATCCGGTACTCCCGCTCCATCCACTGGAAGATGCCACGCCGGTTGCGAATCCGGGTCAGTGGGTCATGGGTGGCGGCGTGCTGCAAGCTGCGGCGAAGCCGGCGAAGCTGGTCTTCCACGGAGAGTTGATACCAGGCGACGATCGTGGCCCGTCCTACGAACAACACCAGGGTGATGACGATCGACCACAGTCCCAGGACCGGTTTGAACCTGGCCAGCATGACGGCGGCCGCGCAAGTCATCAGGCACAGCGCCATCGGTCTTGCACTCACGGAGAGCCGCCGAAGGGTCGTCGTGGGACGAATGTTCCGAAGCCATTGCGGTCTTCGTCGCGCGAGCAGGACGCCCAGGCAGGCCAAGGGCAACAGCAGGAGCAGCTCGGGCAGGTAAGACTCGGTCACGAACAGCAGGCGGTTATGCGCTGCCGCCGCGACCGCGTCAGTCAGTGTGATGACGAAGAGAACCGCATAGAACCGGCGTTCATCGACGCGGCGCGTCCCAAGCAGGCGTATGCCCGCGAAGCAGGCGACGAATCCGTCGAGGATATCGAACAGGATGATGAGTGTTGCCGGTTCCCGGGCCAGTTCGGGCTGCCGGGTTACCCCATAGAACAAGGCCGCCGCCAGGCCTCCAATCAGCCAGTCGATCGCCGTCGTCCACCGCAAAAGCGGCGTGGCGGGATCGTAGGCTGCCGCGGCAATCAGGCCCAGGCTGGAGATGCAGAACCAAAGGGTAGGATCCGCCATGATCAGCGTCCCTTCGGCGTTCTCCAGGCTATCGAACAGCAAAAGGGCCATCGCCGAGCCCCTTGCGAGCAAGCTGAAGAGCAGGAGCGACCACAGCGGCTTGTTATGGGGGACCGCAAGGCGGATGCGCCGGGCGCAGAGCAGTACCGTCAGGGCGATCGCCGCAAGTACGATGGCGTAACTCCACGACAACCGCCGCAACGACGGCGACAGGGCCACGGCGGTCTGCGCGGCGATCAAGCCAACGTAGAGGGCGGGGGTCCAGCGCTGGATACGCATCGGGTCTCACGGCGGCTCTTGGCTCTTGGCCACTCTATCACCGGAGATGGACCGACGTGGCCCGACCGCGACGGCCCCCGTGCGGACGAGCCTTCGCGTGCGGAATCAGTTCGCGCGCCGCATGTGCACCATCTTGCCGCCCCATCTGGAGTGCACCCTCACAGGGGTTTCGACGGGCCAACACTACTGACAGTTCCTGGCACGCCGGGGTGTTATCCATGGATTTCAGCCATCACATACATGCCGGAGGACAATCCCATGGTCTCACTGTCACAAACCGCCATCGAGGCGTTCCTGTCCGAAGAGGACGACGCTCCCGTCGTCATGCTGAATCTCATCCGATTCAAGGCGGACGGAGGACGGGAGCGATACCTGGAATACCTCGGCATGGCCAAACCCATCCTGGCCCGGTTCGGCGCGGGCATCGTGTTCGGTGGTGACGGGCTGTCGGTGCTTACCGAAGGGCAGACGCAGGGCTGGGATGCCGTGGTGCTGGTCCGGTATCCGCGCCGGACGGCCTTCAAGGAGATGGTCGCCGATCCGGAATACCAGGTGGCTTTCAAGGTGGGCGTGTCCGCGATCGCCGATATCGTGCTGCAGCCGTTGAAGTCGATTGACGGCATCGTCTGACGCGTATGGCATGGCGACCCGCCGCGGTTGCCTGATGGCCCCCGGAAGCTCGGGCGGAGCCCCGCTCCGCCTATGCGTTCCTCAAAAGATGCGCCCGGCCATCTACGAAACCGTCATCGACAGGCGCCTAAAGAACGCCTTCGCTGGCTATCGGCGCCACCTCATCGGGATCGAACGGCCATACGTTGAGCGGCATGGAGACCCGGAAATGCCTCGCGGCTTCGGCCTGGGTAAGAGGCTCTAGGCGCTCGATGGCGCGCTGCACGATTTGTCCGCGCGTTCCCGCACGACCGAGGGTTGCCGCAAAACGAACGGCAGCGTGGCCGCCGATTCGGTTCGATAGGAAATCCTCGGGTTCGAATGCGGAGAACGGGGCGTAGAACACCTGCATGACTTCCATCGACCAGGCGCCGAAGACGGAAGCGCCCGGAATATAACAGCCGGGATTGCTCGCGGTCGAAATCACATGCTTCAGATCAACCCAGCCGCCCTTCGCCGTGTACACATACCGGGTCTTTTCGTTCATGCCTCGCCCCGAGAGCGTCTTCCACCAGTCGGCGGTGCTGGCATTCGCGATCGCATCGTCGACGATCGTAGCGATCTGGCTCGGTTCGGCGTATTCCTCCAGGTTTTCCCTGTCGTGCCATGCCGGCTTACCGGAAGGGGTCGTGATCTCCGGCGCCCCATACCGTTCAATACGCGGGGCATCCTTCAGCACCAGCCGCAGGCGGAACTCGTTGTTGCCGCCCTCTTCAACCTCATAGGCATACTCGCCCAGGGGACGTCCGTGCAGGTGCTTCATGTAGCTGACGGTGAAGATATGTCGTCCCGGCGAGAGATACAGGTCGACCTTTTCCCGCCGATCAAGGGCCACGACGGGCACGCGGTCAATCAGGAGTACCGTGTGGACAAAGGCGCCCACCGAACCCTTGTCGCGAACGACCGTCACCGGTACGCGGCGTTCGGTATCTGCGTGGCTCATGCTGTCGGTCAGAAGCCGCGCGGCCGGCACCGACACGGCATCGGCGGGCCTGACCGCTCGCGACGAAGATGCACATCCTGCCGGCCCAAGCGCCACCGCAACAGCCAGCACCGCGTGCACGCGGGAAGATTTACTGATCATGATCGTGCTCCCTGAAGAAATCATCGAGTTGGTCCTGCATGTCACGGCTGAGACATACGCCAGTTACCGCCAGACCGTGCCGCAGGAGCCAGGTCCATGCGTTGCGCCAGAGGGATTGCATCGTGCACTCCTCGCCTACTGCAGGACGGCCGCATTGGCGTCCAGTGCCGGGCACAGCATCCCGAGTGCGTCGGTGCGAACCAGGGCGCTACGCAAATAGCCGGGGCCACATGCGTATGCGTCGGGTAAACACTGGCCTTTTGGCAACTCGACGCAGTGATCGGCTTCGATAGCCTCCCTCAAGGCGTGGCGCGCATCGGCACCGACCACGCGCAGGGCGCCGCCAACCATCACGAACGCGGTATCCGCAGGCCGGGCTTCGATGACGCTGTGAACCGCATCGCTTGCATCACCACGAAGGCGAAATCCGGCTAGATCGGCATATGCGCCTTGCGTGATTCGCCCGATATGCGCCTGCATGCCAATGGCCGCCGCGGGCGACGTCGTCATCATGTCGAGCAGATCAATTTCGTCGATCGCGTCGCTGCCCGACACCAACGCACGCGCGAAGCGAGCCTCGTCGAGCAGTGTCGGCGAACCACTGGGCAGCCAGTCGGTACCGAGGCTGACCGGCACACCGTGACGCCTCAACAGGGCGATGGGTGCAGACGTGCCATACAACACCATATTGCTGCGTGGCGACCACAGGACCGAGACGTGCGCGCGCGCCATATGCTCGGCGCGGGCCGCATCCACGTTCATCGCATGCACAAAAACCAATGGCTCGGTCTGGAGATAAGCCTCGCGGCTTGCCAGGAGGCAATCCATCTCGGCCGCGGCATCGTCGTCCGTACCCTCACCCGCATGAACCAGTGTCGGCCGGTCACCCTTCAGGATACGGCGTGAGTCACAGCCTGCTGGCGTCTGCGCGGTAGAACGCCCGAAGGGAAAGGTGACGTTAGTTACCGCGGGGAACCATCCCGCATCCGGGTTTCTTGTAAGTCCCTTGGCTTGGCCCCGGCCGGCGATGGTGGTGGTTCCTCCAAGCAAGTAGCGCAGCTCGACCAAACCGATCGGCTCGCGTCTACCGGTGCGAATGACTTCTTGCCCACCCCAGATGGATGGGTCCCGCTGCCAATCGTGGTGCGACTGCATCGCGTGCAAGGGCGGTGGTAACGGTCGCCCTGTGCTGTAATTGAGGTGCTCGTGAAGGTTGATGAGCCCCGCCGTCACGACGGTGCCCGGGCAGTCGAGCATAGGGCCTGACGGCAGCTCGCCGTCACAAGCGACCTTCCCGATCGTCCCATCCGCCTTGATCTCTACCGCCCCGCCCACGAGGATGTGGCGGTCAACAACGACATTGGCACGAAGGGTCCAGGTACCGCTCCCCGGTTGGCCGGTAGCGATGCATTGTCCCATGGGTTTCGCGTAATCGGGCACGCACTGGACACTCTCCATGCCCCGCGCCGCCATGGAATTAATAAGGAATGCGAACGCAAGAATGCTTACTGAACGTATGTTTTTCATCGGGTCCTTCCTGAATTCTGTTAGGTATGGGTAGCAGGAACCGGCGCAGCTTCGCTTCGTCGCGAGCCGGTTTCGATTGCCGCGATGTCCGCAGGACGCCCGACGAACGCACACATCGTCACGGCCGCGACGACCAGAAAGTTCACCAGCGTCAGCAACGAAAACCCCATCGCCTGCGCCTGGCTCACACCCAGCGCCGAAAGTGCGCCAGCCACGGCGACCTCGCGTGTCCCGATGCCGCCGACGGAGAGCGGCAGCGAAGCGATGACCGTGGCCATCGTCACGATGGCAAAGGTCACTAACGGGTTGATCTGCGCACCCACGGCTTTGCAGAACAACCACGTCTGGAAGAGCACCATTCCCTGGGAGAAGACGGACACCGCAAACGCCCGCAAGAGCACCCGGCGACTGAAGACTTTCTGCGTCGCCTCGCCATCGTCGGAAATATGGAACCGGCGCATGGTCGCCGCGGTGACGGCCTCGACGCGCGACTGCAACCACTGCGGGAAGATGAGAAGGTACACTGCCCCCGCGATCAGCAAGCCGAGGGCGATGCGGATACCTGCGACAAGGTGCGATGCCTGCCCCGCTCCCATGGCAGCACCGAAGGCGGCGGAAATCACCAATGTCGGCACCACGTCGAACACCCGGTCAAAGACGACGGTGGAAGCGGCTGACGACAAGCCCCGCGCATGATCGCGCGCCATCCAGATGCGTACCAATTCGCCAAGCCTGCCGGGGCTTACCAGGCCCAGGAAGAATGCAGCTGCATAGATGCGCAGCAGCCGATGGACTGGGAGCGCATCGCCAACATCCGCCAGGATGAGGTTCCATCGCCAAGCCCGCACCGCCATCGTGAGGACCCCGAAGCAGACACCTGCAACGGCGTAGGGCAACTTCAGGTCCACATACCCTTCGTTGAGACGGCTCAAGGCATGCGTCTTCGTGGCCAACCAGACGAGCATGCCCACGCCAATGGCCAGCCGCACCGATCGCGATTTCGCGATCGACCGCCAGAAGGTCGAAGACGAACGCGCCGGGGCGACGGCGGACGGCGGACACTCTTCGCCACGACCGTTCATACCCGGCCTGCCAGGCGATCCGCCCGCATGGCCAGCGGTACGAGACCACACAGGAGGCCAACATACAGGCCCGCGACAACGTCGCCCAGGTAATGCGTATTGGTCAGGACGAAGAACAGCAGCGACACCGCCGAAAACGCCACCAACGGCCAACGGAACCGGGGATAGAGCGCCATGATCGGTACCACCATCGCGATCAGCGAGACGGTCGATCCCGACGGAAAGGCGCTGTACTGCTTATCCGCGCCCTGGAAGAAGTTGAAGAGATGAATGCCGTCGTTGAGGTAGCCATGGCTCGCGACGCAATCGAAACTCGCGGATTTTGGCGCACCCACGTTCATGACCTCCCGAGGCCAGGTCCGACCGAATGCCAGTTTCAGGACATACTTGACCTCAAGCGATACGAGTAGCGCCGCACTCACTAGGAACCAATCATCCTCGCCACGCGTTGCGGCGGATCGCTTCCGGCGCACTATGTAGATAAGCATGTAGATCATCGCTACGGGTGTCGCCACGATCGGTGTATCGAGGAACCATCGCATCCAGAGTCGAGAATCGAGCCCGTGGGCGTGGATCCACGAGGCCAGCGGCAAGTCGATCCAGCGGATGGAAACGAGCGTGAGCACGAGCGTCACCGCGCCGCCGATAAAAAGAAGGCGGTTAATCATGGCCCAGGAAGAAAAGGGGGAAGCAGTAGACATGGCGGATGGATCTCGGTGATGGACGGGCGTCATTCGGATGCGGCGGTGTCGACGTCCACGGGGGGCGACCGTTTCGTGGCACCCCGCGCCGTGCGGGCGATATCCGACGCAAAGCGTTCGTTGAACTGGCAACGATGGTCCAGATAGCTGGACACGATGCCGACCTTGGCGAGCAGGCGGATCATCTGGAAGGGAATATCCACCTGCCCCGGTCGGAATGCGGTGTTCGCGGATGCACGGAATGCGTGATGGTTGTTGTGCCATTCGCCGGCCAGGTAGCCGTAGAAGCGATGGTTGAGCGCAAGCGACCGGCGATCGAAATCCCAGCCGTCGACCTGCGACGGTTTATCGTGCTTGGCATGGCCGCGGAAGTTGAAATCGCGCACGATTGCGTGCCAGCAAAACTGTACGGCGAGCCAGGACATCACGAGCGGGAGGCCGCCTATCGCGTAGAAGACGCCCAGCCACAGGGTCGTGGCGAAAGCCCAGCGGGCGAGGTAGTGTCCGATCGACTCCACGCAGGCCCAACGCTGGAAGCTCTCGTAGCTGGAAAAGGGCATGCCGACGTGTAGGAGCCTTGCCTTCAGCCGCTCGTATTGCTCGCGGGTCATGTCGGTATCGATCTCGAAGTAGGAGGCGGCGTAATTGCCGAGCCAACCTAATTGCGGCCCATTCGGATCCTCGTCCGAATCGGCCTTGGTATGGTGGATGTGATGCACCAGTGCATACACTTCCTCACGGTAACCCAGCGGATTCAACCAAAGGATGATGCGAGGGATGACCGGATGGGCGAACTGGAACGCCCTGTGGCTGACGTACCGGTGGTACCAGATGGTGTTCGATACGTTGGCCAGGAAGAAGAAGAATGCGAAATAGGCCGCCATCGTATAGAGGCTGGCGAATCGCGCGAAGAACATGATCGTGGGAATCACCATCAGGAAATGCGTGAACTCGAAAAGGGCATGCAGGGTCCGTCGTTTGTCGGCCACGAAATTCAATGACCGGCCGTACTGCCTCAAGGCGTCGGCCAAGCCGACCGGCCGCCGGTTGCCCTGGCTATCGCGCAGCGAGTAAGCGCGCGGAAGCAATTTGTAGCTATGTTCGCTCACGGCAAAACTTCCTGTGTTGGGCTCGTCGGTTAGTGGTGATGCGGTATCTCAACGGTCGCATCGGTCGCAATGCGGGCCTCGCGACGACTCGAAAGCCGCTGTCGCCAGAGCGCCTTCAGATAGCCGAATACCGATCCGCGGACCTCTTCGTGCTTGAGGCACCCCGCGATAAGCACGGCGTCGCCCGCATCGACGCGAACGTTTTCGGTCCAGAAACGGGACAGGGCCGGCTTGATCCCCTGACCCAGCGACAGCGGGCGACCATAGATGTGGCCGTGGTACGCGCCGCGGATCACGGAGATGACGTCTTCGTACGCTTTGCCTGGCGAAAGCCGCGCTGCCATGCAGCGCGCCACACGCACGCTACGTGCTTCGTCCCGGGGCTTCCGGCCATTGATGCGTGGGTAGACGCTCAAAGGCAGGATCGAGTATGCCAACCGGTAGACGCTCGGATTCTGCGTACGAAAGACTACCGACATCGGCTGGCGAAGGAACGGATAGTGCGCGCACAGCATTTCATGGACCAGCATCGAGCCAATGGTGTGCGGCCCGACGGCCAGGAGCGGGATCGACCGGATGTTCATGTTGTCGATGTAGACGATCCGCTCGCCGACATCGCGAAACACGCGGACAGCCATGAAACCGACGAGCTCGCGATCCAGGAAGACCGACCAGAGGTCGTTCATCCCGGCAAAGTAATCGGCGCGACTCAGCCAGTGGAACGACGTATCCGCCTGGTAAAGGGCATCGGTCTCGCGCGCGAAGCCTCGTAGCACCTCGATCTGGTCGGCCGCGGAGAGCCGATGCTGTGGTCGGCTGAGGCGGATTAGCGTGTACCGGCCCCGCCGCTTGAGACGACCGCCCGCGCGCATGAAAATGTCGTAAAGCGACGCTACTTTTCCATCGTTGGACATGAGGCTCCCCTACCCCGCGCCGAAAACACGGAGGTTTGCGTGGTGGTGGCTGATAAGTTGGATCGGAGATCAGGCCTAGGTCATGGCTCCAGGACTGATACGATCGATCGCGTGGCGAAGGTCGCTACTGAGCATCCGCGATGCGTGGCGCGCCCAGGCGACCAGGCCATCGCCGAATGCAAGATTTCCCGATTCATCGACCGACGTGAGACCTCGGCTGCGCAGGCCTTGCACGAACCCTCGGAAAAGCGCCTTATCGAAGAACTCGGGTGCCGCCATCCCGTGCAACAGCACCAGCCTTTGGGCGGCGAGGTGGCACAACGACTCAAGGCGGGCGCTCGATAGTACGCCGCTTCCGTGCCTGGTCAGGATCGAGGCGGCGATGTAATACCGCTCGAAGGTCTGGTGCATGGCATGGCCAAGGCCGCGCAATACGAACATGACCTCGTCGGAATCACCGCTGATAGCGAGTCGGTCGCCATCCCTGGTGATCAGGTCGCAGGCAGAAAGTACGTCGACGGCTTTTGTAAGCTGCTCGTCAAAAGCTGGTTCTTCCCACGAGAGGAACAACTCGTCCCTGATGAATGGGTAGATATCCCTCCCCAGTCGCTGAAGTGCTACCACCGATGTCGTTGGCTGGGCCATCAGGTGGGCGGCCACTAGGGCGGCCGGGACGAACAGGTGAAGCATGTTGTTGCGGTAGTAGGAAAGCAGGACCGCCTGATCGGCCGACGCACCGATCACATCACCGAAAGGATGCGGTGTGCGCTTGATCATGCCGAGGACCTCGCACCGCGCGATGAGATGGGCGGGAGTGAGTGACGTGAGGGTGACGCCCTCGCCGTAGGGAGCTTCCTTCAGGACACGCGTCAGCACACTGAGCTGGGTCAGCAGATCCCGCTCCCCGATCGCATGTGCCGGGGCCGACAGCAGCGCCGTCGCCATCAGGTTGACAGCGTTCGCATCGGCGGCGCCATTCACGTTCACGTTGATCCGGCGGGCTAGTTCGTCAACGGCCGGCGTCAACCAGGTGGGCCGCTCGTCGCGCTGGGGGTCCGTCTCCCACCCCGGCGCTATCCCATCCAACAATGCTCCAAGATGGATCGGTTCACCGAAGTTGACGGTCACATGGCCGAAATTCGTCCGGAACAATCGAGGGATGCTCGACAACAACTGCCAGATCGTTTCGCCCTGCTTAGGCTTGCCCGATAGTTCAGCGGTGTAACTGGCACCCTCGATGATGCGCTCATAGCCGATGTAGACAGGCTGGAACAGCACCGGCTTCGCCCGTTGGCGCAGGAAGGCGCGAACGGTCATCGACAGGGTGCCGCCCTTAGGTGGCTGGAGCCGCCCGGTGCGGGACCGGCCGCCTTCGATGAAGTACTCGATGGAGTGGCCGCGGGCGATGAGCTGACCCATGTACTCAGCAAACACAGCCGAGTACAGGGGGCTGCCTTTCACGTTCCGGCGCAGGTAAAACGCCCCGCAGCGTCGCAGGATGGATCCGACAACGGGTAGGTTCAGGTTCACGCCCGCCGCGATATGCGGTGGAACGATGGCATGTTGATACAACAGATACGACAGAAGCAGGTAGTCCATGTGGCTGCGATGGCAGGGCACGTAGATCACCTCATGACCTCGCGCCGCCTCGCGGAACCGATCCAGGTTGTTCACGGTGACGCCGCGATATACGCGGTTCCACACCGGAGCCAGCAGGAAGCTCAGCGAGCGGACCACGGAGTGGGAATAATCCGCGGCGATTTCCCGGGCGAACCCAAAGGCCTGCTTCGTCGCGTCCTCTTGCGTTCCACCGTTACGCCGTGCCTGCTCGCGGATGGCGTGGCGGATCGCGGGCGACGTCACCACCTGGTCGATCAGCATGCCTCGGGTCGACAGATCGGGGCCGATTGCGCCGGTACGCACGTTCCTGAAGCGCACGCGCAACAGCCTTCCGATCTTACGAACGGCCTTCGCCTGGGAGCCAGCGTCGTCGCACAAGCGACGTACCGATATGCCCGTCGTAACGTGGACGTGGGTGTCACGACCGTTCAGCAGTACGGCCATCAATCGCCGAACCGGGCCAGCCATCGCCCAGCTTTCGGAGAACAGGACGGCAAACCAACCGCGCGTTCGGCTGGGTGCACGGCCGACGAAAACGGAGACGGGCACGAGCTCGACATCGAGTGCCGGATCAGCGTGATGCGCCTTGACGAGCTCTTCCAGCCGGATCATGAAGGTGCGCTCGGCGCTGCGGCGTGCCGCAAGGCTACCGCCTCCCCTCATGACCATGGGCGCCCCATAGGCTCGGTGCGAATCACCGATCATAGCCTGATCGGCTATCCAGCGATCCGACCGGCCGCCCCGCTCGAACACATGGAGTCGCTTCGTGTGAGGCGCCGGAGGCTCAACGGAACGATGCAGGTGGACGCTGACCAAGGGGGCAAGAAACACCTTCCCCAGCCGGGCAATCGTGTCCAAACGGCGCGCCAGCCATCCGTCCATGGTCGTATGCTCGCCGGCGGTCGCGCGGTGCTCCGTCACGCCGACGCTCCGAACTTGGCGACGGGCGCCGACATCTTGAGGACGGCGCGCGTTATCCAACGCCGCGGAAGCCATTTGGCCGCGACTGCATTGAAACGGTTTCCCGTGCCATGGACTACGACGCGACCACCAACCATCATCGCATGAACGGCGGCCCGCCCGACCTCATCCGCATCGGCGAGCCTCTTTCCCTGGACGAGCCGGGAATGCTCCATTGCCGCTCTCGCCTGGAAGCCTGAGCACGTCGGCCCTGGACAGAAAGTGGTGACGGACACCCCGCTACCTTCCCACTCCGCCGCAAGAGCCTCGCTGAAGGAAAGCAGGTACGCCTTCGTGGCGTAATACACCGCCATGTAAGGACCAGGCTGGAAAGCCGCCACCGAAGCAATGTTCAGGATTCGACCCTTGCGACGCGCCAACTGCGGCAAGAAGAGCTTGCAGAGCACGGTCGGCGCACGGGTATTCAACGAGAGCATGGCGAGTTCGTCGGCCAGGCCCGTCTCTTCGAACGTGCCGAAAACACCCACGCCCGCGTTGTTCACGAGAAAATCGATCTCGAGCCCCCTTGCAACCGTTTGTACAAAGAGCTCCTGAGCTCCGGATGGGTCGGCGAGGTCAATGGCGATGGGGTAAACGTCCACGTCAAAGTCCCTCAGGCCCTGTGCAAGTGCCCTGAGCGGGAGCGCTTGCCGCCCGGTGACGATCAGGTGGATGCCTTCCGCGGCGAGGGATTCGGCAATGGCTTTGCCGATGCCACTGGTGGCACCGGTCACGAGGGCCACGCGGCGTCGATTCGAACTCATGTCAATGATTCCGTTCCATGGGCTTCCAACGATAGAAGCGCGTGTTTGCCATCTCCAGCATCTCCGCATCGTCGGGGGTGTCCCCATATGCGAAGATGTGATCAAACTGCGATAGGTCGTACTGCTCGCGCACGCGTCTACGCTTTTCTTCCCCGATGCACTGCGCCTCACGATAACGTCCGGTCAACAAGCCGTCGCGCTCCTCCAGGCGTGAGCACACCAGCTCAATGCCCTGCTTGCTGCACCAATGCCGCAGGTAGATGTCCAGGCCGCCCGAGACCACCACCACGGTATCGCCACGCTCCTGGTGCCAGCGAATCCTGGCGATCGCCACCGGGCGCAGCGCTGCCGGAACGACGGCGTCGCAAAAGGCTTGCGCCGTCTTGCTGAGATCGGACGAGCGCACACCGCGAAATCCGAAGCGGACCACCCTGGCCCGGATTCGGTTACCCGAAACCCAGCCGAGCTTGTAGCCGACGATCAGCGGCAAGAACACGATGGTCCCCGCCATGCGCCGGCGCCGGGACACTGCGTAGCGCATGAAATCACCGAAAAGCTCGCGCGTCGTGATGGTCCCGTCGAAGTCGAACAACGCAAGATTCATTCGCCAGCTCCGTGGATAGCGCCTTGTCCCACCCCGCCCGCCATGGCCCGCGACGCGGGGGCACGCAGCGCCATGGCAAACCACGCTGCGAACACGAGGTCGCCGCTGACCATGAAGTAGGTCCGCGCTTCGATCTGTGAACCAAGCCACAGAGCGGTCATTCCTGCGAAAGCAGCCAACTTGCCCAACGTGCCGAACACCACGAACGCGCGCGCCAGCCACGGCTGCATCGCCAGCCAGGCATAGGCGCCGCCGAACAGCAGCATGAACAGGGCCGCGAGATACCGATAAATGGCAGGCACGCCCGCAGGAAGCGCCGCTATTCGCCCAGCGAATGACGACGGCCAACCAAACATGACGGCACCCGACAAGGTAAACACGGCAGAGGCTATCAGGCCCAGCCTCATCGAAGGCGTTTGCCGGATAAGCAGCGACCCGGGAAACCTGTTTGTCGACATCACTTCGCTCATACGTGAACATCCTTGCCCAGTAGCATGTCGCGCACCCGGAGCTCGCGGCCGTCGGAAAAGCCGACAGGGAAATCGGCCGTCTCGGGATTCGCAAATGTACCGAACATCATGTCCCACATGGGCAGGCCGTAGTTCTGTGCGTGATGGTCCAGGCGGTGGTGTACGCGGTGCATTTCCGGACGCTGGAGCAACAACCCAAACCACCGGGGCGAACGGATGTTGCAGTGCGCGTAGTAATTGTTTACCCCGTAGACAAAGACGGACCAGGCGATGCCCACGTCAGTCAACCCGAAAATACCCACCGCCGCCACGCTATTGAATACGGTGAATACGATGTGATCGAGGGGGTGCGTATAGTCCGTGGCAAGGAGGTCGATCCGGGTCGGGCTGTGGTGGAGCTGATGGAATGTGCGCCACAGGAAATCGTTCGCATGGGCCGCCCGATGCCAGAAATATTGGAACAGGCTTGCCAGTATCGCCGCGGCGATCCCGCCAATGAGGGGGGGCAAGGTGCCCACCCAGGGAACGAGGGCGTATGGCGCCATCCAGGGATTGAGCCAGATGCCGATGGCCACGAGGATCGCCAGCTGGACCATGTTCATGGTCGTCGCGCGTACGAACCAGCGCCACTCAAACGGTTGCGGGCGCGCGGGGAATGCCCGCTCCAGAAAAAGGAACAGAAGGAAGACAAGGAACAGCGACATGTAGATGATGTAAGTCATGACTGGCTAAGCCTCAGGCCGACACCACGGGAAGCTTGCGCGTGAACCCGAGCTTCAAAGCGCCAAGAAAAGTCGTCTCCGTCGTGCCCGGCACGAGATAGCCGATATCACGAAGATGCTTGTGTAGTGCTGGGAGGCGATGCGTCTGCACACCTGGGTACAGGTGGTGGCACAAATGGTAGGTGTAGCCAAGCAGCAGGAAGGTCAGTACGGGCGACGTACAGTTGCGGGCGTTCGAGCCGTCCACACCGGCCAGGTCGCCATGTTCGATGAACGGGTGCAGCGACCAATACAGCTGGGCGACAAGTGCAGGGACCAGGACGACGAACACGAACAGACCAGGGTTGTGCCACGCGAGCATGGCGTACCCCACGGTCGCAGTGGCTACCAGAAGACCATCGAGGGCCGCGTAAAAGCGCATGCGGCGGACACCCAGCGGGAAAGATTTATCCGGCGTCTCCCGGCCACGGAGCAGATTCCAGACGTTGCGGACGCAGTACACGTTGGTATCCAGCGATACCCGGAGCTTTTGCATTGGCGTGCGCAGCCCCTGATAAAGCAGGAGGTCCGGATCCTTCGGCGTATTCGTGTACTTGTGGTGCCGCCAGTGGTAGATGTTCACGCCCACCGAAAGGAACAGCGGTGCCCCGAGCGAGGCGACTATGCCCATCACCATACTGATGTCAGCCTGGCGATTGAGGTTTCCATGAAACCCCTCATGCCCTAGTGATCCCATATAGAACATGCCAAACCCGGAGGCGACGACGGGAATCACCACCAGTGCACCACGGGCCGGCCAGGGCAGGTTCGCATGCCAGAGGGCATAGGCCAGAAAGGCCGAGCCGAGCCACAGCACGGTACCGTGAACGATATAGAGCAACCCGGCAAGGTTGTTCGTGCGGCGAAAGGCCACCGGCAAGGCCGGCTTCTGCGAGACATTCATGCGTACTGTTCCATAGTGGCTTCACTGGTGCCGTGCTTGTGGCTATCGCCGCTGAGACAGGCGAACCGCGCAACGGCGCCTGCGATTTCTTCGGCTCTCGTGAGAATGCTGTCATGCCCATGGTCGGACTCGATGACCAGGAATTCGCCGAACGGGAGCGCGGCTGCCGTGGCAGCGACTTCGGTACATGGGAACAGCAGGTCATCGGCAAGGCCGATCATCAGTGTCCGTGTCGTGACCGGCGCAAGGGCAGGCCCAACCGCACCACGGCCGCGCGCAACGTCATGGCTATCCATGGCCTTGGTCATGGTCCAATACGCATGTGGGTCGTATCGACGGACAAAGGACGCCCCGAGATGCCGTTGGTAGCCCGATGCCTTCAACCCATCGAACGGCCTGCTATCCCCTTCGCCCTGCGCACGTGCATAGGCCGCTGCGCTTCGGTAGGTCATCACCGCCATCGCGCGTGCTGCGGCGAGGCCAGCGACGCCACCGCCAGGACTGTCCGCCACGAACGTCGCATCGGCCTGGAGAGCCATTCGCTGCGTTTCGTTCCATGCGGTCGCCCAAGGCGATTGCTGGGCAGTGGCCCCGATCACGCCGGCGTAGTCGAACAGGCCGGGGGCGCTCGCCATCCATTCCAGAAGCTGTTGCCCACCAAACGAGCCGCCAAGGCCCAGTCGAATCCTTGCCACGCCGAGATGCTTGCGCACGGCATCGTGCACTGCCACAACGTCACGAACCGTAACCATGGGGAAACCTCGCCCGTACCGCTTGCCGGTCGCCGGGTCCAGGCTTGTGGGTCCGGTGGTGCCATAGCACGAACCCAGTGCATTGACGCAGACCACGAAGCATTCCGCCGGATCGATGGCGCGGCCAGGGCCCACCGCTGAAGCCCACCAATCCAGCGGATTGGCGTTGCAGGTCAGCGGGTGCAGGATCCAGACCACGTTGTCCTGCGTCCGGTCGAGCTCACCATACGTGGTAAAGGTGACATCCACCTGCGGGAGTACGACGCCGCTCTCGAGCATCATGGCGCCCTCGAGGCGCAGGGTCCGCACCTTGGGAGCCATGGAATCCGCCCGTGTCATGCCACGGCCTCCCGTTGTGCCAGACCGTACGCCGCCCCCTTGCCTTCAAGGTACACGCGCGCGGTCAGCGGCTGCACGCCGTACTGTCCGGCCACCTGACCTGTTTCAACATGCGTGTCGTTTCCACCAAGGATGTGCAGGATCGCCATCTGGTTCGCCAACGCCGCCGACCAGGGGCGGATCACCCACGCGAGGCCCGCAAGCAACCACGCCGGTATGGAGATCAACCCGATGTCACGCTGCAACAGCTGTGCATACAGGTTGCTGACTTCCCGCCAGGACAATACTTCCGGGCCGCCGATTTCCAGTGTCAGCCCCGCGTGCGGCGGCTGGTCCACGGCACCCACCAAGTAGCCGACGACGTCCTGAAGCGCGACAAACGCGTGGCGCCGTGTCGACGGCCCGGGCGCCACCGCGACGCCCCGACGTTCGATGGAGTCGCCCATCCAGTGACGCAGGCGCCGCGTCAGGCCGCGGGATCGGTCCAGCGTGGCCGCGGTCTCGCCCGCCAAGGGGATACGACTGCCGATGAGCGCAAAGTAGTCATCCATAAACGGGGCACAACGCAAAATGGTGTGGGGAATGCCCGACGCCGCCAACATCTCTTCAATTCGCTCCTTCATGGCGTAGGTGGCGGAAATGCGGGTAAAGCGGCGTTCGAACGGGACGCAAAGCGACACGAAAACGATGTGTCCGACGCCCGCGTCGAGGCATGCCGCGATCAGGTTCGCGTAGCCCCGCTCCTCGTCCTGCCTGAAATCGTAGTTTCCCTTCGGGAATACCACCGTCGCCGTGGCGATGACGGTATCCACCCCTGCACACGCGGCCTTCAGGCTTGCCATATCGCGCAGATCGCCCGCATGGCAATGCGCACCGCTAAACGGCAGGTTGGCTGACGAGCGCGGACGCACCAGCGCACGCACGACATGCTTGCCGTCGCCCACAAGGCGCTGGATCGCTCTCGAGCCAAGTTGCCCCGTGGCACCCACCACCAGTACGTCAGCCATCCTAGGCCTCCACCCCTTCGGCCAGTGGCGGCTTGACGAGCGCTGCCACGGGCGTGACGGCTTCACAAAAGGAAGAAGCCACCTCGCGCGGCGCCCGGGCATTCGCCTCACCGCGCGCCCGGCCTACCCGGAACAGAACAACCGGACGCTCGTCGGGCGCGAGGCCAAAGCGCTCGGCCATGCGAGTGCGCAGGCTGGCCGTGCAGATGGCGAAATCAATCGGCTGGCACGCCAGGCCCTGCCCGGTGAGCTCCAGCCACACCCTCATAACCGCCCTCCCGACGTTGATCCTTCCTTCAGGCGACCCATCCGATGTGGCGACAAGGACAAACTGGGGCGACGACGCAATCGCTGCCGTCGATTGCCGGGCCATGGCAGAGCCAAGCCCCAGTGAGAGCGCGAGCCGAAGCAGCGATGGCGACTCCCTTAACAACGACAGTGCCCAAGCGCTCGATCGGGTGATACCGATGCCGGCCGCGACGAAACCCGTCGGGTTCCCGTGCCTTTCCGCATCGGTGAAGCGAATATGGCGTAGCAGCTCCTCAACGTAATCCACGCGCGCAAACAGGGTGCGGGCACCCTCCAGCGCCATCAGGCGAATCAACGCAGGCGGCTGCTCCGCCAGGATGGCCCGTGCACCCGTTTCACGGGCAGCCGCGTCCAGCCTGCCAGCCAGGTCGGCGTCCAGCGAGGCCTGAACCAGCCGACCGCGGTACGTCGACCGTCGCCCAAGCAAGCCCTGGCGGTACGCGAAACCCTCTACCCTGAGCCGATGCACGGTGAGCGTCCCGGCGACGTAGCCATCATCGCGGTACCCGAACGCCCCCGTCTGCTCGAACGAGATCTCCGCAATCGACGCAGCGGCTTCCACGGCGCACCCGATCGCATAGGTGATGGCGAAATCATCCGGATCCACGGCCGGGAGGGCGCGCGACCGGTCCCACCCTATCGCGACCTGCCGGGGACCAAGCACCGTGAATCGCCAAGGCTGTACGTTGTGCGGCGACGGGGCCGAGACCATAGCCTCGATCACCGTGCTCAGGTCGGCGTCGGCGCCTGAAAAAGGCGCGCTTGCCGATGGCTCGCTGACCCCTTCAGCACGCTTTCCTTGCCGGGCCGCACGACGTGCAGCCACGAGTGCACCCGCCAACCGAACCGGAATCTTCAACCGCTCGACGATCCGCTGCACAGGACCGCGCATGGCCATGTGCGTATCGAAGGCCACGATGTGAGGTACGCGCTTGACTTGCACGAGCTCGACCACGCACCGCGTCGCCAGTGCACCCATGGCAAGCACGCAGTAAGAAACCTGCGGCCAGGGCTGGCCTGTCAACATGCGGTCCCGGATAATGGGTAGGAAATCCGCCGGAAAGTGCGCATAGCCTAGCCACCTGAGGCATTCCGACAACCGACCCTCACGGTGCGCCTCCGCCGACGCCCGCCCATAGAAGGGCGCCTTGCGATAGCGCAGGTAGTCGAAAACATAGAGCACCGACTTTCCACCGAAGTCGAAGCCGGCGATAACGGGAATGCGGCGCTGGCTTCCCAGTTCGTGTACCCGGTATTTGATCCAAGGCGACGATGCTGCGTCAATTGCGTCGAATACGACAGTCGCTCCGTCGAAAGCCTCGTCGAGATTCGCTTCAGTCAAGCCATCGGCGTAGATGCGCAGGTCGACATACGGATTGATGGAACGCACGCGTTCAGCGAGTACATCGACTTTCGCGCGCCCGACATCCGCCAGCGTGCATGCCTGGCGATTGATGTTGCTCAGATCGAAGACCTCCGGGTCGGCCAGGACGATCGAGCCAACCCCCAGGCGAACCAGTGATTCAACCAGGCTGCCCCCCACGCTGCCGCATCCCGCGACAAGCACCCGTGCGCCGCGAAGCGCTGCCTGTGCCTGCACCGGGATCACGTCGACGTTGCGGACCACGAAGTCATCGAGGTCGATACGCCTGCCGGCATCGATCATGCCCATGCCAGTACCTTGTTGGATGCGCGCGACAGGCCGATGAAGCCATTGATGTTTAGCCTGACATCGTCAGCACCCTGGTTTGCCTGGAAGACCGCGTGCACCTTGGACGCCGCAAACAGGAGCGTATCACCCGCTACCGGGTGCACGTCGATGTAGTCGATCCCCTCCAGTTCATCAAGGCAGATGGGGTAGCCGCTTTTCAGAATGCCGCGCGTCTCGAGCCAGTCACCCGCGGGAACGAAATCGTAGAGGCGCACGAAACTCGAGCCTGGCGCAGGATGGCGCGGGTAGAAGTTGACGGCAACGGGATGTTCCACGTCACTGTATTCCATGCCTGAATGCCGGACCTGGGGCCAGTCGGTATGCGCACGCAGCGCCAATCGGTCCTTTCCGCTATCGGTCCACACCGTCGCACGGTGGGTAGGTGCGGGAACACCGTCGATATAGGCGTGGCGGAAGCGAAAACCGGCCTCTTCCACCGAATCGAACAGGTGCCTGTACAGGTTCGTGGCGCCGTGAAAAAGGAGCTCGGCGAAGCCATTGTTGCGCGCGTAGTCGTCCACCACGTCGTGCGCGGACTTCAGGAAGGCATTGGTGCCCACCATCTTCCCGGATACCCCGTCGCTACGCTCGTACACGCCGGCGCTGGACGCGAAATTCTGAAACACGCGATCACATGCCGATTCCGATAGCGAGTTTCGAACGAGAACAGCCGCCACTTCGCCGCGAAGAAGGCCACCCATTTCGGACTTCAGGTCGTCCAGTGTCGTTTCGATGAGTCGATGGCGCATCTGCGTCATGGGGATCCGGCTTCCTGGCGGGATGGGGTTGATTGCAGCGGTTCGATAAATTCAACAATGGCGCGCGCCAATCTTTCAGGCGCCTCCAACATCGGAAGGTGACCAATGCCTTCCCATCGTTGCAGGCCGCAGTGTTCGGACCTCTCGACCCAAACGAGGGCGGCACTTTCGTCAACGACCTTGTCGTTCCTCCCCCAGATCAGCAAAGTGGGCACGGTGAGGCTGCCCACCAGGGATCCGAGGTCACGACTCGCGGCGAGGCCGCGATGCATCTGCGAAATCCATTTCCGCTTTGCCACGAAGAGCGCCGCGATATGCGCTCGCACGATCCTTGGTATCCACGGCGGGCGCGACATGATCGCGGCATGGAACGCGTCAAACTCAGCCCGGTCGCCGATGACGAAGGGATTTCCTCCTTGCGCTTCCGTCAGGTCGAACGCGCTCGCGTGTGGCGACGGGACGCCCACCGGCGCCAGGAGTACCAATGATGCGACGCGAGACGGGAAGCCGGCGTTCATGCACGTCGCGATCGCGCCGCCGAACGAACTGGCAACGATGTGGACCTGCCGCACACCCAGCCCGTCGAGCATGGCGACGATACGCCTGGCGTGATCATGCGCCCCGTGGTTATCGGGCAACGGATCAGAATCGCCATGGCCCGGTAAATCCGGCGCGATAATCCTGAAACGCGAACGCAAGCGCCGCGCTACCCGAGTCCATACATGCCGATTCCCCGTAAATCCGTGGAGCAGCAATACGGTGGCATGACTCTCGCGACCCGCGATGTTCACCGCCAGGCGGAGGTCGCCTGCACGTATGCTGCGCCGGCGCATGCCGCTGAGCCAGGCCTCGACGGAAACCAGTGCATCATAGGCATAGCGCCCCGCCACCGCTGGCCATTTCCCTGGCATGGCCATCTTCGTACCCGCCCCGTCGCTCACAGGATCGCCATCAGGCCCATCATGGCCAGGGGCGCGAAAATGATAAGGACCATGTTATCAAGGCCACGTGGCGACAGCGCCTCTAGCGCAGTGCACGCAATCGCATAGGAAGCGCAGAGCAAGAGAAGCCGCGGTTCGATGGGCTGCTGCGCTCCCAGAAAGACCATCGCCGTCGCGAAGGCAAAGATCAGTACGGTCAGGCAGCCGGCTATCGACTTGGTGTTGGAACCCCGCCAAACCTTGTCGGTAACCTGGAAGCGATTACCTTTGCCGAGCAGGAAACCGGCGGGTTCGGCCAAGCCATCGCCCAGCGCCACGGTGAAGAACGCGATCTTCACGAGCGTCATCGAGTAAAGAAGTACGGATACCGCAAGCGCCACGTTGAACGAAATCATCGGCAGCAGGAAGAAGAGGCGACTGCGCGGTTCATCGGTAACACGCAGGCTATGGAAGGCGACGGCATGCAGAAGCGGCTGCGTACTGTTGGCTGCGACCACGTAGATCGCCACCTGGACCGCGCTCGCCACGAGCACGGAGGGAAGCAGCTGCGCATCGGGGAGGACGGCAAGGATCGGCGCCGTTACGATCATGATGCCGATATGGTTGATCTTTCGCGTGTAATCGCCGGCTCGCGGATATCGAGCTTTCAGGTACGAGCACACCTGGCCGATAAGAAGCGGGCCGACTACAAGGTAAAGGGCCACCCGCAGCCACTGAATCTGATCAATTAGCGTCCGGCTCATTTCCATTGAAAACCCTTCACTACCCGTCCCCTTAAGGCGAAAAGCATTGGACATGTCTCCCCCGTCGCGACTGCCTTCGGCAATCACGGGATGGAAAAGACAACCGTCATCGCGCCGCGCGAACGCCGCGGCGATTACCACTCCCCACACGCGATCAAAGCGCTATCCGCGCAAGGCGGAGGGCTTCGCTTTGTGGCGATACAGCCAAGCTAATTTACGTACTGCGTACTACGGACTACTTCCAGGCCCAGAACATCTCGGACGAGATGCACACATCCATTCGCGGAACGTGACGTCGCCGCGAAGACATTTCATGTGTCGCATATACAAATAGGCAAACAACGCAGCTCGATCCGTAGGATCGCTTGCTTCTCCTTGCGCCTTTATCCCCTGCTCCGTCCCGATGGTGCCAAGCTTCACGCATTCCCGTGAACTGCTCCCCCGCAATTCTGTCGATCCCTTCGACTCGTGTGTAATAAGTTACACGCAGTGGATTTCAAACGTCAACAACTTGTGACGAGTTCACGACGTTGTGCATTGCAGCGTAAGTAGTGAATCGTATGATCCCGTGACAGGCTGGCGGAAATTGGAACAATGTTCCTTGCGGCGATTGGATACGAGGCGTCATGGATTTCGACGTATCCACCGTATCCCACGCCCGGTGCAGCCCCGCCTTGCGACACGCCACCTGCAGCCGCTTGCAATTGATGCCCGCGAAGATCCCTGGCCGAAAAGTTGGCATCGTTCGCTGCCGCCCGCCTGATGATGGCTTCTAGGTCACAGTCGTTATGCAGCGCGAGCGCGCCGCACGACCCAGGAGGACCATAACCTCCCAGGCTTGGTGGTCAGTTTTTCAAGATGATCTTTCCGACGCTTTCATTGGTCTCCATGCGCCGGTGCGCACCCGCGGCGTCGCTGAGGGGAAAGACGCTATCAATCACCGGTACCAGATCTCCACTGGCGAAGCGCTCGAGCCAGGCATCCCGGAACCGGGCGACCATCCCGTGCTTGACGGGCTGCTCGCGAGACTTCATGACCGTGCCGAGTATCTGCAAGTGTCGATACAGCACCCGCTCCAGATCGATCGTCGCCTCCTTGCCGCCGGCAAGCAGGCCGACCTGCACGAGGCGGCCACCGTAAGCCAGCGACCGGACGTTTCGCGCGAAGTACGTTGCGCCGATGAAATCCACGATGACGTTTACCCCGGCACCGTCGGTCGCCTTCTCGACCACTTGCGCGAAGTCTTCGTTCTCGTAGTCGATGACGATGTCGGCCTCCAGGTCACGCACATGCCCGGCTTTTCGGCCTCGGGTCGTGGCGAAGATTCGCGCGCCGGTAGCCCGTGCGAGTTGCACGGCGGCCGAGCCGACGCCGCCGGCGGCGGCGTGAATCAGGACCGAGTCCGATGCCTGCAGCCGCCCGAGGTGGATCAGCGCCTCATGGGCCGTCACGAACACCTCGGGGATCGCCGCGGCATGGACATAGTCCAGGGATTCGGGGACCGGCATGGCCATGCGGTAGTCGATGCGTGCGAGTTCCGCATAGGCACCGCCGCCGGTGATACCCATCACCCGATCGCCGACCTTGAAGCCTTTGACGTCTTCGCCCGTCGCGACGACCTCGCCCGCCATCTCCAGACCGATAAGGCGGGAGTCACCGAAGTCGGGACGGCCATAGTGGCCGGTTCGTAGCAGTAGATCCGCGCGATTGACGCCTGCGGCATGGACCTTCACGAGAAGGTCCGTGCCCCGTGGCACCGGATCGGGCGCGTCGACCAGCGTGAGCACGTCGGCATCACCGAACGCGTTGAAGTCGATCGCTTTCATCACGGTCCTCCTCGATCGCACCGAGCGTAGCATTCGCGATCGCCGAAGCCGTGATGGCCGCGTTCCGTCGTGTCCCGATCCGGAAGAAAACACGATCAACGTGCCGTTTGTCACAAAACCGGCGATTCCGCAAGTTCATGCGCGCGATTCGCGCGGGACTGAAACATGACGCGCCTAGACTCGCCGGACGACACCACTGGGGAAAAACCACATGAATCGTCTGGGCGGTTGGCTGTTCGTCGCGTGCTTCGTCGTGTCCGGCTCGTGCTACGCGGGCACCGCATGCCCTGATCTGTTTACCGGTGGTACCGAACCAGCCATCGATATGTCGCTGACCGCACGTACCACCGAGGTATGCCATACCGAGTACGCGCTGCTGGCGTCGGGCGTCACCAAGGGTCCGCTGTATTCGGCCGAACATCTCACCGCCAAGCAGATCGCCGGCGCGGACTCCATCGGCCGTACCGGCACGTGGCACGCGGAAACCGGGATCCCGACGGCCGATCGCTCACAGTCGTCCGACTACACCAACAGCGGCTACGACCGCGGCCACATGTCCCCGGCCGGCGATGCCTCGACGCTGTCGAACGAGAAGGAAACCTTCTCGATGGCCAACGTGGTGCCGCAGTTCCATTCGCTGAACGCGGGCCAGTGGGAGCGCATCGAAACCTACGTCCGCTCGGTCGCGACCGACCAGGGCGAAGTCTACGTGGTGACCGGTCCGGCGTTCGAGCCGGGTTCGACCGCCACCATCGGTGCCGACAAGGTGAAGGTGCCCGACTATACG
The DNA here is from genome assembly GCF_023078455.1 of Luteibacter aegosomatis. Taxonomy (GTDB): domain Bacteria; phylum Pseudomonadota; class Gammaproteobacteria; order Xanthomonadales; family Rhodanobacteraceae; genus Luteibacter; species Luteibacter aegosomatis. The sequence goes on along the minus strand of NZ_CP095740.1, from coordinate 24,822 downwards.
TGGAAGGCCATCTACGAGCCCGGCGTCGGCACGGGCGCCTACCTCTGCACCAACCTCCAGCAGTACGCCTGCACGGTGGTGTCGGTGAGCGATATCACCACCATGTCGGGCGTGGATCCGTTCCCCAGCCTGTCGGCCTCGATGAAGTCGCATTCGATCAGCCTGCCGCTTCCGTAACCGGCGCGCTGCCAGCCGCGATGCCGTCCACACAGCGGCATCGCGTTGTCGAGCCACGCGCACATCCCGGGGTTGATCACGCGGGGTCGGACAAGTGCACGTATCTAAAACAGCTCACCTTGCGGCGAATGAATCCGCGGCGCCACGAACTTCGACGTATCCAGCACCGTATCCCACGCCCGGTGCAACCCCGCCTTGCGACACGCCACCTGCACCCGCTTGCGAATGATGTCCGCGAAGATCCCCTGCCCGCGCATGCGCGTGGCGAAGTTCGAGTCGTAATCCTTGCCGCCGTTCATCTGCTGGATCAGGCTGATGACGTGTGCCGCACGATCGGGAAAATGCTGCTCCAGCCACTCGCGGAACAGCTGCTTCAACTCGTGCGGCAAACGCACGCAGGTATAACCGATGGAATTGGCGCCGTTGGCGGCCGCCTGCTCGATGATGGCTTCCACGTCGCGCTCGTTGAGCGCGGGGATGAGCGGCGCCACCATCACGCCCACGGGTACGCCGGCGTCGTGCATCGCCTTCACCGCCTGCATGCGGCGATGCGGTGCGGAGGCGCGCGGTTCGAGCTTCGACGCCAGCTTGTTGTCCAGCGAATTGATCGAGATGAACACCTGCACGAGATTGCGTTTCGCCATCGGCGCGAGGATGTCGAGGTCGCGCTCGATCAGCGCGTTCTTGGTGACGATGGTGCACGGATGGTTGCACTCGTCGAGCAGCGCCAGCGCGGCGCGGGTGAGGCGCCAGCGTTTTTCGATGGGCTGGTAGGGATCCGTGTTGCTGCCGATGTTGATCGGCTTGCAGACGTAGTTCTTCTTCGCCAGTTCGGCGCGCAGGGTTTCAGCCAGGTTGGTCTTGGCGAACAGCTTGGTCTCGAAGTCGAGGCCGGGCGAGAGGTTGAGGTACGAGTGCGATGGGCGCGCGTAGCAGTAGATGCACCCATGCTCGCAGCCTCGATACGGATTGAGCGCCTGGTCGAAACCCACGTCGGGCGAGTCGTTGCGGCTGATGACGCTGCGCGCCAGCTCCTCGCGCACCTCGGTGGCGGGGCGGCACTCGTCGGTTTCGCGGTACCAGCCGTCGTCTTCCGCCTGGTGGCGCGTGGATTCGAAGCGCCCCTCCGGATTGGAGGCGGCGCCCCGGCCTTTGTGAACGCGAAGGGTGGGGAGAGGCTCGGACATGCGTACAAATGTACGTCATCCTCGTCTCACGCGCTGCGAGCCGCTATTCGTTGCGGAACGCGTCGGCTTGGCCTGACACCTCGTATTCGACCGACCGGATTCCCTCCAGGGTCCGTAGACCGTCGGCCAGCTCGGCCAGGCGTTCGGCCTGCACCGGGCGGCTGAAGAGGATGGTGACGGCATCGCCCCCGTCGGCCTCGCGTCGGAGCACCATCCGGACCACCGGCAGGTGGTAGCCCGCCACGGTCCGCTCGCATTCGGCCAGCGGCGCGGTGCCGTCCAGGCGGGCGATCAACCGGGGACGGCGGGCCTTCTTGCCGACGATGCGTCGCTCGAGCGGCTTGAGCATCGCGAGGATGACCCAGATCACCGCCGTGGCGATCACCGCGCCCACGTAAAGCCCGCCGCCCGCGGCCAGTCCCACCGATGCCACGGCCCAGAGGCTGGCGGCCGTGGTCAGGCCGCGCACGATCTGGTCGCGCTCCACGAAGAGAATGGTGCCGGCACCGAGGAAGCCGATGCCGCTGATGACCTGGGCCGCGATACGGGAGGGATCGAGCACGACGTGCGGCTGGTCGATCACGTCGGCGAAACCGAATGCCGAGACCACGATGGCGAGCGCCGCGCCGACGCCCACCAGCATGTGGGTACGCAGGCCGGCGGTCCATTCCAGGCGGCCGCGATTCGCACCGATGATGCCGCTGAGCACGGCGGCGGTTACCAGGCGAAGCAGGATGTCGACGGGCTGGATCATGCCCCGATCGTACGGACCGGGGGTATGCAACGCGTGAGCGGTACGGTCCACGCAAGGGTGAATTGCACGATGCAGGGTGCCGGCGGAAGGCCGGTCTTCCTAGAGTACGGTCACTCCAAGCCCACAGGTGCCGTCCCATGAAACGTTTCGCCGCCGCCGCGCTCGCCGTCGCGGGTGCTTCGCAAGCCGCTCCCATCGCCTACCGCACGGTGTCGGTCGATGGCGTGCAGATCGCCTATCGGGAAACGGGCGATCCGGCTCGGCCGACGGTGCTGCTGCTTCATGGCGTGCCGAGTTCGTCGCGCATGTACGACGCCCTGATGCGCCGCCTGGGTGGTCGCTACCACCTCGTGGCGCCCGACTATCCGGGCTTCGGCAACAGCGAGGCGCCCGATCCGGCCACGTTTGCCTATACGTTCGACCATCTGGCGACGGTCATGCGGCACTTCACCGAGGCCTTGGGCATGGAACGTTACGTGCTCTTCATGCAGGACTACGGCGCACCCGTGGGCATGCGCATGGCCTTGGCGCGTCCGGATGCGGTGCGGGCACTCGTCTTCCAGAACGGCAACGTCTACGAGGACGGATTGGGCGCCATCTGGGAAAAGCGGAAGGTCTTCTGGAACGATCGCGAGGGGCACGAGGCCGAGGTCATCGCCGCCCACCAGTCCGTCGCCACCACCCGGGCCCGGCACCTGGGAAGCGACCCCGACGTGGAAGCCTACGATCCCAACCTGTGGATGGATGAAGTGGCGTATCTCAACCGCCCCGGACAGGCGAAAATCCAGGCCGACCTGATCTTCGACTACCAGCACAACCTGGCCGCCTATCCGGCGTGGCAGGCGTGGTTGCGTCACCGCCGGCTACCCACGCTGGTGGTGTGGGGAAAGCACGACCTCGCCTTCACCGTGCCCGGCGCGATGGCGTTTCGCCGTGACAACCCCGATGCGGAAGTGCATATTCTCGACGGCGGGCATTTCGTCATGGATACCAGGCTCGACGAGGTCGTGACGTTGACGGACGGTTTCCTCGCGAAGCATCCCGACGACGACGACGGGCTTTGAACGTCTGCCACAAGAAAAGGCCCCCGACGAATCGGGGGCCCAGGAGCCGTCGGAACGATCGACCGTCAATGCTCCAACGGCACGTCCTTGGTCTCGCGCACGAAGAACAACCCGATCACGAAGGTCATCAAGGCCACCGCCACCGGATACCAGAGGCCGTAGTAGATGTCGCCTTTCCAGGCCACCAGCATGAAGCCGATGGTGGGCACGAAGCCGCCGAACCAGCCGTTGCCGATGTGGTACGGCAGGCTCATCGAGGTGTAACGGATACGGGTGGGGAACATCTCCACCAGCCATGCGGCGATCGGGCCGTAGACCATCGTGACGTAGATGACCAGGATCGCCAGCAGCACCACCAGCATCGGGTAGTTCGCCGTCGCCGGATCGGCCTTGGCGGGGTAGCCGGCCGCCTTCACCTGCGCGGCCACGCGGTCGGTGAAGTCCTTGTTCTTCGCGGTGAAGTCGGCCTTGGCGAGCCCGCCGCCCTCGAACGATTCGATGACCTCGTCGCCGATCTTCACCGTGGCGACGGTTCCCGGCGCCGCGGCGGCGTTGGTATACGGAATGCCTTTCTTCGCCAGCACGCTCTTGGCCACGTCGCAGGAGCTGGTGAAGGTCTTCTTGCCCACCGGATCGAACTGGAAGCTGCACGCGTTCGGGTCGGCCACCACGGTCACCGGCGCGGAGGCCGCGGCGGCTTCCACCGCCGGATTGCCGAAGTGGGTAAGGCCCTTGAAGATCGGGAACATCGTCAGCGCGGCGATGAGGCAGCCCGCGAGCACGACGGTCTTGCGACCGATGCGATCGGACAGCCAACCGAAGAAGACGAAGAACGGCGTGCCGATGAGCAGGGCGGCGGCAATCAGCAGGTTGGCCGTGGTGGCGTCGATCTTCAGGCTCTGGGTGAGGAAATAGAGCGAGTAGAACTGGCCCGTGTACCAGACCACCGCCTGGCCCGCCGTGGCGCCGAGCAGGGCCAGGATCACCAGCTTCAGGTTCTTCCACTGGCCGAAGGCTTCGGTCAGCGGCGCCTTCGACTGCTTGCCCTCGGCCTTCATCTGCTGGAACACCGGCGACTCGTGCAACTGCATGCGGATGTACACCGACACGCCGACGAGGATGGCCGAAAGCAGGAACGGGATGCGCCAGCCCCACGCCTCGAACGTTTCGCTACCCATGCCCAGGCGCGTGCCGAGGATCACGAGCAGCGAGAGGAACAAGCCGAACGTGGCGGTGATCTGGATGAAGCTGGTGTACAGGCCACGCTTGCCCTGCGGCGCGTGCTCGGCGACGTAAGTGGCCGCGCCGCCGTATTCGCCGCCCAACGCCAGGCCTTGCAGCAGCCGCAGGAGGATGAGCAGCACGGGCGCGAGCGTTCCCATCGTCGAGTATCCTGGCAAGACGCCCACCAGGAAGGTGGACGTGCCCATGATGATGATGGTGACGAGGAAGGTGTACTTGCGGCCGATGAGATCGCCCACGCGACCGAACACGATGGCGCCGAACGGACGCACGGCGAAACCGGCGGCGAACGCGAGCAGGGCGAAGATGAACTGGCTCGTCTCGTTGAGTCCGGTGAAGAACTGCTTGCCGATGATCGCGGCGAGCGAGCCGTAGAGATAGAAGTCATACCATTCGAAGACGGTGCCCAGGCTCGACGCGAAAATCACGCGCCGATGGCTGGTACCGATGCTGCCGTCGGCGCGGAGGCCGGATGCGGTGGTCGCCATGTCGGTCTCCGGTTAGAAACGATAGTTGCCGTTGAGGGTGAACTCGTTGGCGGAGGTCTTCTGCCGACCGAGGCCATTGGTGGTGCTCGAATCCAGGTTGGAATGGATCCATTCCACGCTGAAGTCGTAGGCGCCGGCCGTGTATTGCAGGCTGAGCGCGCCCTGGCGGTTCTTCAACAGCGCCGCGGTGTTGGGTGCGCGCCAGCGCAGCACGTCGTCCTTGTCGGGCTTGCTGGTGGCGTACGTGCCGTAGGCCGACCAGTTCGGCGTGAACTTGTAGCCCACCTGCAGGTAGCCGCCCGTGTCCTTGATGTCGCCGAACTGCGAGAGGTCGCCGAAGATCTGGCCGATGGCGTTGCCCGTGTAGACGGCGCTCTTGAAGATGAAGTTGCCCGGCGTCCACATGCCGCCCAGTTCGACCGCCGTGCTCTTGATGTTGCTCTTGATCGGCGTGATCGTCGTGCCGTCGACGCCATGCAGGTCGAGCTTGGAATAGTGGCCGGCGAGGAAGGCCTGCCAGTTGCCGCCCTTGGCGGTGAGGCGCGCCTCCACCTGCGGCTTGAAGCCCGTGTTGCCCGCGGTGAGGTAATTGGTGGTGTTGCCCGGCCCGTTCCAGCTTCCCTCGAACGCGGCAAGATCGAAACGCCACTTCACCCCTTCCGAGCCATGGTTCAGGTCCTGCATCCAGATGATGCCCGGGTAGCGCCAACCGATCACGCCCGTGCCGTAGCCCAGCGGGAAAGCGATGTGCGAGAGCGACTGCGGGATGTATTCCAGCGGGAACATGAGATCCCACATCTGGCCGATGCGGAAGGTGGTGCCGGTGTCGGCGTTGGTGATGTCCATGTACGCCTGGCGCAGGCGGGGCGTGGGCTGCTGCTGGCTGTACGGTCCCGTGCCGTTGAAGCCGCCGAAGAAGTCCATCTCGATGCGGCCGCCGCCGCTCCAGCTCTCGTTGAGCTTGGCGCCGGTGAAATCGAGCCAGAAGCGCGTGTTGCGCACGTCCACGCCGCTGAGCGAATCGTTCACGCGGCCGCCGGTGCCGGGAATCGGGTATTCGGCGTTGGCGCCGTTGCCGAAGGTGTAACCCTTGCTCTGGGTGAAGGCATTGGCGTTGATGAAGCCATGGAACGCCACCGAGACGCCGGGCGCGGTGGTGAACGTGGGCTTGGCCGGGACCGAGGCCACGGTCTTTTCGACCTTGGCGACCTTCTCGTCGGTCTGCTGGGCCTGCGTCTGCGCCGCCTGCGCCGTCGCGGTGGCCTGGCTGGTGGCGTCGCGCTGTTCCTGGATCATCGCCTTCAGCTCGGCCAGCTGCTGCTCGAGCTGGTTGACCCGGGCTTCGAGTTCGGCCTCGCGGCCGGCGGTCTTCTTCGGTTTCGACTGGGCGTGGGCAAGGTCCGGCAAGGCCGCCATCGGCAGCATCAACGCACATGCGACGCTGAAGGCCATCGCCTTCCGCCCCCCGTTACGGATCGGTTTCATCATGGTCTCCCCAACCATTGGCGAGCCGAGCATGGGTCAGCCTTGCGCGGGCGTTCCATTCGCCAAAGGTCGAAACTCGACCAAAGTCGAAGGGGGTGCGCCGCTTTGTGCGTCGCGGCGAAGGTAAACTCCATGGCCTGTCCCACCGGCCTCGCCGACCCACGTTCAAGCAGGAGCACGCATGTCCGAGAAGTACCCGGCCGACCCCTCCATCGGCCACGTCAGCAAGGGCGATTACGAGCGTATGTACGCCGAATCGATCCAGGATCCGAACGGTTTCTGGAAGCGGATGAGCGGACGCCTGGACTGGATGGTGCCGCCGACGACCATCAAGAACGTCTCCTACGACCCGGCCGACCTGCACATCCGCTGGTACGAGGACGGCCAGCTCAACGTGGCCGCCAACTGCCTGGATCGCCACCTGGACAAGCGGGGCGACAAGACCGCCATCATCTTCGAGGGCGACGACCCTGGCGAAAGCCGCAGCCTCAGCTATCGCGAGCTGCACGGCGAGGTCTGCAAGTTCGCCAACACGCTGAAGAACCTCGGCGTCGCCAAGGGCGATCGCGTGGTGATCTACCTGCCGATGATTCCCGAGGCGGCCGTGGCCATGCTGGCCTGCGCGCGCATCGGCGCCATCCATTCGGTGGTGTTCGGCGGCTTCTCGCCCGATTCGCTGGCCAGCCGCATCGCCGATTCGAAGGCCAAGCTCATCGTCACCGCCGACGAAGGCTGCCGCGGCGGCAAGAAGATCCCGCTGAAGGCCAACGTCGACGAATCGCTCACCCGGCCCAACACCAACAGCGTGGAAACCGTGGTGGTGGTGCGCCGTACCGGCGGCGCCATCCACGTGCAGTCGCCGCGCGACCGCTGGTACCACACGCTGATGGAAGGCCAATCCACCGACTGTCCGGCCGAGCCGATGAACGCGGAAGATCCGCTGTTCACGCTCTACACCTCCGGCTCCACGGGCCAACCCAAGGGCGTGCTGCACACCAGCGGCGGTTACCTCGTCTATACGAGCCTCACGCACGAACTCACCTTCGACCTGCGCGAGGACGACGTCTACTGGTGCACCGCCGACGTGGGCTGGATCACCGGCCACAGCTACGTGGTCTACGGTCCGCTCGCCAACGGCGCCACCGTGGTGATGTTCGACGGCGTGCCGCACTATCCCGACTTCAGCCGCTTCTGGCAGGTGGTCGACAAGCACAAGGTCACGCTGTTCTACACGGCGCCCACGGCCATCCGCGCGTTGATGCGCGAAGGCGACGGCCCGGTGAAGAAGACTTCCCGCAAGAGCCTTCGCATCCTCGGCACCGTGGGCGAGCCGATCAATCCGGAAGCCTGGAAGTGGTACTACGAGGTGGTGGGCGAAGCGCGTTGCCCCATCGTGGACACCTGGTGGCAGACCGAAACCGGCGGCTTCATGATCACGCCGTTGCCCGGCGCCATCGACCTGAAGCCCGGCTCGGCGAGCCTGCCGTTCTTCGGCGTGAAGCCCGCCGTGGTCGACACCGACGGCAAGCCGCTGGAAGGCGAAGCCAGCGGCAACCTGGTCATCACCGATTCGTGGCCGGGCCAGATGCGTACCGTATACGGCGACCACCAGCGCTTCATCGATACCTATTTCAAGACCTATCCCGGCAACTACTTCACCGGTGACGGCGTGCGTCGCGATGCCGACGGCTATTACTGGATCACCGGGCGCGTCGACGACGTGATCAACGTCTCGGGCCATCGCATCGGCACGGCCGAGGTGGAGAGCGCGCTGGTGGCTCATCCGAAGGTGGCCGAAGCGGCCGTGGTCGGCTGCCACCACGACATCAAGGGCCAGGGCATCTACGCCTTCGTCACCCTCAACGCGGGGGAGAGCGGCAGCGACGAACTGCGCAAGGAACTGGTCGCCGAGGTGCGCAAGGACATCGGCGCGCTCGCCGTGCCCGATTTCCTCCAGTGGGCGCCGGGCCTGCCGAAGACGCGCTCGGGCAAGATCATGCGCCGCATCCTGCGCAAGATCGCGGAGAACCAGCCCGATCAGCTCGGCGACATCTCGACGCTCGCCGATCCCGGCGTGGTGAAGAGCCTCGTGGAGGAGCGTCTGGTCAAGTAGACATGTCCGACGTACTCATCGCCGACGATCACCCGCTGTTCCGCGACGCCCTCCAGCGCGCGGTGCTGGCGGCCGTGCCGGGCGCCGCCGTGCACGCGGCGGACAGCGTGCCCGCGTTGTTCGCCCTGATCGAGTCCATGCCCGAGGCCGACCTGCTGCTGCTCGACCTGCACATGCCCGGCGCCCGCGGGTATTCCGCGCTCGCCCATATCCGCGGGCAATACCCGGGGTTGCCCACCATCGTCGTCTCCGGTCACGAGGAGGCGCAGATCGCCCGGCGTGCGCTGGCCCATGGCGCATCGGCGTACATACCCAAATCCGCGGCCGTCGAGACGATCGTCGAAGCGGTTCGCACGGTACTCGACGGCGACGTCTGGTTGCCGCCGCAACTCGTGCTCGGCCATGTGGAACTCAAGGCCGACGAAGCCGACGTCGCGGCGCGCGTGGCGTCGCTCACGCCGCAGCAATTCCGCGTGCTCAACATGATCGCCGAAGGGCTGCTCAACAAGCAGATCGCGTATGACCTCGGCGTGTCCGAGGCGACGGTGAAAGCGCACATGACGGCGATCATGCGCAAGCTGGGCGTGTCCAATCGCACGCAGGTGGCGTTGGCGGCGAGTCACCTGGATGTGGAGAAGGAAGCGTTGCCCGGCATCGCCGAAGGGAAGTAACGGTTTCGCGACGTGGTTCGCCGTCAGGCGGCATGCGTGCCGGTCCGCTTGGCCAGCGCCACCAACAACGCACGCAACGCCGCCGGCCGCACCGGCTTGTGCAGCAGCGGATAGCCCAAGGCTCGCGCGCGCTGCTTCAACTCGGTGCTGCCGTCGGCCGTGACCATCGCCGCCGGCGGCAACGGCGAGATCTTCGTTTCCAGGTAACGCAAGGCCTCGAGCCCGTCCACGTCGTCGCCCAGGTGATAGTCGGCGAGGATGAGATCCACGTGCGTCGTGGACAGGATCGCCTCGGCGGCGGCCACGTCGAGCGCCGTGCGGCAATCGACGCCCCAGCGGCCCAGCAATGCGCGCATGCCTTCGAGAATGGTCTCGTCGTTGTCCAGGCACAGTACCGTGATGGGCAACTGTTCGCCGCCGGGACGCGCCATGGATGGCGTACGCTTCCGCGCCACCGCTTCGGTACGCGGCACCGTGATGGAGAAGCAGCTGCCCTGGCCCACCCGGGAGCGCAGGCCGAGCGCGTGGCCGAGGATGTCGGCCAGGCGATCGCAGATCGACAGGCCCAGGCCCAGGCCTTTCTCGCCCCAGGGCGAGGGGCGTTCGAGCCGCTGGAACTCGCCGAAGATGCGGGCCTGCTGTTCGTCGGCGATGCCCGGGCCGCTATCCCAAACCTCGATGCGCACATTGCCGCCGACCCGGCGCGCACCGACCACCACGCCGCCCACACGGGTATAGCGCAAGGCGTTGGAGAGGAAGTTGGCGATGATTCGCCTCAGCAGCTGCGCATCGGATCGCACCGCGAGTCCGGTCGGCACGACGCGCAACGACAAGCCACGCTGCTCGGCGACCACGGCGAACTGCTGCTTCAGCGAATCGAAGACGTCGGCCAGGGCGAACGACGCGATCTCCGGACGGTAACTCCCGGCATCGAGTCGCGACACGTCCAGCAAGGCGTCGAGAAGGTCTTCCGCCGCGCGGAACGATGCGTCGATACGCTCGGCGAGCTTTGCCGCTTCACCGTCCAACGTCGGATCCTGCCGCAGCGCGGAGGTGAACAGGCGCGCGGCGTTGAGCGGTTGCAGGAGGTCGTGGCTGGCGGCCGCCAGGAATCGCGTCTTCGACGCGTTGGCCGCTTCGGCTTCGCGACGTGCGATGGCCGTCGCGCTCAACGCTTCGCTCAGTTCGGCCGTGCGCATTTCCACGCGCTGCTCGAGCGTTTCGTTGGCGTCGATCAAGGCCTGTTCCACGGCCTTGTACGCCGTGACGTCGGTGAACGTGGTGACGAAGCCGCCGCCCGGGAGCGCGCGCCCGCGCATCTCGATCACGGTGCCGTCGGGCCGCACGCGCTGGAACACATGGGGCGAACCCGCGCGCATGTAACGGATGCGTTTGCCCACGTGCTCGTCCACTTCGCCGGGGCCGCATTCGCCGTGCTCGGCGTTCCAGCGAATCAGGTCGGCCACCGGCAATCCGACGTAAACCATGCCGTCGGGATAATCGAACAGCTCGAGATAACGGCGGTTCCAGGCCACCAGGCGCATGTCGCCGTCGACCACGCTGATGCCCTGGGAGACGTTTTCCAGCGTGGTGGACAGTAGCTCACGATTGAAGCGGAGTTCCTGCGAGGCCTCGTCGAGCAGGGCCATCGCTTCGGCGATGTCCAGGCCGGTACCCGACAACGCGCCCATGAGGATGCGACGTGCGCTCGCCGCGCCGACCGCGCTCGCGAGCAGGCGTTCGGTGAACTGTATCAGGGGCCGGTCGGCGGCATCGCCGGGGGAGAGCGTCAGTCCGTGGCGCTGCGCGTATTCGTTGAACGCGCGCGCGGTCACCCGTTCGCCCACGATGCGGCCGGCGATGGTACCCAGGTCGCGCACCGTCACGCGGCCTCGCCAGTCGCCCGCGCCCGATACGCTGCGCACGAACGGATCCACGAACAGGGCCGCATGGAGACGTTCGGCGACGCTCGGACGGAATCGCAACGATAGGAAAACCAGGCACCCCACGTTGACGAACAGGGACCAGAACGTACCGTGCGTCACCGGCTCCCAGCCGGTGAGGTGGAACAGTTCGTTCGGCTTCAACCAGCCCAGCGCGAACGGGCCCTGGTCCAGCCACTGCGAATCGAGCCATCCCGCGCGCGTCATGGCCGGCAACAGCAACGTGTAACCCCACACGAGGAAGCCCGCGAGCAGGCCCACGTAGACGCCCACCCGGCTGGCGCCGCGCCAGTACAGCGCGGAAACGATCGCCGGGGCGAATTGCGCCACCGCGGCGAACGACAACAGGCCGGTGGCGGCGAGGTTTTCCGCATCGGCGATGATCCGGTAATAGAAGTAGGCCATCGCCGCAAGTCCGACGATCGCCACGCGGCGTACCAGGAGCACGATGTTCGACAGGTCGCCGCGCCGCTCCAGGCCGAATCGCTCGATGCGGAGCAGCGCGGGCATCACCAGGTCGTTGCTGATCATGGTGGCCAGCGCGACGGCGGCGACGATCACCATGCCGGTCGCCGCGGAAAATCCGCCGACGAAGGCGAGCAGGGCGATACCCTTGTCGCCCAGGGCAATGGGAAGGTTGAGCACCCAGGCGTCGACGTGCGCCTGCGTCACCTGCGGCAGGTGGAGCCCCGCGCTGACGATGGGCAACACCCCGAGCGAAATGACGATCATGTAGAGAGGAAAGAACACGCGCGCACGACGGAGGTCGCGCGGGTCTTCGCATTCCACGACGCCGATCTGGAATTGCCGCGGCAGGCAGAACATCGCGCAGAACGCGAGTAACGTCTGGGCGACGAAGCCGGGTGGCATGCTGCCCTTTTCCAGCTGCAGCATGGGGCCCCGCAGGGTTTCGGCCAGACCGGGCCCGTGCATCCAGGCGTAGACGCCGATGGCGACGAACGCCAGCAACTTCACCAGCGATTCCAGCGCCACCGCGAGCATCATGCCGTGGTGGTGTTCGGTCGCGTCGATGTTGCGCGTACCGAACAGGATCGCGAATACGGCGAGCAAGGCCGCGCACCACAGGGCCGTGTCGCCGAACCATCCCGTGGTGCCACCAGCACCCAGCACGGCGAACGACATCGCCACCGCTTTGAACTGCAACGCGATGTACGGGATGATCGCGATGACGGCGATCACCGCGACCAGTGCCGCGAGTCCGTGGGACTTGCCGAAACGCGCGGCGATGAAGTCGGCGATCGAAGTGATGTTGCGTTCCCGTGCCACGAGCACGAGACGTTCGAGCAGGCCGAACCCGAACACGAAGAGCAGCAACGGGCCGAGATAGATCGGCAGGTAGGAGAGGCCCGAACGCGCCGCCGTGCCCACCGCGCCGTAGAAGGTCCAGGACGAGCAGTAGACGGCCAGCGCGAGGCTGTAGACCAGGGGACGAAGGCGGGGCTGGCGTGGGTAGAACGGACGGCGGTCGCCCATGTACGCGACGGCGAAAAGCATGCCGACGTATAGCAGCGCCACCAGCAGCAAGAGCCAGCCTGCGATCACCCGATGTCGCTCCCCCGAATGGTACGGATCCCATTCTAGGACGTGCGGTGCCCCGTTGTGGGATAGCATCGCGCGATGACTTTCGAGGTTCCTTTCCTATCTCCCGACGAGATCCATGTCTGGCGCATGGCCTGGACCGGCACCGCGGCTGCCGAACCGCCCTTTGGCGCGCTTCTCTCGGCCTATGCAGGCTCGGACGCGCCGGCGGTCATCCGGCAGGAGCATGGCAAGCCCGTCCTGCCGGCGCCGTGGAATACCCTGGGCTTCAACTGGTCGCACAGCCGCGATGTGGCGCTCTTCGCGGTAGGACGTGGACCGGCGGGCTTCGAACTGGGCGTGGACGTGGAACGCGTGCGTCCGCGCCCGCGCGTGCTGGAACTGGCCCGTCGATTCTTCGCGCCTGCTGAGACGGCGTGGCTCGAGACGCTGAACGACGAACGACGACTGACTGCGTTTCTCGACCTGTGGACGCACAAGGAAGCCGTGCTGAAGGCGCATGGCGGCGGCCTGTCGTATGGCTTGCATCGCGTGTCGTTCATGAATCGGGACGACACGCTGCGTCCCTTGGCGTTCGACGGCGATATCGGACCGGCGTCTTCCTGGAGCGTGCGACGCCTCGATGCCGGCGACGGCACCGTCGCCGCGGCGGCGTGGCGGGGTGCTGAACGGAACGTGCGCGCCTTCACATATCCGCCTTGAACCTTTCTCCGGCGAGGTGTGTCTGATTCACTGGAACCGTGGAGTGCGCCATACGGAGCTGGCGAGTTATGCTGGGAAGACAGTCATTACGCACGTCGCGTTTGGCGGCGTGCGTTTTTTTGGGACCGTCGATGACCCTCCTCAGCGTCAACCTGAACAAGATCGCCGTGCTGCGCAATTCGCGTGGCGGCCATGAACCCGATATCGCCACCGCGGCCAACACCTGCATCGATGCGGGTTGCGGCGGCCTCACCGTGCATCCGCGTCCGGACATGCGACACGTCACGCCTACCGACGTTCGCACCTTGGCGGGTCTGTTGCGCGGAAGGGTGGAATACAACATCGAAGGCAATCCCTTCGCGCCCGCTCGCGGCGACTATCCCGGGCTCATTGCCTTGTGCGCCGAGGTAAAGCCGACCCAGGTCACCCTCGTTCCCGACAGCGACGGACAGATCACGTCCGACCACGGCTTCGATCTCACCAAGGACATCGAGACACTGAAACCCGTGGTGGCCGCGTTTCGGGAGATGGGCTGTCGCGTCAGCGTGTTCGTGGACGCCGGTGGCGAAGGGTTCGCCGAGGCGGTCGCGATCGGCATCCAGCGTATCGAGCTTTATACGGGCCCGTATGCGGAGGTGTTTTCCCGCCGTCGCGATCGCGACGTGGAATCGGTGCTGAAAGCGTTCGCCGATACGGCGCAACGCGCCCAGCAAGCGGGACTGGCCGTGAACGCCGGACACGATCTGAGCCAGGCCAACCTGGGGCGCTTCAAGGCCGCGATTCCCGGACTCGCCGAAGTATCGATCGGGCACGCGCTGATCGGCGAGGCGCTGTATCAGGGCCTGGCGAATACCGTTCGCGCATATCTGGATATCCTGGCCTGATCGCGAAGACCGGACACGTCGCCGGTGACGGATCGATCCATAAAAAAACCCCGCCCAAAAGGCGGGGTTTTTGGTCTTACCGGACGACTTCGATCGATTACTGCGCGTTGACGAAACCGATCTTGGTCAGGCCCTGGCTCTTGGCGTCGGAAAGCACGCGTGCCACGACCTCGTACTGAACCGCGTCATCCGCATCGATCTGCAGTTCCGGCTGGTTGGACTGCTGGGCGATCACCGCGATCTGGGCCTTGAGGCCCAGCTCGTCGACCGGCGTATCGTTCCAGTAGAGCGAACCATCCTGGCGAATCTGCAGACGGACGGGGTCCGGCGGATTATCCGGGTTGACGATGTTCGGATTCGGCTGCGGCAGATCGATCTTGATCTTATGCGACAGCTGGGGAGCCGTGATCATGAAGATGATCAGGAGCACCAGCATCACGTCGACGAGCGGCGTGACGTTGATGTCCGACATCGGGCCACCGGAGTTGCCTGAGCTGAATGCCATGTTCGTTACTCCTTGCCGGTCGACATGAAGCCGACGTGGACCATACCGGCTTCCTTGGCGTCGCCAAGGATCTTCTTCACCACCTTGTACTCGGTGGTGCGGTCGGCACGGATCTGGAGCTCGGGCTGCGGCGACTTCGCCGCCGCAACCGCGAACTGGGCCTTCAGTTCAGCCTCGCTGACTTCGTTGTCATTGAGGAAGTACGTACCGTCCGGCTTGACCGCGAGATCCATCGGCTCGACCGGGGCCTCATCCTTGGTGTTCGGATTAGCCTTCGGCAGATCGATCTGGACCTTGTGGGACATCAGTGGCGCCGTGATCATGAAGATGATCAGGAGAACCAGCATCACGTCGACGAGCGGCGTGACGTTGATTTCCGACATCGGACCACCGGAGTTGCCCCCGCTGCTCATAGCCATGGGTCGAATCCTCTAGCGAATTACTTCGTGCCTTCGACACGGGCGCCGGTGGCGAAGAAGTCGTGCAGGTCGTGCGCGAATTCGTCGAACTGGGCGTAGGTCAGGCGGTTGGAGCGCATGAAGAAGTTGTATGCGAGCACGGCCGGGATAGCGGTGAACAGACCGAACGCGGTCATGATCAGCGCCTCACCGACGGGGCCGGCAACCTTGCCCATCGAGGCTTCACCCGCCGCGGCGATACCGATCAGCGCGTGGTAGATGCCCCACACGGTACCGAGAAGACCGATGAACGGAGCCGACGAACCGACCGTGGCGAGCAGGGTCAGGCCGCCTTCCAGACGCAGGCTCTCGCGAGACACGGCCTGGCGCAGGGCGCGATCGATGAATTCCGAACGCGACAGCGATTCGGCGAGGCGACCGCCAGCAGCCTGCTGGTGGTGGGCAACGGCCGAAGCGGCGTCGAGAGCGATCTTCGAGAACGGTTCGCCCTTGGGCTGCTCTTCGAGCATGCGGATGGCATCCTGCGTCGACGCGGTGTTCCAGAAGCCCTGGATGACCTTGTCGGCGCGCGCACGCACCATGCTGTTACGGATGAAGTTGGCGACGATGAAGTACCACGAGAGCACCGACATCACGACCAGCACGACGAACACAATCCAACCCAGCGGGTCGAAGTTGTGGATCAGGTGGTCGAAGCCCATCTGCTTGAGGGCGTCGGCGTTGGAGTTCTGACCTGGATTAGCAGGCTGAGCGGAGGTGTCTTGCAACATAACGCTACCCTTGGGAAATCAAACATTAACGGAGATGTAAGTAAGTGTGAGGACTAACTTACAGCTGGTTTAGGTTGAACGTAACGGGGACACGTGCATAGCCTTCGACGGCCTGACCGCCTCGCTTGCCCGGGTTGAATCGCCAGTTCCTTGCGGCATCCTCCGCAGCCTTGTCCAATTCGCGGAAACCGCTCGACTGGTCGACCTTGATGTCCTTCGGCGAGCCGTCGACACCAACTAGGACCAGAAGTACCACCGTACCTTCATGACGCTGGCGAATCGCCTGCGGCGGATACCTTGGGGGATTCCGCTGACGGTACGACAGATTTTCGCTCGGCGCGATATCCGCCGGCGGTGCAGGCGGCGCGGGAGGCGCCGGCGGCGGAGCCGGAACGGCGTTCGTGCTCGCCTCCTCGACGGCCGGCGGCGGCGGAGCCGGCGGCGGCGGTGTCGGCGGCGGCTTCACCTGCTGAATGATTTTCGGCGGCGGCTGCTTCGGGGGTTCCGGAGGCGGCGGCGGCGGCGGCGGGGGGGGCGGCGGCGGTTCGATGAAGTCGACCTGCACGACCTTATCCGTACGCTTTTCCTGCGTCTTGGGCGGCGCCATTGGCGCTACCAGCACGAGGAAAGCGAACGAGTGCAGCGCGATGGCGACTGCCAACGCACTTGTGCGCCCCCAACTAAACGGCGCTTGGCCGGTTGATTCGTTACTTGAGGCCATCAGTCACTATCAAGAGCTAATCAAGCGGGAAGTGAGACCCGCACTGCACTTCCGGCGCCCGGCGATTGACATTGCCGAAAAAGCGCCGATTTCTGCAAGCGGAAAGATACGCAAGTTACACCAGCATATGGCGTTTGTATAGCACCTGAAGGGACGATTTATGGCTTTCCATTTCACCCCCTTCAGGCACTTTACAAGCGCCTTTTTACTTACCTGCGGTTTTCAACCAGGCGTTAGCCTTGGCAGAGGTTTCAGGGTCCTTGGCGGCTTCCTTCATGGCCGCGATCGCACCCTGCTTGTCTTTCTGACCACGCTTGGCTTCCGCGAGCACCATGTAGGCCTGGCCCTTATGCTGCACGCCCTTGCTGATGGCATCCGTCGCCGACTTTTGAGCCGCGGCGAACTGGTTTTCCTGAAGCTGGACGCGCGCGGCCTTCAGGGCCGGCTCGCCGTTGGTGGCAACGCCCGCGGCCTGCTGATAGGCCGCCAGCGCACCCTTCATGTCATCGCCCGTCACGGCGGCATCGCCGAGCAGGTTGTAGTTGTCGGCCGTCTTCTGGATCACGCCCTTGTCCATGCCTTCCTTGAGGATGGCGACGGCCTTGACGGCATTGCCCTTCTGGCGATCCTGGTTTTCCTGGCCGTCGATCAGGTAGATCTTGGCGAAGTTGATGTACTGCTTTTCATCCTTGATGGCGCCGGCGGTGTGCGCCTTTTCATAGAGCGCGATCGCCTCGGGATACTTCTGCGCCTGGATCAGCGCCGACGCGGCGTTGTTCAGCGCGGTGGCGTCATTCGGATTCTTCGACAACTCGTCGGCGGCCATCGCGGCAGCCTTGTCGCCCTGGCCGGATTCGGAGTACGACGCCATCAGGATCTGGTCCCACGACGCCTGCGGCTTCGCGTCGGGCATCGACTTCGCCTTGGTGATGGCGGCGATGGCTTCCGGATACTTCTCGAGGCGGTAGTCGATGCTGCCTTCGAGGCCATACGACTCGGCGGTTTCACGCTTGCCTTCGTTGCGCCATTCCTGCAGCGACTGCAGGGCGGCCGCGTACTGCTCGTCGGCCACGAGGAACTGGGTGTACATGTACTTCAGCTGGAAGTAGGTGTCGTTCGGCATCACGCCGATGTCGAGCGCCTGCTTGAGCGTGCTGATGGCGCCTTTGACGTCGCCATCGTTGTACTTCATGTTGGCCAGGCCCTGCAGCGCGAGCGCCTGGGCGTACTTGCTGCTCGTGCCGGAACCGTCGGCGAGCGGCGTGAGGATCTGCGTGGCCTTGTCCTTGTCGCCGTTGTTGGCGGCGTCGAGGCCTTCGTTGATGGCCTTCTGGTCCTTCTCGCTCTTGAGGTCGAGCTTGGGCTCCTGACGAGTGGCGTTGGGGTACAGCGCCTCTTTCTTATCCTGAGCCGGCTGCTTGTCGCGCGCGATGGCGGCGCCGCTGGCAAAGGAAAGTGCGATCGCGGTAGCGAGCGCCATCTTGATGAAACCCTGTTTCATTGACTGACCTCTGTTGAAGGACTCGTCGCACACGGAAGTGCTCCGGGGGATTACAGAGGTTAACCCGATTCGATTCCTAAGAACAAGTCGCAGCGCGTCAAAAAAAATCCGTCAAAACAATGACTTGTTAGAAGAACGTTGGCGCTTACCCAATCGACCCATCTTTCAGCCCTTGAAATCGCCATTTTTATCCCCCCGAACTGTCACGATCTAAAAAGCGAAGGCCCGGTTGCGCGAGACAACCGGGCCTTGGTCTTTTCATCCAATGGGTGCGTGATTTACACGTCGAGGTTGGCGACCTTCAGGGCGTTGGATTCGATGAAGTCGCGGCGAGGCTCCACCGCTTCGCCCATCAGCATCGAGAACATCTGGTCGGCGGCCACGGCATCTTCGATGCCCACCTGGAGCATTCGCCGCGTTTCCGGATTCACGGTGGTTTCCCACAACTGTTCCGGGTTCATTTCGCCGAGGCCCTTGAAGCGCTGGATGGTACGGCCCTTCTTCGCTTCGTCCAGGAGCCAGCTACGTACCTCGGCAAACGAGGTCACGCCACGCGAGGCATTGCCCCGGCGAACCACGGCGCCCGGCTGGAGACGCAGTTCGGCGAGCTGTCGAGACATGCCGTGGATGGCCTTGAACTCGGTACCGCCGAAGAACGCCTGTGGCATGATCCAGGTATGGCTCAGCCCGTGCTGCATCCGCTCGATTTCGACCGCGGCGCCCTGCTCGTTGAGCGCCGGGCGGAACCGTAGCTTGTAGGTGGGCTTGCCCAGTCCGCTGGCACTCAGGCGCGCGGCCACTCCATCGAGCCAGGCCTGCATGGCCGCTTCGTCCTGCCAGAAGGCGTCTTCCAGGGGAGCGTGTTCGATCATGGCATGGAGCGTCGCCGGATCGAAGCGGTGGCTCAGGCGTTCGATCTGGTCGAGCGCGGACTGGAAATCGCGCAACAACTTCTCGAGGGTGACGCCGTCGATGCCCGGCGCGCCTTCTTCCGGCGTGAGCGAGGCATTGTCGACCGCGCTGGCGATCAGGTACTCGTTGAGCACCGCATCGTCCTTGATATACATCTCCTGCTTGCCCTGCTTCACCTTGTACAACGGCGGGAGGCCGATGTAGACGTGGCCGCGCTCGATGAGTTCGGGCATCTGGCGGTAGAAGAAGGTAAGCAGCAGCGTACGGATGTGCGAGCCGTCCACGTCCGCGTCGGTCATGATGATGATGCGGTGGTAGCGCAGCTTGTCGGGGTTGTATTCCTCCTTGCCGATGCCCGTGCCGAGCGCGGTGATCAGCGTGCCGACCTCGGCGGAGGAAATCATCTTGTCGAAACGGGCCTTTTCCACGTTGAGGATCTTGCCCTTCAACGGAAGCACGGCCTGCGTGCGGCGGTTGCGCCCCTGCTTGGCCGAACCACCCGCGGAATCACCCTCCACCAGGAACAGTTCGGACAGCGCGGGATCCTTCTCCTGGCAATCGGCCAGCTTGCCCGGCAGGCCGGCGATGTCCAGCGCGCCCTTGCGGCGGGTCATTTCGCGGGCCTTGCGGGCGGCCTCACGGGCACGGGCCGCATCCACCGCCTTGGAAGCGATGGCCTTGGCCTCGTTGGGATGCTCCAGGAGGAATTCCGCGAGCTTGTCGTTGACGACCTGCTCCACCGCCGTCTTCACCTCGCTGGAGACCAGCTTGTCCTTGGTCTGCGACGAGAATTTCGGATCGGGCACTTTCACCGAGAGTACGGCGATCAGGCCCTCGCGCATGTCGTCGCCCGAGAGCGCCACCTTGGCGTTCCTGGCGATGCTTTCCTTCTCGATGTAGCTCTGCAGCGTGCGCGTCAGCGCGGCGCGGAAGCCGGTCAGATGGGTGCCGCCGTCGCGCTGGGGGATGTTGTTGGTGAAGCAGAACATCGTTTCCTGGTAGGCGTCGGTCCACTGCATGGCCACTTCGACCGTGATGCCTTCGGAGAACGAGCTGAAGCTGATGACCGTGGGATGAAGCGCGGTCTTGAGCTGGGAAAGGTGCTGCACGAACGACCTGATGCCGCCTTCGTAGGCGAAGACGTCCTTGCGGTCGTTGCGCTCGTCGACCAGTTCGATGGTGACGCCGGAATTCAGGAACGCCAGCTCGCGGAGGCGCTTCGCGAGGATGTCGTAGTGGAACTCGTTGTTGTTGGTGAAGGTGAGCTTGCTCGGCAGGAAACGCACCATCGTGCCGCGACGCGACGCGGTGGCCGTCGCCGCGATCGGCGCCACCGGCTCGCCATGGGCGTATTGCTGGGTCCACTCCTCACCGTCGCGCCAGATCGTGAGCCAGAGTTTTTCGCTGAGCGCGTTTACGACCGAGACGCCCACGCCATGCAAGCCGCCGGACACCTTGTAGGAGTTCGCGTCGAACTTGCCACCGGCATGGAGCACCGTCATCACCACCTCGGCCGTGGAACGGCCTTCTTCCGGGTGGATATCGACGGGGATGCCGCGGCCGTTGTCGGCCACGCTGGCCGAACCATCGTCGTGAATGGTGACCGTGACGTAATCGCAGTAACCGGCGAGGGCTTCGTCGATGGCGTTGTCCACCACCTCGAAAACCATGTGGTGCAGGCCGGTACCGTCATCGGTATCGCCGATGTACATGCCCGGGCGCTTGCGGACGGCCTCCAGGCCCTTCAGGACCTTGATGCTGCCAGAGTCGTAGGCGTTCGGGTTCGTCGGATCGATAGGTTCGTTCATGCGAGGCCTGGTCATGGCGCGGTGTACGGCTCAGGGCCGGCCGCCGCGCGGGGGACAGTCGGACGATTATAGCAAAGCCGCCACCTGGCCTTGTTCCACGTGGAACACGACAATGGAATGGTTCGCCAGCGCGGCGGGAACGTCGGTCCCTGTGATGAACACCTGGGCGTCACGCCCCAGTAACTGGTTCACCACCCACTCTTGATGGGTACGATCGAGCTCGGATGCAAGGTCGTCGAGACATATGACGGGCCATTCGCCCCGCGTATCGGCATACAGCGACGCTTGGCCGAGAAGACAGGCCAGGGCGCAAAGCTTTTCCTGCCCACGGGACAGGTGCTCCCGCAACGGGGCCTGTTCGAACGCCAGGGAGAAGTCGGCACGATGGGGGCCGACCGTAGTGTGTCCCCGAGACAGATCCCTATCTCGTCGCTCGGCGAGAACGTCCGCCAGAGACTGTGAATCGTCCCACCCCGGTCGATACCTGAGGCTGAACTCCCCCAACTCGGGAAGCACGGCGTCGGTGAAGGCCCGGATATGCGGAAGGACGGCGTCCAGATAATTTTGGCGATAACGACCTATCGCTTCACCGGACGCCGAAAGCTCAGCCTCCCAAGGTGCCAGCAAGTCGACGTCCGGCGCCCCTCCCCGCCGGAGCAAGGCGTTTCGCTGCTTGAGAGCCCTTTGATAGCGCCGCCATTGGCCCACGAAGTCGTGTTCCACGTGGAACAAACCCCAGTCGAGGTAGCGGCGACGCTCATCGGACGCACCGGCGACGAGATCGTGAGACCCGGGCTCGAAGCAGACGACGGCGCACTCCTGTACCAGCGAACTGAGCGATGCAGCCGCGTCGCCATCCACCCTGGCCTGCCAACGGCCCGATTCCCGTCCCAATCCCAACCGACGGACGCTCCCGTCCAAGGTAGCCACCTCGGCGAACACCGACAGCGCGCTGGCACCCCGCTTGAGCAGCACGTCACGCGAACCGGCGCGGAACGACCGGCCATGCGACAGCAGATACGCCGCTTCCAGGACACTGGTCTTTCCGGCGCCGTTGGCGCCGACGAAGACGTTGATCCCGGGTGCGGGTTTCAAAGCCACCGATTCGAGGCATCGCAAACCGGCGATTCGTAACGACTCGAACCTCATGACTTACCTTTTTATCCCATCCCAACGAAAAACGCCGGAAAGTCGATGACTTTCCGGCGCCATGTCCCGAACTGTAGCGCGTGCCCGGTCAGAGACGAAGCGGCATCACCACGTGGCGGGCTTCATCGTTGCCCTCTTCCTGCAACAAGCAGCTCGATTGCGCGTCACGAAGATTGATGCGCACCTTCTCGCCGCGAAGCGCGCCCAACGCGTCCAGCAAGTAACCGACGTTGAAGCCCACCGCGAGTTCGTCGACCACCGTCTCGGCTTCCACCTCTTCCTGGGCTTCTTCCTGCTCGGGGTTGTGGGCGACGATCTTGATGCGATTCGGCGAGAGCTCGAGCTTGACGCCTCGGTACTTCTCGTTGGAAAGGATGGCGGCGCGCTGCAGGGCGCTGCGCAGTACATCGCGTTCGATCGTGGCCGACTTGTCGGCACCCAGCGGAATCACGGCTTCGTAGTCAGGGAAGCGGCCGTCGATCAGTTTGGATGTAAATACCACGCCACCGCGGCGAACACGCAGGTGGTTACGGCCGAACTCCAACTCGACGGTGCCTTCGCCCGACTCGAACAGGCCGATCAACTCGTTCACGCCCTTGCGCGGAATGATGATCTGCCGACGCGCGCTCACCGAGCTTTCCAACTTGGTTTCCTTCAGGGCCAGGCGATGCCCATCGGTAGCCACGCAACGAAGCGTGTGCTCCTGGAGATCGAGGAGCATGCCGTTGAGGTAGTAGCGAACGTCCTGGTTGGCCATCGCGAAGGCGGTGCGATCCATGAGATCGCGTAGGACCTCTTCCGGCAGCGTCACGCGCTCGACCAAGTCGATCTCGTCGATGGTCGGAAACTCGCCCGCGGGTAGCGTGGCCAGCGTGAAACGACTACGGCCCGCATTGAGGGCGATGCGTTCGCCATTCAACTTGATGTCGATGCGTGCGCCGTCGGGCAAGGCACGAACGATATCGAACAGCTTTCGCGCGGGAATCGTGATTTCGCCTTCCTGCACGCCTTCGGCCGCCGTCGTGGCGATCATCTCCACTTCGAGATCGGTACCCGTGAAGGACACTTCGCCGCCGGAAGCGCGTACCAGCAGGTTGGCCAGCACGGGCAACGTCTGGCGACGTTCGACGACGCCCACCACCTGCTGGAGGGGTTTGAGCAGTACTTCCCTCTGGATGCTGAATTGCATGCGTCCCCTACTCCTGCTTTTAAATGTTTTTTAAAGATTCTTTAGTGGTGGTTGTTAGGCCGGTGGATATCTTGAGAAGTCGGAAAATTCTTTTTGAATCAAGCAACTTTTCTAAGATATCGACTGGCCATGACATCCGGTTTCGTGTGGGTGCCTTGTGGATAACTTCAGGACCCAAAACCGTCCTCCGTCCATCCACCTATTATCCACAGGTTCTCAGCCCGTCAAGATACGGATCAGCTGCTCCCAGTCCTGTCGCATGCGGACGTCCTTTTCCGTGAAACCGCGGATGGTGCGGCACGCATGGAGCACGGTCGTATGATCGCGGCCGCCGAACGCCTCACCGATCTCCGGCAGGCTGTGCTCGGTGAGTTCCTTGGACAGGGCCATGGCTACCTGCCGCGGCCGTGCCAGCGAGCGCACCCGGCGCTTGGAGAGCAGGTCGGACAGGCGTACCTGGTAGTAGTCGGCCACCGTCTTCTGGATGTTGGGCACGGTCACCGCCTGCGCATGCGTGTTGAGCAGGTCGCGCAGCGTTTCCTCGGCGAAATCGGTGGTAATCGGCTTGCGATAGAAGTTGGCCCGCGCCGCGAGCGTATTGAGCGCGCCCTCGAGGTCGCGCACGTTCGAGCGGATGCGCCGCGCGAGCAGCATCGCCACGTCGTCGGATACCTCCATGCCCTTGTCCGCCGCCTTGGACAGCAGGATGGCCGCGCGCGTTTCGAAGTCCGGGGGCTCGATCGCCACCGACAAGCCCCAGCCCAGGCGCGACTTCAAGCGCGGTTCGAGCTTGTCGAGTTCCTTCGGATAGCGGTCGCATGTGAGGATGATCTGCTGCTTGGCCTCGAACAGCGCGTTGAAGGTATGGAAGAACTCCTCCTGCGTGGTGTCCTTGCCGGCGAAGAACTGGATGTCGTCGATCAGCAGCGCGTCGACCGAGCGGAAGCGGCGCTTGAAGTCGTCCATGTTCTTCTGCTGCAGGGCTTTCACCATGCCGCTGACGAACTGTTCCGAACGCAGGTAGAGCACCTTCGCCTCGGGGTTGTTGCGCATCAGCAGGTTGCCCGCCGCGTGCATCAGGTGGGTCTTGCCCAGGCCGGTGCCGCCGTAGAGCAGCAGCGGGTTATAGGCGCGGCCCGGATTCATCGCCACCTGCATCGCCGCGGCCTTGCCGAGCTGGTTCGACTTGCCTTCGACGAAGGTTTCGAACGTGTAATGCGGATCGAGATTGTGGACGTGGGCCGGGTCCTGCGCGGCCGGCTCGGCCATGCGCGGCGCCGGCGGTGGCGCGGCCGCCGCGACCGGCGCCGACGTGGGCCGAGCCGGCGCGGGGCGACCGCCGGACGAGCCGACTTCCAGGCGCACCGGGATGGCCTGGCCGCCGATGTGCTCGACGATGGCCTGTATGCGGTCGAGGTACTGCTCGCGGACGGTGTCCAGCGAGTAGGGATTGGGGGCATAAAGGTGCAGGCCGAACGCATCCTCCCTGGCCTGAAGCGGCATCAGCCAGGTATGGACGTCCTCGGCGCTCAATTCGCCTTCAAGACGCTCGAGACAGCGTCTCCAGAGATCACTCAT